>NZ_MUFV01000001.1:321666-643333 GCF_002017875.1 Deinococcus sp. LM3 | reverse complement strand
CGACCCGGCGGTACTCCCGCCACTCCAGGCGTGCCCCATGCCCGTCACCGACCACTGCTCGACCACGCCGCCCGCGAAGGACTTCACGCTGTACGCCCGGCCGCCACTGACCGTGCCCGAACGGGTCGTGACCTGCGCCGCGCTGCGACTCCCGTTGTCCTGCCCGTCGTCGGCCCAGTCGTTCGTCTGCACCCACTGCGCCGCCACCTGAGCACCGTTCACGGGGGACACCGTGTAATCGCTGCTGCCGTGAAACACGATGGTCCGCACGGTCCGCCGGAAGCTGCCCATCGCGCCGTACGCGGCCGTGCCCTGCGCGTCCGGGTCCGGGCCGCCACTGCTCATGGCCGTGAACGCCGCAGCAGAACCCGTGGCCGCCTTGAACTCCAGTCCCGACGCCACGCCCACGGCACTGAACACGTCCGGGTACGTGGCCCCCATGATCACGCTCATGGCGGCGCCGGCCGACAGTCCCGCCACATACACCCGCGCGGCGTCCACGTTGGCGCGGCCCTTCACGGCCTCCACGACGGCCCGGATCGCGGCCGGTTCGCCCTGCCCGCGCGCCTGGTGCGCCGGCTCGAACCAGTTCCAGCACCGGCTCTGATTGGCGCTGCTGGGCTGCTCGGGGTACACCACCAGGAATCCCTGCGTGTCCGCGAGGTCGTTCATGCGGGTGCCTGCCGCGAAATCGGCTGCCGACTGCGTGCAGCCGTGCAGCATGACCACCAGCGGCCGCGCTGACCCCGCTCCGATCGGCGGCGTGTACAGCGTGTAGGCGCGGGTCACGCCCGAGCCGGTGGCGCTGCCCGTGATGGTGGTTCCGGTCGCCTGGGCGCTGTACGCGCCTGACAGCGATGCGGTCGCCCCAGGAACCGCAGGAGAGGAAGAAGGAGCCTGCGCGCAGGCAGCCAGCAGCAGCGGAAGGAACAGCAGGGCGGCGCGGTTCATGACGGACCTCACGAGGGCGCGGCGCACCCTGGGGCCGGAACAGCCAGAGAGCCGGTACAGGTCGCCGGAAGAACGGGTTGAGACTGACCGGCACATCCTACGGGCCAGTCGTCACTCCCCGGTTACAGCCGGGGCAGGGGACGGGGGAGGCGTGGCGTGAGACACTTCCACGCCACGCCTCCCCCCGATCCCCTGCGATGACCGTCCGCGCTACAGGTACGCCAGTTCCCAGCCGTCCACGCCGTGATCCAGTCCGGCGCGCAGCAGGGCCAGTCCGTCCGGGGCGGGGTCGCGGTGGTGGGGCAGGGGAGCGGTCAGGGCCTCGAAGTCCTCCAGGGCGTGCTTGGCAGGTGCGTGGCGCACCCCGGTCACCGTGCCGGCCTGCACGTCGTACGCCGCGCCGTACACGTTGCCCTTGCGGGCGTCCATGGAGACCGCCTGCGGGCCGTCGCCGCTCACCAGGGACTCCAGGGTGCTCACGCCGCGCACCGCCGCGCCCCACACCCGCGCGAGGCCCAGCGCGTAACTCGCGCCGACCCGCACGCCCGTGTAAGAGCCGGGGCCGGTCCCGATGATCAGCAGGTCGGCCCGCAGCGGCAGGCCCGCCTCCGCGAACAGAGCTTCAACCGCGCCGGGCAGCTGTTCGGCGTGCGCGCGGCCCACCTCGCGGGACACCACGCGCTCGCCGCCCGGCCAGCGCAGGGCCAGCGTCAGCCAGGGTGTGGCGGTATCCAGGGCGAGAATCACGGTGGGAGCGGGCGCAGCGGCGGTACTCATCGCCGGGCATTCTAGGCCCCGCGGGGCGGGCGCTGTCACCCCGGCGGGAACGTCCGCTGGACCCGGCGGAAAGCGGCCGGGTGGTATGCTCGGTCATCATGACGAACATCGCCAAAGGACTCGAAGGCGTCCTCTTCACGGAGAGCAAACTCACGTTTATCAACGGGACCGAAGGCATCCTGACCCACCTGGGTATTCCCATTCAGGAATGGGCCGAGAACAGCACCTTCGAGGAACTGTCCCTCGCCCTGCTGAACGGACAGCTGCCCACCGCTGCGCAGCTCGCCACCTTCGACGCGGACCTGAAAGCCAACCGCGCCATTCCCGACGCGCTCGCGCAGGTCATCCGTGACATGCCGCGCGGCGTGCACCCCATGCAGGCGCTGCGCACCGCCGTGTCGTACCTGGGTCTGCTGGACCCGCAGTCCGAGGACACCAGCGCCGAGGCCCGCCGCGCCATCTCGGTGCGCATGATCGCGCAGTTCTCGACCATCATCGCCGCCATCAACCGCGCGCAGGAAGGCCAGGAGATCGTCGCGCCCCGCATGGACCTGACGCACGCCGGGAACTTCCTGTACATGCTGACCGGCAAGGAACCCACCCCCGAGCAGGCCCGCCTGTTCGACATCGCGCTCGTGCTGCACGTGGATCACGGCATGAACGCCAGCACCTTCACCGCCATCGCCACCAGCAGCACCCTGTCGGACATGTACTCCTGCATGACCAGCGCCATCGGCGCCCTGAAAGGCCCGCTGCACGGCGGCGCGAACGAGGCTGTCATGGACATGCTCGACGAGGTCGGCACCCCCGACCGGGCCGAGGCTTACATCAACGCCAAGCTGGACGCCAAGTCCAAGATCATGGGCGTCGGTCACCGCGTGTACAAGTACTTCGACCCCCGTAGCCGCGTCCTGCGCGACTACGCCGAAGTGGTCGCCAACAAGGAAGGCAAGAGCAACTACTACCAGATCCTCGAAACCATCGAGAAGGTCGTCGTGGACCGCATCGGGTCCAAGGGCATCTACCCGAACGTGGACTTCTACAGCGGCACCGTGTACAGCGACCTGGGCATCCGCAAGGAGTTCTTCACGCCCATCTTCGCGCTGGCCCGCATCAGCGGCTGGTGCGCCAGCGTGATCGAGTACACCGGCGACAACCGCCTGCTGCGCCCCGACGCCGTGTACACCGGCGCCACCGACGCGCACTACGTGCAACTGCAAGACCGCCAGTAACCGGCAGGTGAGAGGGGCCGGCTGACCCGTGAGGGCGGCCGGCCCCTCTTCCTGTTCCGTTCCCGCCGCTTATGCGCTGAGCGGCTCGACCACCCACGCGCCGTAGTGGTTCACGAAGTGCGCGCCGCTCTCCCGGAACGCCTGCGCGACCTGCGGCACTTGCCCCGGCTGCCCGGCCACGTCCACGCTGAGCAGGATCTCCCCCCAGCCGAGCGCCTCCGCGTAGCGTTCCACGTGCGCGCGCTCGTCGGTCATGCCCTGCATCAGCCGCAGCAGCCGCGCCCACAGCCCGTGGCGGCGGCCGTCGCAGTCCAGGGCGGCCGCGCCGTCCTCGCCCATCAGCAGCTGCACGGACTGCCCTGCCAGGCCCAGGTCCAGCAGCCGCGCCGTGCAACCCTGCACGTCTTCCAGCGACCGGAACAGGCCGTACACCCGCCCGCGACTGAGCATGGTCAGGTGCATGGCGGCGGGGCGCGCGGCCCGGCTGCCATCAGGGGAGCGGCCATCGGTGAATCGGGTCATGGGAACCACCTTCGCGTGCCGGGCACGCCTGTGGGACGGGGCCGCCGAGGGGGGGAGAGGACGGCCCGGAAGCGACCGGACGGACGCCGCACCTGCATCTGAAGTTGACCCTGCCAGCGTACCGGCCCGCCCGTGACGGGACCATGGGAGAAGACACACACCGCCGCTCCCAGTCAGGAAGGCAGCGGTGTGCGTGCGGGATTCAGGGGCGCTGGCGGCCGGTCAGGCGCTCATGCCGCGGCTGCCGTGCAGGGTGCGTTCCACGGACTCCGTGACTTCCGCCTCGAAGCGGCGCAGGTGCTCGCGCAGGCGGTCCATCTCGGCCACGCCCAGGTCCGGCATCCACAGGACGCTGCGGCCCAGCACCGCGAAGGTCAGCGGCGCGTCCTCGTCGGCGTCGTCTTCCGGGTCGACCGGGTCGAGGTTCAGCGCGCCGTAATCCAGGCCCTGGTTCATCAGGTTCATACCCATCAGGATGTCCGGCAGGCTGTCCTCCTCGACGTACAGGTCGAGGTCCAGGTGCAGGCGCACGATCACGCCACCCTGGTGGTCCGGCTCGGCGAACAGCGCCACGCGCGTCTCGCCGTCCTGGATGAGCGCGCCGTCCTCGACGGCTTCGACGGTCAAACCGCTCTCTTGCAACGCAGTCATGATCCGTTGCAGCTCTGACTGGGAGGCCGTCATGCGCTGGAGTATAGAGCGCGGCGGTGGTCGGTGTCGGTCACGTCAGGCACGGTCCACGGGGGGCAATGGTTGATGGTTGATGGTTGAACGTTGATGGAGAGGGACAGATCCATCAACCATCAACCTGAAACCCTTACGCGTGGTACAGCCACACGCCGCGCGGTTCGTTCCAGGTGCGGTACAGCTGCCCCAGCAGGCGCAGGTGCTCCAGGTGCGCCAGCGTCTCGGCCAGCGCGAAACGGCGACCGCTGACGTTCAGTTCGCGGTTGAACATGACCAGCGACAGGTCGTAGGCGCTGCGGGCCTCGCGGGCCGCCTCGGCCTTCATGAAATCCAGCCGCTCGTGGTGATGGCCACGCAGTTCCCGCGCGCGGGCCTGCACGCCCTCCATGACCGGCCCGTGATGCCCGACGACCGCGCGGGCCGGGTTCAGCGCCTCCAGTTTCCCCAGCGTCTGCAGGTAGTCGCCCAGCGGGTCCGGGCGGGTGTACGCGTACAGGCCCACGTTCGGACTGATGCGCGGCAGGATGGCGTCCCCGGCGATCAGCACGCTCTGCTGCTCGTTCCACAGCCCCAGGTGCCCGTCCGCGTGACCCGGCAGCCACAGCACCTCCCATTCCAGGCCCGAGAGCGTGACGTGCTGCCCCTCGCGCAGCGGCTGCACGCGGGCGGCCGGGTGGACCCGCTCGCGGCCCCGGCGGTTGTCGGCGCCCATGTCGTTCAGGGACTCGGCGGGCAGGCCGTGGTCGCGCATGTGCTTGAGGTGGCCGGGCAGCCACTCCTCCCACAGGTGCCAGTAGCGTTCGCCGCGCCCGATCTCGACGTCCAGCATGTGCACGGACGCGCCGCTGCGTTCCTCGACCACGCCCGCCAGTCCGTAGTGATCCGGGTGGTGGTGCGTGATGATCACGCGGTCCACGTCCGCCCAGTGCAGGCCCAGCGCGCCCAGCCCGTCCTCGATGGCCTGCCGCGCCTCGGGCGTGTCGAGCGCCGTGTCGATCATCGTGACCGGCCCCCCCGCTGGCCGGTCGATCAGGACCGTCACGTACTTCATGGGGTACGGGATCGGGACCTGAAGGGCGTGCAGGTCGCCCAGGACATGGGTCAGCAGCGGGGAGGCGGGTTCGGCAGTCATACCCGGCAGCGTAGCGCCTGACCTGCCACCGGGACCGTGCGTCAGGCGGCGCAGGCGCAACCGCACGGGGAACACGCCCCTGCGGTGCCAGCCGGTCCGCGCCGGGGGCCGGTCAGCGGATCTCGCAGCGGTACTGGCCGCCCGTGACGCTGCACACCAGCGCCGACACGCGGCTGGCGTTCACGCGCACCAGCAGGTTCTGCGCCCTCAGGGCGCGGTCGGCGGGAACCACGTTCACAGAGAACACGCCGGGCCGCACCGCGAGGTCCAGCGGGGTCGCGCCGACAGGCTGTCCCTCGACGAGCACACTGGCAGGCACGTCGCTGCGCGCGCTCAGGGTGCCGGTCACGGGTCGCAGTCGCGCCGCGACCTCGGTGGTGACGTCGGCGCGCACCGTCACGCGCTGCGTGAACGGCTGGTAACCGCCCAGCGACACGCCCACCGTCACCTGCCCCTCCGGCAGGTCCGTCAACGTGACGGGCGCCGCGCCGACCGCGCGGCCGTTCACGCTGACCTGCGCGCCCGCCGGGGACGCCGACACCCGCAGCGTGCCCAGCGGCTCGACGCGGTAGACGGTCGTTGCGACCGTGTAAGACCCGCGCGGCAGGCTGGCCGCCGCCGCCTCGACGGCGCGGGCCACCTCGGACACGCTGCGTGCGCCCGCCGCGCTCCCCAGGTTCAGGGGTTCCAGGCTGGCGACCGTGAACACCTGCGTGAACCCCAGCGTGCCGGGGAGCGCCACCGTGACCGGCACGCCCGCCGCCGCGCGCACGGTCGGCTGCACCAGCGCCCCGCCCGTCGCGGGCAGAACCACGCTGGTCAGGAACGCCGCGCGGTCCGACTGCACCCGCAGTGCCCCCGGACCCGGCGGGCGGTACAGGCCCTGTTCGCCCGTCACGGGCTGCGCGGCGGGCAGGGCCGGTGCGGCGCTCACGGACAGCCGGGCATCCGGCTGCGCCCGCAGTGGGGCGGGCACGCAGCCCACCAGCAATCCGGCCAGGATCAACCCGGCCCACCCCCGTCCACCCGCGCCCCGACCCTTCATGCCCCGAACCGTCATGCCCGCAGCGTAGACCATACCGGCGCGGCGGGGGGTAAGAGTGTCTGACGCGACCTTGAGCGTGCGGGGGCTTGAGCGGCCGGGAGTCACATGAGCGGGGCCACATGAGCGGCGCGGCCCCCGCCTGAACGGGAGCCGCGCCGGAGAAAGCCGGTGGGGATTACTGCAGGCGCTTCATGATGGCCTGGAGGCTGGCGCTGTCGGCCCAGCTCATGCCCTTCTCGACGTACGTGCGGGCGGTGGCGGTGTCGCCACGCTGCAGCGCGAGGTAGGCGAGCTTGGCGGCGCTCAGGGAAGCCCACTGCTTCTCCTGGTCGTTCAGGTCGCCCAGGCGGTTCCAGGCGTTGTACGCGTTGATCCACCACTGGGTCTTGGTGTACAGCTGCGCGAGGTACGCGCCGTAGTCACGGTTGCCGGCTTCCATGCTGGCGGCGTAGTACGAGTGGTCCACGGCCGCTTTCCACAGCGTGCGGTCGTAGAAGGGCACGGGGTAGGCAACGTCGGCCTGCACGGCGTACTCCTGAGCCTTGGCGAAGTTCTCGCTGGCGCTCATGGCGGCCGGTCCGGTCATTTCCATGTCCGTGGTGGTGGGGGCGGTGTCCTGCGCGGCAGCGAGGCCAGTCAGCGCGAACGCGGTCAGCATGAGAATCTTCTTCATAACAGTTCGCATCTTAGGCCGTACCCTGACAGGCGTCCACACCCCGCCACCCCCTGTTGCCCTACCGTAAAGGGACTGTAAAGGAGCTTACCTTCAGATGAGGATCACCCACGTACTTGCCCTTTCCAGCCTGATGACACTGGCTGGTTTCACTCAGGCCCCTGCCCAGCAGACCCCCACCCAGACCGCCCCCAAGGTCGCGGTGTTCAAGGAACTGCGCGTCATCTCCGGCGTGACCGTCAGCCCCAGCGGCGACCTGACCTTCGTCGGCTCGGACGCCCGCGTGCGCCGCACCGACGCCACCGGCAGCGAGAAATGGTCGTTCCTGACCGGCGACATCGGCCGCGCCTACCCGGTCGTGACGCCGCAGGGCGTGACCATCGCCGCCTCGTACGACGACCACGTGTACGCCCTGGACCCCGGCGGCAAACTGCTGTGGAAGACCAAACTCGACGGTGACATCTTCGCCACGCCCGCCCTGCGTCCCGACGGCAGCGTGATCGTCGCCACGGCTGGCGGCACCGTCCACGCCCTGGACGCCGCCGGGAAGACCCTGTGGACCTTCAAGGTCGGCGCGCCCGTGTTCAGCAGCCCGGCCGTCGCCGCCGACGGCACCATCTACTTCGGGGCGCAGAACAGCCGCATGCACGCCCTGAGCCCCGACGGCCGCCTGAAATGGACCTACGCGGCCGGTTCGCTGGTGTTCAGCAGCCCCGCCATCGGCGCGGACGGCAGCGTGTACTTCGGGTCCAGCGACCGCCGCCTGCACGCCCTGAGCCCCGACGGCAAGCCCCGCTGGACCCACCTGACCAACCTGTTCGTGAACGCCAGCCCCATCGTCACCAGCGGCGGCCTGGTCGTGGTCGGCAGTTACGACGGCAACGTGTACGCCGTGAACACCACCGGCGAACTCGAATGGACCTACCGGGCCGGGGCGGGCATCGCCGGAACGGCCGCCGAACTGAGCGACGGCAGCGTGATCGTCCCGGACCTGTCCGGCACCGTCCACGCTATCGGCAAGGCCGGGCAGGGCCTGTGGCAGATCCGCACCGGCAAGAAGATCGACCTGGGTGTCAGCGTGAGTGACCAGGGCAGCGTGTACTTCGTGACCGACGGCGGCGGCCTGAACATCCTGCAAAAGCAGCGGCCGCTGGCTGTGGCCCCCTGGCCCACCTTCCACGCCACGCCCACCGCCTGGGGCCGCGCGCACAGCGAGGCCGAACTGCAGGCGCAGGCGCAGGTCCGCCGCGCCGCCGCCACCGCCGTCATCAGCGCCCCGAAACCGGCCCCGCCAGTCGCCGTGACGCCCGCCCCGCAGCCGGTCACGCCCAGGCCCACCACCCCGGCCCCCACCACCCCGGCTCCCAGGCCCACTGTTCCGGCACCTGTTACGCCGGCTCCAGCGACCCCAGCTCCAGTCACCCCGGCTCCAGTAACCCCAGCTCCGGTCACGCCGCCCCAGCCTGCACGCACGCCCGCGCAACTGGCGCAGGACGCCGCCGCCCGCGCCCGCAGCGCCGACGGACAGGTGTTCCTGCCGCTGACCGAGGCCGCCGGGGCGCTGGGCGTGGGCGTGCAGAACGTCACGGTCCGCACCGCCACCCTGACGCTCGGCGCGGACCGGGTGCCGGTCACGGTCCGGACCTTCGGCCGCGAGGTCTTCGTGCCGCTCGCCGCGCTCGGGGACCTGCCCGGCACCCGCGCCCGCCTGGATCGCGGCGCAGTGATCTTCACGCGCGGCACCCAGGAGGTCCGCTTCCCGCTGAGTGTCGCGAAACTCGTGCCGCTTCAGGGCAAACCCGAATTCCTGGGACCCCTCCAGAAATCCTGATACGGACTCCGATTGAATGGGCTGCAAAGCCCGTTCAATCCGAGCGGAGCGAGTGGGAGAGTAACGGGTTCCGGACGTGGAGCTGGCAATCCGGTGAAGTTCCGGATTGTCAGCGAAACAAACGGAATCCGTATGACCGCCGCCCTGCACCCGCACGCCAGTGTGTCGGGGTGCAGGGCGGCGCAACAAAAACGGCACCCGCCTGCGTTGAAACAGGCGGGTGCGGTGTGTGGTGGAGCCAAGCGGGATCGAACCGCTGACCTCGTCATTGCGAACGACGCGCTCTCCCAGCTGAGCTATGGCCCCACGGGCGAGAGGGAATCTACCACGCCCCCCGCGCCGGGCGCAAGGGTGCCGGGCGTGGTCGGCCGACATGGACACGCTTACCTTCTGTTCACGTCCGGGCGCTTACACTCGCCTGCATGAGTGCGCCTGCCACGCCCGTCCCCGCTGCCCAGGGCAGTGACCGTTTCGCCTACAAGTTCGCGCAGGAGGGCATCACCTTCGATGACGTGCTGCTGCAACCCCGGCACTCGCAGGTGCTGCCGCACGAGGTGAACATCGAGGCGCAGCTGACCCGCCGCGTCCGGCTGAACATCCCGTTCCTGTCGGCCGCCATGGACACCGTCACCGAGACGAACATGGCGGTCGCCATGGCCCGCGAGGGCGGTATCGGCGTGGTGCACAAGAACATGCCCATCGACGCGCAGGCCGAGATGATCCGCAAGGTCAAACGCTCCGAGAGCGGCATGATCGTGGACCCCATCACGCTGCCCCCGCACGCGCCCGTCGCGGACGCCGAGCGCCTGATGGGCGAGTACCGCATCAGCGGTGTGCCCATCACCGACCCGAACGGGAAACTGCTGGGCATCATCACCAACCGCGACATGCGCTTTATCGAGGACATGCACACGCCCATCGCGGACGTCATGACCCGCGAGAACCTGATCACCGTGCCGGTCGGGACCACCCTGGAAGAAGCGCAGGAGATCTTCAAGCGCCACCGCATCGAGAAACTGCTCGTCACGGACGCCGACCACACCCTGCGCGGCCTGATCACCATCAAGGACCTGACCAAACGCGTGAAGTACCCGCGCGCCGCCAAGGACAGCCTGGGCCGCCTGCGCGTCGCGGCCGCCATCGGTGTGGGCGCCGACCTGATGGACCGCGCCGGGGCGCTCGTGCAGGCCGGCGTGGACGTGCTGGTGCTCGACAGCGCCCACGGGCACAGCCAGGGCATCCTGAACGCCCTGAGCCGCGTGAAGGAAGCCTTCGACGTGGACGTGATCGCCGGGAACGTCGCCACGCGCGCCGGCACCCGCGACCTGATCCTGGCCGGCGCGGACGCCGTGAAGGTCGGCATCGGGCCGGGCAGCATCTGCACCACCCGCGTCGTGACCGGCGTGGGCGTCCCGCAGATCACCGCGATCTTCGAGGCCAGCGCCGCCGCCATGGAAGCCGGGATTCCGATCATCGCGGACGGCGGCATCAAGCAGACCGGCGACGTGCCCAAGGCCATCGCGGCGGGCGCGAACGTGGTCATGATGGGCAGCATGCTGGCCGGCACCGACGAGAGCCCCGGCGAGAGCATCCTGCGCGACGGCCGCCGCTACAAGAGCTACCGGGGCATGGGCAGCATGGGCGCCATGGACCAGGGCAGCGCCGACCGCTACTTCCAGAGCGGCAGCCGCAAGTTCGTGCCCGAGGGCATCGAGGGCATCGTGGCGTACAAGGGCACGGCGGGCGAGGTCATCTACCAGTTCGTGGGCGGCCTGAAAAGCTCGATGGGCTACTGCGGCGCGCCGGACCTCCAGACGCTGCGCGACGAGGCTCAGTTCGTGCGGATCACCGGGGCCAGCCTGGTGGAGAGCCACCCGCACGGCGTGACCATCACCAAGGAAGCACCCAACTACGGCGGTCGCTGAGCGGCCCACCGGACGGGGAAGAGGTGGGGTGCGGCGAAGGCTTGCCGCGCCCCTTCTTCTTGCACTCCTTGCACCTCTTGCACCCCGTCCCAGTTGACAGACTGTCATCAGCGGCGGGGAGTAGGGTGGGGGCATGCGCTTCCTGACCGCCCCCCGCGAACCCGTGAACGCCCTGACCCACTGGGGCGGCGCGCTCGCCGCGCTGATCGTGCTGGGGCCCCTGCTGAGCTGGGCGAACAGCCGGGGCCTGACCCTGTGGCCGTTCGTGGTGTTCAGCGTCAGCATGGTCGCCCTGTACGCCGCCAGCGCCAGCTACCACTCCTTCAGCCCCAGCGAACGCGGCCTGCTGTGGCTCCGCAAACTCGACCACGCCGGGATCTTCCTGCTGATCGCCGGCACGTACACCCCGGTCGCTTACTTCGGCCTTCAGGGACCCTGGCAGGCCGCCGTCCTGTGGCTCATCTGGGGCATCGCCCTGAGCGGCATCACCCTGAAACTCGTCACCATGAGCCTCCCGCGCTGGATCAGCACCGCCCTGTACCTCGGCATGGGCTGGCTGGCCGTGGCGTTCCTGCCACAACTGGCCCGCAACCTCCCGGCCGCCGCCATCTTCTGGCTCGCGGCAGGCGGCGTGCTGTACTCCATCGGGGCCGTCGTGTACGGCACGAAACGCTGGAACCCCCGACCCGGCGTGTTCGGCTTCCACGAGATCTGGCACCTGTTCGTGCTGGCCGGCACCGCCGCGCACGTCGTGATGATGTTCACCCTGCGCTGAACACCCTGCGCCGGCACAACACAGAGAACCGGGCCGGAGGTGAGCAATCACCCTCCGGCCCGGCCAGCGTGGAGTCCGTATCATACGGGTTCCGTCTGTTTCGTTGACAACCCGGAAGCCCACCGGATTGCCAACTCCACGCCCGGAACCCGTTCTGCTCCCACTCGCTCCGCTCGGATTGAACGGCTTTGCAAGCCATTCAATCGGAGTCCGTGTCAGACGCCGATGAACCCGATCACCCACGCCTGCACCGTGCGGATGATCCCGCCGATCTGCCCCTGGAACAGCAGGATGAAGCCCATCACGATCAGGAAGCTGAACGGCTGCGCCTCGAACTGATTCAGCGCGCGGCCCAGCGACGGCACGATCGCGCCCAGGATGCGGCTGCCGTCCAGCAGCGGAATCGGAATCAGGTTGAACACCGCCAGCACCACGTTGATGCTCAGGACCGTCATCAGGATCGTGTACGTCAGGCTGGTCAGCGGCAGCACCTTCAGCAGCACGGCGCACACCACGGCGATCAGCAGGTTGCTCAGAGGGCCGGCCGCCGACACCCACATGGTGCCCCAGCGGCCCAGGTTGTTCGGGTTGATCGGCACGGGCCGCGCGAAGCCGAACCCCACCAGCAGCATCAGCAGCGTCCCGAACGGATCGAGGTGCTTGATGGGGTTCAGGGTCACGCGCCCGTAGCGGCGGGGCGTCGGGTCACCCAGGCGGTCTGCCGTGTACGCGTGCGCGAACTCGTGAAAGGCGAGGGACAGGACCAGCGCCGCCGCGATGATCACGAACGCGGTCGGGTTGCTGGTCAGCAGAGAGATGAGACCCATACCCCGGCATTCTAGAGGCTGGACCTAGCGGGCTTTCGTCGCCAGGAACGCTTTCAGGGCGGCGCGCTCGGCGTCGGCGCTGTCCAGCGTCCCGGCGCGGCGCAGGCCAGCCAGATGGGCCAGCGCCTCACCCACCGCCCGGCCCGGCGGGACGCCCAGTGCCAGCACGTCCTTCCCGGTCAGGGGTTGGTGTGCGTGTGGGCGCAGCAGGGCGCGCAGTTCGCGTTCCGGCGTGCCGTCCGGGAAGTGGGTATCGGACAGGGCGCGCCCCAGCAGCGCCCCCGGCCGGTCGCCCAGGCTCAGGCGCTCTGCCAGCCCTTCCGGGTCCGGCGCGGCGTGCAGCAGCGCCGCCGCGTAGGCGTGCATGGGCAGGGTCGCCCCTGCGTCCCGCCGGGCGTCCAGGGCGTCCAGCAGCTCCGTGTCCGGCAGCAGCGCCCCTGCCCCCCACCCGCGCAGCACACCTGCCGCGCGGCCCGGCCGGGGCTCGTGCAGCAGCAGCCGCAGTTCCGCCCACAGCCGGGGGGTGCGCCCGGCCATGTCCAGAGCGTCTGGCACCTGTGCCAGTAACTCCGGCGCGGCGCTCAGGCCCAGCCGCGCCGCCAGCCTCGCCCCGCGCACCAGTCGGCTGGCATCCTCGCGCAGCGAGTCGCCGTGCAGGGGCCGTAGCTGCCGCGCCCGCAAGTCCTCCAGGCCGCCCGTCACGTCCAGCAGCGTGCCCTCTCCAGCCGGGGAGAGGTGCAGCGCCAGCGCGTTCAGGCTGAAATCCCGCCTCCGCAGGTCGTCGGTCAGCGAGCCCGGCTGTGGCAGCGGATTCCCGCCCGGCACCGGGTACACCTCGCGCCGTGCCCGCACCAGATCCGCCGCGCGGCCGTCCGGCAGGGTCACGGTCGCGTTCCCGAACGCCGGGTGGAACACGAACGGCAACCCCGTCGCGCCCGCCAGTGCCTCCATGTCCGCGTCCGGCAGCACCACGTCTAGGTCCAGCGGGGTCACGCCCAGCAGCGCGTCGCGCACCGCGCCGCCCACCAGCGCCGCGCCGCCCGGATCCGCCTGCGCCGCCACGCTCAGCAGCCACGCCCGGTCCTCCGGACGCAGCGCCTCCCAGACGGCCTGCGCTGCGCCCTCAGCGGAACGAGGTTTCATCCAGCGTGACCTTCACCTCACGCGACTCCCCGCCCCGCACGACCGTCAGCGTCACGGTATCGCCCTCCCGGCGGTCGATCAGGCCCGCCTGCAGGTCTTCCAGCGCGTCCACCGGGTCGCCGTCCACCGCCGTGATCACGTCCCCGCCCAGGCGGATCGCGCCGCCCCGGAACGCCTCGGTGCGCGTGCCACCCTGCAACCCCGCCCGCGCGGCCGGCGTGCCCGGCGTGACCTCCCCGATCACCAGCCCCCGCTCCGGCAGGCCCAGCTCCCGTTTACCCTCCGACGACAGCACGCTCAGGCCCACCGCCAGCACCTGCTGCTGCCCGCGCACCAGCAGCCCCGCCGCCACACCCAGCGTCGGGGCGCGCACCTCCTGCCCGTTCGCCGCCTGCAGGCGCGGCAACAGGTTCTTCGCGGTGTTCACCGGAATCGCGAAGCCCACCCCGGCACTCTGCCCCACCCCGGTCGCCTGCCCGCTCGGAGAGTAGATCTGCGTGTTGATGCCGATCACGCGCCCCCCGCTGTCCAGCAGCGGCCCCCCGCTGTTCCCCGGATTGATCGCCGCGTCCGTCTGGATCGCCTTCTGCGTGATGCCCTCGGACGCGCCGCTGCCCGAGAACCCGATCGGAATCTGCCGCGCCGTGCTGCTCACGATGCCCTCGGTCACACTGAAATCCAGCCCGAACGGCGCGCCCATCGCAATGGCCTTCTGCCCCACCTTCAGGGTGTCACTGTCTCCCAGCGGAATCGGCCGGATCAGTTTGGCGTCCAGGTCCACCGGGCGGATCAGGGCCAGATCGTACTGCGGGGCCAGCCCGATCACGCGCGCCTCCACGCTCTGCTCCTGCCCCATGACCCGCACGCTGATCTTCTGCGCCGCGCCGCCGGACTCGCCGGCCACCACGTGGTAGTTCGTCAGGATGTCCCCCGCGTCGTTCACGAAGAACCCGCTGCCCAGCCCGCGCTGCACCTCGCTGCCACCGAACATCCCGAACGGGTCCTGGCCCATCACCTCGTTCTCGGTGCTGATGAACACCAGCCCCGGCTCGAAACGCCCCACCACGTCAATGGTGTTCTGCTCGTTCTGGAGGCGCGCGCCCGCCTCCGCCGCGACCGGATCGGCCGCCGCGCCACTCACGGCCGGAGCCTGCGCCCCACCCACCGGCACCTGATCGCGCAGCAGCGTCGCCCCCAGACCCAGTCCCACCAGCACCAGCACGATCCCCACGCCACGACCCTTCATGAAAGGCATTATCCGCCAAGGGGCGGATGCCGGGTGGGGACGCGCTGTGGTGTGCTTCATGCATGAACCCCGAGCGCGCCATGCAGGACCTCCGCACGCACCTGGGCGACTTCCTGGGCGGCCACCGCCCGGACGGCGTCGTTCACGTCCAGACCGGCGGCCCCGGCAGCGTTCCCACCCTGGCCGACCTGGACACCCCGGAACTGCACCTGGACCTGCTGCCCGACCCGCCCACCCAGGAGCAGCGCGCCGCCCTGAGCCGCCTCGGCTACCAGCCCCACGACGAACGCACCTGGACGCACCCCGGCGGCTGGCGACTGATCATCAGCGACCACGGCAGCGGCTGGCGCGCCGAACAGGCCGCGCTGCAAGGCGTGCTGCGCCACGACCCCCACGCCGCCCGCGCCTACCGCGCCGCCTTCACCGCCGGAGGCCGCGACCACGCCGACCACGCCCTGCGCCCCGCCGCGCTGGCCCACCACGCCCGCACCGTCGGCCTGACCCCCGCCCGGCAGGTCGCCCACCTGCTGGCCCCGCTGGACGCCCCGTGGATGATCGCCGCCGGAGTCGCCCTCGACCTGCACCTGGGCGTGACCGCCCGCTCTCACGACGACCTCGACGTGATCCTGCCCCGCGAAACCCAGGCCCGCCTGCCCGACCTGCTGCGCGGCTGGCGACTCGACGCGTCCATCCACGGCACCTACCGGCCTTACGCGGCCCCCCTCGACCCGCCCCACTTCCAGATTCACGCCCGGCACCCCGACCTGAGCGGCGTGCTGATGCTCGACCTGATGCTCAGCGACCTGAGCGGCGGCCTCTGGCACTACCGCCGCGACCCCCGCATCACGCTGCCGCTGGAGCGCGCCCGGAAGGTCAGCCCAGACGGCCTGCCGTACCTCGCGCCCGAAGCCGTCCTGCTGTTCAAGGCCGGCAGCGCGGCACGCCCCCCACGCGGCAAGGACCAACAGGACTACCAGCGCGTCCAGCCAACACTGACTGCACCGGCCCGCGCGTGGCTGCGCGGCGCCCTGACCCTCACCCGACCGGACCACCCCTGGCTGACCGGGCTGGAATGACAAAACCGCCCCCGGAGGGGCGGCGAGAAGCGTGAATTCAGTTGAGGGTCTGACCGGTATTCACAGCACTCTTGGTGTTCGCAGCGGGCGCAACCCAGGTGAAGTCGCTGTATTTATTGCCACTACCAGTCAGCTGCATGGACAGCCCCGGAGTTGACTGTGTGGCCTGCGAGACGATGACATCAGTGCTAAGGATGCCAGCCGCACAACCGCCCACGCCCGTGAACGTTCCCTCGTAACTCAGGAACTGAATTAGTCCGGCAGTCGAGCTGCACAGTGCCATGCCATCAGGTGCGCCGTTCTGGAAGTTGTTGCCACTTCCGCCGAAATTGAACAGGTAAGACGTGTAGCCACCAGTCAGGGGTGTGGCTGTAACAGTAGTGTTGGCCGTCACATTGTTGACGAATGCGTCAGTGCGGTAGACGGCTCCACCGCTGCCGTTGTACAGCACCAGGCTCAGGGTGTTGACGTCCACGCCGCTGGGCACGATGACCTCCACGTACTCGTCTCCTAGGTCGCTACCGGCCGTGGAGTCGTAGCTGAACTCATTGATCCAGGGCGTGCCTGCCCCTGTGACGGGGGGCGCTGTCGTGACGGTCACCGTGAAGGTGGTGGTCGCGTTGCTGATGCCGGTGCCGCTGCCGGTCACGGTGACGGTGTAGGTGCCGGCGGTGGCGCTGGTCGCGTCGATGGTCAGGGCGCCGCTGTTGCCGGTGCCGGGCTGCGTGGTCACGGTGAGGGTAGGGGCGGTGCCGCTGCCGCTGACGCTGGTGGCGAGGTTCACGCTGCCGGTGTAGTTGCTGCGATTGACGTTGATGGTGTTCGTGGTGCTCTGGCCCGCCACGACGTTCACGCTGGCGGTCGCCGGGGAGAGGCTGACGCTGCTGGTCGGGGCGGGGGGGGTGAGGGGCGTCTGGGCGGTCAGGTTCAGGCCGATCAGCAGGGGGTCGTGGTCGCTGCTGCGGAAGGCGTCGGCGGCGTAGAGGCTGGCCTTCTGTCCGGCGCTCTTGAATTCAGTGTTGTAGTCCAGTGCGGTGGGTTCGTCGGCGTTGATGTGCCACTTGGTCTTCCCGGTGACCTGCGCGGCGAGGCTGGCGCTGCCGGTGGCGTGGTCAAGGCTGCCCCACTGACCATCGAACTGGTATGAGTAGCTGCTGTTGCTGAACAGGTTGGTGTAACCGGCCGTCGCCAGGATGGAGAGCGGTTTTTCCATGGCGTAGGCGTTGTAGTCGCCCAT
The DNA here is from genome assembly GCF_002017875.1 of Deinococcus sp. LM3. Classification (NCBI taxonomy): domain Bacteria; kingdom Thermotogati; phylum Deinococcota; class Deinococci; order Deinococcales; family Deinococcaceae; genus Deinococcus; species Deinococcus sp. LM3. The sequence goes on along the minus strand of NZ_MUFV01000001.1, from coordinate 626,254 downwards.
CAGGAGGATGTCGGACTCACCGGTGCCCGTGGGGTCGGTCGCCAGCCAGTTCACCAGGGCGTTGGCGGCGTTCTCGCGGGCCCTGTAGCCGTTCCCCTGACCGTCGCCGGTATCGGCATCAGCCAGTCCGGAGCAGGAGCCGCCCTTGCTCTTGAGGTGCAGGGCCACGGCGGTGAAGCGGCCGCCGTTCGCGTTGCTCTGGAAGGTCTGCGCCCAGCTGGGTCGGTTGCAGGTGTCGGTGTAGTTCGGATCGAAGCGGTTGTCGAGCAGCGCGAGGTTCCCGACCGGCGTGACGGCGGCCGGCTTGTAGATCATGGCGACGCTGATGGCGTCCGTACCGACCTTCGCGCCGGGGTTCACGTAGGCGTACGTGCCCGCCCCCAGGGTCGCGTTCAGCTTCTGCACCAGCAGGGCCACGGAGCTGTTGCTGCCCTTTTCGAAGTCGTTCTGGATTTCCATCAGGTTCAGCACGTCGGCGTTCAGGCCGCTGATGGCCGCCACGATCTTGTCCTGCTGACGCAGGAACTCCTCGCAGTTGTTCGCGCCGCGGGCTGCGCTGCCCACGCCATTGGGCGTGCATGGAGTGTTGCTGGGCAACGTGGTGTTGCTGTTCACCAGCGTCGTGAAGTAGTTCAGGACGTTCATCGCGCCGACGCGCAGGTTGGTGTTGCCCACGGCTTCCGGGGCGCTCTGGCGCGGGTTGACCGGGTCGAACTGAGCGCTGGTGGTCATGACGCGGTACATGAAGTTGCTGCCGCTGCGGTTGCCGAAACCGTCGTGTTCGTAGTGCAGGACGCCGGTGGCTGTGCCGCGGTCACCGCCTCGCAGGGAGTTGCCTGCCGAGAGTGGCTGGCCGTTCAGGCCATAGATCGGATCGGGATTCTGCTGGAGACTGGAGTTATCGATGCGCAGTGTCTGGTTGGGCAGGTCGCTGGCATAGGCGCTGTACCCGGAAACGCTGGGCGCGTTGGTCTGCGTGTAGTTCGTGATGCGGCTGGCGGAGAGATCCACATTCCCGAAGCGGCCAAGCGTGAAATTGCTGGTGACGGTGCCGGTTGTGGTGACGAGCATGCCTTCAAACCGCTCGCGCTGTGAGACGGGCAGGTTGGGGGCGATACTGGCCGCCTCGGGGAGGGGAACGCCCGAGCTGAGCGTCGTCACGGTCGGCGCGGTGAGCCGCGTGGTCGTGAGGGGAGCCGTCACGGTCACCGCCGGATTGTTGCCGGAGGGTGGATACGTGTAGGTGCTCCTGTATTCCGTGACGGTGGCGCCGACGCGCACCCGGTCACCCACCTTCACCGTGGAGCAGCTGGTGTCGCAGAACACGAACACGCCGTCACTGGTGGTGGCGTCGCCGTCCGCGTCGATGCCTTCTTCCTGCAGGAAGAAGCCTTTCAGCGAGTCTATGTCACTTGACGGGTGAACGGACGTCACCACGCCCTCGACCGTCACGCTCTGGCCGCTGAGGGGGCTGGCGGCGTCCCCGCTGGGCGTGGTGCCCTGCACGCTGGCGACGTTGGTCAGGGCGACCTGTCCAGGCGTGTCGGCCACGGCGAACACCAGTTTGAACGCGAAGGGGTCGGCGTCGCTGATCTGGGTGCCCTGAAGGGGAACGCGCGCGGCGAACGTGATCGTCTGGGACGTGCCGGGAGCGAGCGCGCCGCCTTCCCAGCCCTGGTGGCTGAGGCCCGCGACGCTCTGCCCGGCGGGCGTGGTGACCTGCAGGCCGCCGGTATCCAGGCCGCTGCGCAGGGGCGTGGCGTTCGGGTCGGCCTGGATGGTGCCGCCCGAGACGTGGTGGGCGACTTCGACCTGCATGCCGGTCGCGCTGACGGGCGCGCCGGTGCGGGTGCGGACCTCGCCGAAGGGGGTGGCGCCGCTGGTACCGCCGGTTCCATCGGTGTCCACGGGAATGTAGGTGGGCAGCGTGATGGGCGTCTGGGTTGTGTTCGTGACGGTGAAGGTGGCGGTCATGTGAACCACGCGGTTCGTCTCGTCCACGACGTTGGACATGTTCGTCCGCGTGAAGGTCAGGCCGCCCGTGACCTCGGTGGCCTGGGCGCTCAGGCTGCCGGCGGGACGGACGGTGGCCTGGGCGGACGGGCCGTTCAGGCCGTTCACGTTCAGTTCGTACAGGCCAAGCACACGGGCCGTGCTGGGCGTGGGGGCCGGCGCGGTGGTGGGGGTTCCGGTGGTGGCGCAGCCGCTCAGGGCGAGCAGGCCGGCGAGCAGCAGGGCGCGGGATTCAGTACGAGCCACGGTTGTTCTCCTGTCCCGGCAGGCCGGGGAAACGGTTGAAGCCGACAGAGCCGATCAGGGTGACGGCCTGCCACGCGCCGAGGTCCTGAACGCGCGGCGGTTCGTAGTGGCGGGGTGGGCCCTGCTGGCCGGTGGGGCTGGGGGGGGACTGGACGGTGGGACATGGTTCATTCGGGCTCCTGGGTAATGCCTGGATAAGAATTCGGAACGCAAGTCGGCGCGGCCGGACAGCCCCTTCAGACAAGGGAGTCTGTCGGTGTGGGTGGAACGGGAAGTCGCATGGCAGCAGGCGAAGCGGGGGGTACCTTAAGGTCTGACTGTCATGGTTTGTTCAGAATTCTCTGGCAGAATCTCGCGCCCGGCCGGTTGACGTCAAGGGCGCCGAGTCACCTGCGCCGGGCGGCGCGCCGCTGCGCTACGCTGCCTGCCATGTGGCGCGGAAACGAGGATGTGCTGGTCACCGATCTGGACGATGAACTGGTCCTGATGCACGCCGGCCGGAGCGAGATGTTCAGCCTGAACGCGGCCGGGCGACTGCTGTGGCAGGCCCTCCCGGCCAGCGAGGAGACCCTGACGGAGCTGCTGCGGCGCACCTTCGACCTGAACGGCGCGCAGGCGCAGTCGGACGTGCGCGCCGTCCTGCAAGATCTGGCCGCCCGCGACCTGATCCGGCCGGAGTGACGGGTGAATGAAGTGCCGCCGGCCGGTATTCAGCGCGCCGACTGGGTCAGCCTGGACGCCTTGGTCGTCTGCGCGCCCGGCGTGCCGTCCACCTGGCAGGACGCCCTGCACCACGACTGGGGTCTGGGCCGCGTTCAGGCCAGTGACCGGCCGGTAGACACGGCTGCGCGGACCATCGAGATCCGCGTGGGAACGCTGCCTCCCGCGCCGGCCGGGGTGGTCACGCGGGAGGTGACGCTGCCGGACGGCGCGGCGCCGGTGCAGGTGCTCGGGGATGAGCTGTGGCTCGGCGGTCACCTGCACATGCAGCTGGGCGCGCATCTGAGCGTCCTGACCTGCGCGCCGCAGGGTGCCGCGCAGGACCTGTGGGCGCTGGCCTTCACTGAGGCGCACCGGGCGGCCGGCTGGGTGCCGCTGCACGCTGCGTTGATCGCCGGGCGCGGCGGCGTGGTGGCGATCACGGGACCCAGCGGGGCCGGCAAGACGACTGCCTGTCTGCGCCTGCGGGCGGCCGGCTGGACGGTCCTGGCCGAGGACCGCGCCTGGATCGGCCCGGACGGCCGCGCGGCCGGTCTGGACCGCACCCTGCGCGCCCTGGACGACAGCCTCGCGCGCTTTGCGCCGGAGCTGCTGCTGGACGGGCCGGGCATTCGGCGGGACGCGCGGGGCAAGCGGCTGCTGCCGCTGACCGTGCCGCCCGTGTCGCTGCCCCTGACGGCCGTACTCCTCCTGGGTCATCCGGGACCGCTGGGGGCAGCCGACCGGGTGCGGGAGTTCTGGCAGGCGACCGGCGTGCCGTTGGGCACGTCGGGACAGCAGGCGGTGAGTGGCGCGGCCCAGCGGCTGGTCAGGACGGTCCCGTGGCGTCCGGCGGACCGGCAGGAGCTGATGACGCTGATTCCGGAACTGCTGGGCTCGCCCCTCCCGGCCCCGCCGTGACGGGCGGCGGGTACGTGAACAGCACCCGGAAAGCCTGCCGGTTGAAGTCCTCGCCGTAGATCTCGATGGTTCCCCGGTTGTCCTCGACCCAGGCGTGACCTGTGATCTGGGTGCCGTGCCGGGCCGCGCCGCTTACGAACACGGCCGGGTGACCCAGGCGTCGCAGCGCCCGGTACGTGGCGTATGCACGCGGCACGCACACCCCGGCGCGTTTCTGGCGGGGATGCAGGGCGCGCGTGATCAGCCGCGCGTTCGTGACGGCGCGGTCCAGGCGGGCGGGATCCAGCGGGCGGGTCGGGCCGGGTGGGGTCCAGCGGCGCAGGTGGTCGCGCGGATCACCGCCACGCCGCACGGCGGTCATGGCGCCCAGCACGTCCGCCGCTGCCTGCGGCACGCCCGGCAGCAGGAACGCGGCCCGCTGGACGCGAAGCCAGTTGCGCCGCAAGACCGGATTCAGGCCGTCACCGCGCAGCGCGCGGGCCAGGACCGGCCTGGTGCGGGCGGGATCCAGGCTCAGGTGCCGGGGGTCACACAGCCGCTCGAAGGCCGCCCAGGTGTGCGCGGCGCCCAGTTCGGCGGCGCGGGCGGCCAGCTGCGCGTCCCCGGCGGGGCCGGTCAGGGCGTGCTGTTCCCGCAGGCGGGGCAGGTCCAGCGGGTCAGCGGGTTTCAGGCCGCCGGTGTCGCCCCCCCAGCTGCGGCTGACGGCGAGCGCCGCGACCAGCTCGTCCGTCGGGTGGGGCCGCCAGATACTCAGGCCGTCCCAGTCGTGCGGCCGGGCGGCCGCCCAGACCTGCCGGGTGAGGCGGACGCTGCGGCGGCGGCCCGCGTACCAGTCGGGAATCAGCCAGCGGTGGACGTCCAGCCGCGCGTGCCCACCGGGACTGAACAGGTGCATGGTCTCGTGCGTCCAGCGGTCCGGGTGCGCGTGCTGCCCGTCGCTGCTCCAGCCGCGTGCCAGGGCGAGGTGCGCGGCGCGCGCCACCATCACGGGGTCACCCGGCAGCAGCAGGTCCACGTCGCCGTAGAATCGTTCGGTGCGGGTTGCGTACACGAATTCGCTCAGGGCGAAGCCCTTGAACAGCAGCGACGGAATACCTTCCGCCTCCCAGGCGCTCAGCAGGTCACGCAGTTCCGCGCGGATCAGGGCGTGCCGGGCGCCGAGGGCCAGGGCGCCGGCCCGCAGCGCTCCCCGCAGCGGGTCCTGCGGGTGCAGGCGGGCGCGCACGGCCCCGTCCAGCCCGGCGGCGCGCAGGTGAGGCAGATCGCCTGCCGTGGGAAGCCCGCCCCGCAGAACCCTTTCCAGAACCCTCAGGTCAGGAACGGCCGGGCCGGTCGGGGCGGGGTCAGGCATGGGTGCCCAGAGTGTAGCGGGCAGACCTTGGCGGGTGGCTGGTCTTCAGGCGCGGGCGTGGGCGTCGGTGGCGTCGAGGGCGGCGATCTCGTCGGGGCTGATCTGGTAGTGTTCGCCGCACCAGTGGCACACGATTTCCTGCCCGCCGGCGTCGATCATGTCCTGGCGTTCGGCCGCGTCGAAGAATTTCAGGGAGTCGCTGGCCTTCTCGCGGGAGCAGCGGCACTCGAAGCGCGAGCCCTGCGCCTCGGCGGCGAGTTGCACGTTCAGGCCGTCGGTGGCGCGGTTGATGGCTTCCATCAGGCCGCCCCGGCGCAGGTTGTCGGTGATCTGGCCCATGGCGCGGATGTTCGCCTCGAGTTTCCCGAGCGTCTCGTCGGTCACGCCGGGCATCGCCTGGATGAGCAGGCCGCCGGCGTGCGCGACGCGGCCGCCTTCCTCGTACACGCCGAGCAGCACAGCGTTCGGGATCTGTTCGGATACGCCCAGGTAGGTGCTGATGTCCTCGGCGATCTCGCCGCTGACGAGGTGGGCGCTGCCGGTGTACGGTTCGCCGTTGTCGAGCAGGCGGGTGACGCTCAGTTCGCCCTGCGTGCCGACGATGCCGCTCACGTCGAGTTTGCCGTCCCGTTCGCGCAGCGGCAGGTCGGCGTCGGGCTGGCGCACGTAGCCGCGCACGCGGCCGTCCACGCTGCCCTCGGCGACGATGAATCCGACCGGGCCGTCACCCTCGACGCGCACGGTGACTCGGCTGTCGCTGCGTTTGCCGAGTACGGTGGCGAGCAGCACGCTGCCGGTCAGGGTGCGGCCCAGCGCGGCGGTGGCGGTCTTGCTGAGGTGGTGGCGAACGCGGGCGTCCTCGACGACCTGCGTGGCGTCCATGCCGACGATCCGCAGGGTGCCGCCGGCTGCGGTGCCGCGCAGGACGTAGGAGGCGGGAGTGGAAGCAGTCATCCCGCCACCTTAACGGGCGGGCCGTGGGGGCGCTGTGGGTGGCCTCTCATTCGTGCCCGCGCCGGTAACAGGTTGCTCCCCCACAGGGAACGGTTTCGCACAGCGCCCGTGTTTCGTTTGCAGTACCTTCAGCCTTCTGGGCCGCAGCTCTCACAGAGGCTCTCTAGGATGAGAACCCGTGACGATCTGCCATGCGTATACGCGCCAGCGGACAGGGCTGAAGCAGGCCGGTCCGGTGAAGGGGGAACCCCCCGGTCCAGACACCACCGCGCCCGCATCCGGGGGCGCGAGCCGAACACGTACGCCCTGAGCCGGCGTGAACGTAAGGAGAGACAGATGAAGCGTAACAAGATCTTCGGAGCCGTGGCGTTTACCACCCTCGCCATGACCCTGGCCGCCTGCAACAACGAAGGAAACGCCAGTGACGGCGCCGGCAGCACCCTGGTCATCCAGGAATCCGCCGACATCCCCACCCTGGACCCGGGCACCACCTACGACACGGCCAGCGGTCAGGTCGTCGAGAACCTGTACGAGACCCTGGTCGGGTACAAGGGCAGCAGCCTGACGGAACTCGAGCCCCTGCTGGCCACCGAGTGGGAAGCGAACGACGCGGGCACCGAGTACCGTTTCACGCTGCGTGAAGGCGTGAAGTTCCACAGCGGCAACGACTTCACCTGCGCCGACGCCGAGTACACCCTGCGCCGTAACCTCGTGACGAACACCGCCGACAGCGGCAACTGGTTCATCAGCGAGAGCCTGCTGGGCACCCCCGCCAACGCCAACGACGACAAGAGCGTCACGTGGCAGCGCATCACGGACGCCGTCAAGTGCGACGGTAACGTGCTGGTCCTGAAACTCCCGAAGACCGACCCGGCCTTCCTGGCCAAGCTGGCGTACGTCGGCCAGGCCATCGTGGACAGCAAGCACGCCACCGAGATCGGCGAGTGGGACGGCACCGAGGCCACCTGGAAGGAAGCGGTCGGTCAGGACCTGATGGGCAGCCCGCTGGCGCAGAAGCCCAGCGGCACCGGCGCGTACAAACTGGTCGGTAAGGACGCCACCAGCGTCACCGCCACCGCCTTCGACGGGTACTGGGGCGAGCAGAAGCCCAGCATCAAGAACGTGATCATCCAGAAGGTCCCCGAGCAGGCCGCGCGGATCCAGGCGTTCCTGAAGGGCGACGCGGACTTCATCGAGGAGGGCGGGCGCCCCATCATCTCCAGCCAGCTGTCCGGCAAGGACGGCGTGGCCGTGCTGGACGACCTGCCCAACACGGTCGCGGCGGGCTTCAGCATGAACCAGAACATCGCCAAGGGCGGCGCGCTCGGCAGCGGCAAACTGGACGGCCAGGGCATCCCCGCGAACTTCTTCAGCGACGTGGACGTGCGCCGCGGCTTCGTGGCGGCCTTCGACGTGCCCACTTACATCGAGCAGGTGCAGGAAGGCAAGGGCGCGGCCCGTAACTTCCTGCTGCCCGACTCCTTCCCCGGCTACGACACCAACCTCGAGGCGCCCGAGTTCAACCCGGAAGTCGCCCGCGCGGCCTTCCAGCGTGCCTGGGGCGGTCAGGTCTGGGAGAACGGCTTCACGGTCAGCATCTCCTACCGCGCCGGCGCGCAGACCCAGCAGACCGCCATGGAACTGCTGAAGAAGAACATCGAGGCCCTGAACCCCAAATTCCGCGTGAACATCGTCGCCAAGGAATGGAGCGAGCTGATCAAGTCCGACAACGCGCCCAAGGAAGCCATGATCCTCTCGGCGTGGGCGCCGGACTACGCCGACCCGGACAACTTCGTCACGACCTTCTACGCCAGCACCGGCTACTACGGCCCGCGCCTGAACGCCAAGGACCCCGAGATGGACGCCCTGATCACCGAGGCCCGCAGCACCACCGATCAGGCCAAGCGTGACGAACTGTACGCGCAGATCGCCAGGCGCGCCCAGGATCAGGCGTACTACGTGGTCATGCCCGCCTCCCCGACCGTGTTCACGTACCGCGACAACATCAGCGGCGTGGGTGAGGCCACCTTCAACCCCATGAACGCCTTCCGGGCCGGCACCTACTGGAAGAACCTCAGCAAGAGCTGAGCGTCAGTCTCCCCCCGGCATGTCCGGACAGACCGGGCCGTCCTCTCCTGCGGGGGGGCGGCCCGCCGCCGTTCCAGCCGGGGACCCGCCCTGTCGGGACTTGCACTATCCTGCGCGTATGCTTGACGCCGACACGCTGGAATCCGGGGCGACCGCGCCCATCACGCTGCTGCTGGTCGACGACCACCCGGTCGTGCGCAAGGGCACGCGCGAACTGCTGGAAACCGAGGCGGACCTGCGCGTGGTCGGCGAGGCGTCCAGCGGCGAGGAGGCCATCCTCAAGGCGCGCGCCCTGAACCCGCACGTGATCCTGATGGACGTCAGCATGCCCGGCATGAACGGCATCGACGCCACCCGCGCCATCAAGGCCGAGCAGCCCGGCGTGGGCGTGCTGGTCCTGACCAGCTACGACGACGACGCGTACGTGTTCGCGCTGCTGGAAGCCGGCGCGGCCGGGTACCTGCTGAAGAACGCCAGCGAGGACGACCTGCTGGGCGCCGTGCGGGCCGTCGCGGCGGGCGAGAGCGCCCTGCATCCCAGCGTGGCCCGCAAGGTGCTGGAACGCTTCAGCGCGCACACCACCCCCACCCCGCCCGAGGACGACCTGTCCCCGCGTGAACTGGAAGTCCTGCGGGTCGCCGCGACCGGCCGCACCAACAAGGAGATCGCCCGCGACCTGGAGATCAGCCCCCGCACCGTGCAGGTGCACCTGGCGAACATCTTCTCGAAGCTGGGCGTCGGCAGCCGCACCGAGGCGGTCCTGCACGGCATCAAGCGCGGCTGGATCGACCCGCAGTCCATCTGACGGCGTGAGCGCCTCCCTCCCGGACGAACCGGGCCTGACCCTGCCGCCCCTGCCGCCGGGCCTGTCGGCCGCGTCGAGCGTCACGCAGTTCGCGCAGATGCTGGCCGCCTACGCCTGCCGCGCCACGCACGCGCACGGCACGCGGGTCTGGGTGGTCACGGACGGTCAGCCGCTCCCGGTGGCCGAGGAGGGGCGCGGACTGGCCCTGAGTGATGGCACGCTGGTCAGTGAAGCCATGACCGGCGGAACGCTGCTGCACGAAGGCATGCTGGCCGCCCTGCCGTTCGGGTGCGGCGCCCTGGAATTCGTGGGGGCCGACCCGGCCGCCCTGCGCGCCCTGCTGCACGCGGGACCGCTGCTGACCCTGGCGGTCGAGGGCGTGCAGGCCAGGGAAGCCCGGCGCGGACACGGCCGCATCGCCGAGACCGTCGAGGGCCTGATGCGCCGCCTGGGCGGCAGCCTGGACCTCGCGGAAGTCCTGACCGTCACCGCGCAGAGCGCGGCGCTGGCGCTGGGCTTCCGGCGGGCGTTCGTGGCGCTGTTCAGCGAACTGCGCGACGGGGGCGCCCGCACCGGCGAGGTGTTCACGTACGGGTTCACGCAGCCGTTCACGGGCGGCATCGGCGTCGGGCCCGTCACCTTCGAGACGCTGGTGCAGCGCGGCGAGGCCATCCGCTTCGAGCGGGGCCGCGACCACGAGTCGCCGCTGGCACGCGGCCTGCGCGAACTCAACCCGGAAACGGCCGTGATCGCGCCGCTCAGCGCGCGCGGGCAGGCGCTGGGCCTGCTGTACGTGGACACCACCGACCCGGTGCCCGCCACCGAGGACGACGCCCGCATCGTGCTGGCCCTGGCCGAGCAGGCGGCCCTGGCCATCGACAACGCCCGGCTGTACGGCATCGAGACCCGCAAACGCGAGGCGGCCGAGGCGCTGCGCGAGGCCGGCGCGGCGCTGGCCGGCAGCCTGCACCTGAGCGAGACGCTCCAGCAGGTGCTGGAACGCGCCGTCACGCTGTTCCACGCGGACGCCGCCGCCGTCTACGAGACGCAGCCGGACGGCCGCAGCATCAACATCCGCTCGGCAGTGGGGCTGCCCAGCGAGTACATGCTGCGCGTCCGCGCGAAGGTCGGCGTGGGCGTCACGGGCCGCGCGGTCGCGCAGGGCACGCTGGTCGCGGCGCGCGACCTGACCGCCGAGGACTACGGCGGCAGCAGCCGCTACGCCCGTCAGCTGCTGGCGAACGGCACGTACCCCTACCGGGGCGTCGTGAGCCTGCCGCTGCGGGTCGGTCCGACCGTGTTCGGGGCGCTCACGCTGTACTGGACGGCCCCGCTGCCTCTGGACAGCGACGACCTGGCGCTGGCGGGCGTGTTCGCCTCGCAGGCGGGTCTGGCCATCGAGAACGCCCGCCTGTACGAGGAAGAGCAGCTGCGTGAACGCGAGGCCGGCGCGCTGCTGGCCGTCAGCCGGGTCCTGAGCGAACGCGCCGACGGCAGCGCCGGCCCGGTCACCAACGCCGGCCCGGTCACCGACGAGGCCCTGCAGGGAGCCGTGCGCGAGGCGACCCTGGCCCTGCACGCCGGGCGCGGCCTGCTGGCCCTGTTCAGCGAGGAACCGGACCCGCCGGGCGGGAGCGCGCGGCCCGTGACGCGCTGCTCGGCGTACAACCTGTACCCGCCGCACCCGCAGGAACTCGCGGACCTCGCCGCGCAGCTCGGGCGCGGCCCCCGCCCACTGACCCGCCGGCACACCCTGCCCGTCGCGGGCAGCGGCCTGATCGTGCCGCTGATCGGCGCGCCACCCGAACCGCTGGGCTTCCTGTACTTCGACGATCCGGGCCTCGACGCGCCGGGCGCACGGACCCTGCAGTTCGCGCGCAGCCTCGCCGATCAGGTCGCGCAGACCCTGACCCGCGAGCGCCTGCTGGCCGCCCTGGAACGCGAGGAAGCCCGTTACCGGCAACTCGCGGAGGGCGCGCACGACCTGATCGTCAGCACCGACGCGCGCGGCGTCATCGACTACGCCAACCCGGCCGCCCGCACGCTGCTCGAACCCCTGACCGGCCCGCTGACCGGCGCGAACCTCCTGACCCTCCCCACCCGCGACACGCAGGCGGCCCTCCAGGCGGCCTGGACGGACGCGCAGACCCGCGCCAGCGGCAGCCGCGCCGAGATCCGCATCGGCCCGTACCACCTGGAAGTCCGGCTGGGCAGCGTGGACGACGGGCGCGGCATGCTGACCGTCAGCCGCGACCTCTCGGAACTCCAGACCCTCGCCGACGAGATCGCCCGGCGCGGGCAGGCGCTGGAGGCCGCCACCAGCCGCCAGAGCGAACTGCGCAGCTTCCTGACGCTGTTCACGCAGGCGCAGGAGGAAGAACGCCGCCGCATCAGCCGCGAACTGCACGACGACACCGCGCAGGTCCTGACCGCCACCACCCGCCGCGTGGCGAGGCTCGCCCGTGACCTGAGCGGCGAGCAGAAAGCCCGCGCCGACGACATCCTGCTGGACCTGAACGCCGCCATCGACGGCGTGCGCCGCTTCGCGCGGAACCTGCGCCCCAGTGTCCTGGACGACCTGGGCCTGCTCCCGGCCCTGGAATGGCTGGCCACGCAGGCGCTGACCGCCACCCGCCTGGAGGTCAGTGGCGCCGAACGCCGCCTGAGCCCCGCCACGGAACTCACGGTGTTCCGGCTGGCGCAGGAAGCCCTGAACAACGTCGACAAGCACGCCCACGCCCACACCGCCGCCATCCGCGTGGCCTTCGGCGAGCCGCCGCAGGGCGGCGTGCGGGTCGCCATCACCGACGACGGCCGGGGCTTTACCACCGAACAGGCGCACGCGCAGGCGCAGGCCGGACACCTGGGCCTGCTGGGCCTGCGCGAACGCGTGACCCTGGCCGGCGGCACACTGGCCGTGCAGAGCGCTCCCGGCGAGGGCACCACCCTGACCTTCACCCTGCCCGGCTGAGGGTGAAGGTCAGCGGCGCAGCAGTTCCTCGATGGCGTCCGCGAGGTGTTCGGGGCTCAGGTAGTCGTCGCCGCGTGCCACGCGCAGTTCGTAGGCGCGGCGCAGCACGTCCGCGTCGCGCAGGCCCCCGGGCGTCTCGAACTTGTAGCAGGCCAGTTCGACCTTCATGCCGTTCGGGTCGCGGAAGTACAGCGAATCCATGAAGCCCCGGTCGCGTTCCAGCACCTCGATGCCGCGTGCCCGCAGCCGCGCGGGGGCCAGCTCGAAGGTCGCGCGGGACACGTTGAACGCGAGGTGCTCGACGGTGCCCGGTTCGCGCGGCGCGTCCCGCCCGGCGTCCACGCGGCCCTCGTCGGTGAACACGGTCAGCAGGCGGCCGTCGCCGGGGTCGAAGTACAGGTGGTTCTCGGCCGGGTTGCCGAGGTTGGGTTGCTCGAACACGAACGGCATGCCCAGCACGCCCTCCCAGAAGTCCAGGGCGCTCTGGCGGGTGGAACCGACGATGGTGACGTGATGCAGGCCCTGCACCTGCACCCGGCGGCTGATGGCGTCGCGGGTCATGCCCCAGGGTACGCGCTCAGCCGTAGCGGCGCAGGAATTCCTCGCGGGGCAGCCACGCCATCTTCGGGGTGCCCTCGCTGGGGGTCCGGGTCGTGCCGTACGCGGCGCGTAGCAGCCGGAAGCCCAGGCCGTACCAGCGGGCCTGGGCGGGCGGCAGGTCCAGCAGCGTGAACCCCGCCTGTTCCAGCGGGCCGTGGAACAGCGTGACGGCGAACACGGCCTGCGCGGAGGCCAGTTCCGGGCGTTCGCGTAGCGCGCGGGCCACGTCCTTCAGGCTTCTCTGGTACGCCCGGTACGCGCCGAGCAGGCTGCGGGACGCCAGCCCCACCACCCGCTGGGAGTGCAGGTGCAGTTCGGCGGTGGGCGTGCCGGGCGGCAGCGGCAGCGGGGCGGGCGCGTGCCCGAGCGGCGCGATCCGCATCACGCCGTCGGCCCGCTGCGCGAGGTCGATCACGCCCTGCGAGCGCGCGTACCGGTCCTCGACGACCCGGACGTACAGGTCGGTCAGCAGATCGCGCGGCGTGCCGGCCCGCGCGCCCGGCAGGTCCCGCAGCGGCACCGGCCGGTAGCCCAGCGCCCGCCACGCCGTCAGGGTCGCGCCTAGGTCGCCGGGCGTGACGGTCCGCAGCGCTCCGGGTTCGGGCGATCCCCCGGTGCCCGGCAGGGACCGCAGCCCACGGGTCAGTAGGCCGCGCAGGGCCGCCACGCTGTCCGGCGCGGCCCAGCTCGTGATCGCCTGACCGGCCACGGCTTCCAGCAGGGTCACGCCGGCCGGGTCGCCCTGTCCGGCCAGTTCATGTCCGGCCTGCGCGGCGGCCCGCACGCCCTGTGGGTCCAGGCGGGCCAGGGCAGGGGAGAGCAGCAGCGTGGCGGGCGTTCCGGTCAGGGCTGACAGGGCCACCTGCAACTGCCCGGCGTCCGCGACCGGCACCAGCAGCGCCACCTGCGGCGCGCCGGGGTGCCCGCCGTGCCACGCGCCGCCCGCTCCGGCCCGCAGCGCCGCCCGTATCATGAAGGTTCGTGCGTTCACTCCCGGACTGTAGCGCCCCGTGCCCACACGCGCCCGCGCGCGCCCGGCCCGCTCACGCGTCAGGGGGGAGGGGGAAGATCTGACGACACTCTCATCTCCGGCGTCGTATGCTCGGCAGTAACGATGCTTCAGGATTCCTTAAACTTTCACGGGTTCCGGACAGCGGAACGCCGCTGCGGTAGGACCGCATGAAACCGCTTCGCATCGGGCTGTTCACCGATACGTTCCTGCCGGACCAGAACGGCATCGTGACCAGCGTGGCGCTGCTCAGCGACGAACTGCGCGCCCAGGGACACCACGTCGACGTGGTCGCCCCGGACTTCCCGGAACACGTGGACACCCGCACCGACGTCGTGCGCGTGGACAGCCTGCGCTACATGTTCCTGCCCACCTACCGCCTGGCGTGGCCCACCCGTAAGGACTTCCAGCAGAAGTACGACGTGGTGCACACCCACACGCCCCTGACCCTGGGTCTGGCCGGGGCGCGGCTGGCCCGCAAGTGGGACGTGCCGCACGTCGCCACGTACCACACGCACATCGAGGCGTACACGCATTACGTGCCGGGCATGACCGCCCTGCAGCGCCACACGGGCGTCGTGACGCGCGCCATGAGCCTGCTGTACGGCCGCGCGGACGCCGTCATCACGCCCACGGCCGGCATGATGGACGTGCTGCGCGCCATGCGGGTGCGCCACCCGGTCGTGATTCCCACCAGCATCGACCCGCGCGCCCTGGAGGCCGCCCCGCCCGTCACCAGCCCCTGGCCGGCCGGGAAACGCCGCCTGCTCAGCGTGGGCCGCCTCGCCCGCGAGAAACGCTTCGACCATGTGCTCGACACTCTGACCGGCCTGCCGGACGCTCACCTCGTGATCCTGGGCGAGGGACCGGAACGCCAGCATCTCGAAGCGCACGCCGCCCGCATCGGCGTGGCCGACCGCGTGACCTTCCTGGGCGTGCGTCCCTGGACCGAGATCGGCGCGTACTACCGCCTCGCGGAACTGTTCCTGTTCGCCAGCGACACCGAGACGCAGGGCCTGGTGTTGCAGGAGGCGCAGCTGATGGGCGTGCCGGTCGTCGCGGTCGGCGCGCGCGGCACCCTCAGCGGCGTCGCGCACGAACACAGCGGGTACCTCGTGCCGCCCGCCGACGTGAACGCCCTGACCCGCCACGCCCGCGACATCCTGGACGACCCGGCCCTGTGGGCGCGGCTGTCGGCCGGCGCGCGCGCCTTCGGGGCGTCCACCACCCCGGCCGGCGTGGCCCGGCAGGTGCTGGACGTCTACGCCGCCGTGCTGGGCATGCCGAGGATCACCTTTCCGGGGGAGTCGGGGGCTCAGCCCCGAAATACCCTCGCGTATGACCAGTGATGTTGCGCAGGTGCTGCCACAGGAACGGCCCCACGCCCCGGTCCAGCCGGCGCGCACTGGTCTCCACCAGCGCGCCCGGCACGTACGCCACCTCGCCCAGCCGCGCCAGGGCCTGCCCCAGGATCACGTCCTCGTAGGCTTCCACGTCCGCGTACCCGCCGGCCAGCAGCGCCGCCTCGCGCGAGAAGGCCATGTTCGCGCCCGCCAGGTTGGGTTTGCCCACGGCCCGGCAGGCGTGCAGGAACGCGCTGTACCCCACGCCCGACAGCCGCGACCAGTGCGGCGCGACCCCGCAGAACCGCATGGAGCCGTACAGCGCCACGCGGCCCGGCGCGGCCTCGGAGAGCGCCTCGAGCCAGCCGGGGCTGGGCAGCGAATCCGCGTCGGTCGTGGCGACCCACTCGCTGCGCGCCGCCTCCAGGCCCATCTGACGGGTGCGGGCCACGCCCGGCTGCTCGCAGCGCAGTACGGTGGCCCCCCAGGCCCGCGCGGCCGCCACCGTGCCGTCCCGGCTGCCGTTGTCCACGACGATCACCTCGTCGGGCGCCCGGCGCTGCGCCTCCAGGGCACGCAGGGTCAGTGGAAGGAAGACCTCCTCGTTACGGGCGGGAATGACAACGGTAAAGCCGGGCACCGGCACAGGCTATCAGGCCGCGCCCCCGCGCGCCGGACCTCCCGGCGGCCCGCAGGCCTCAGAATGGAAGGGTTGTGACCCTCCGATCCCGCCTTCCCCTCCGCCCCGGCACCCTGCGCGCCGTGATCGCCGCGACCTTCTCGCTCGCCTGCGCCGAACTGATCCGTTCGGGCCTGTACCTGTCGTACCTGGGTCAGAGCATGCAGGCGCAGGACACGCTGGGCATCGCGCCGTCCGTGGTCGGGCTGGCCTGGGCGCTGCACGTCGGCGCGGACACCGTCATGCGCGGCCCGGCCGGCCTGATGATCGCCCGTTACGGCCTGCGCCCGGTCATGATCGCCGGCGCCCTGCTGAGCCTGATCGCCATGGCCCTGCTGCTGGTCGCGCAGGCCGGCTGGGTGCTGCTGCTGGCGGCCGCGCTGCACGGCGTGGGCTTCAGCACGGCGTGGCCCGGCGCGATGAACCTGACCGCCGACTCCACCCCGGACGGCGCGCAGGGCCGCGCGCTGACCGCCGTGTCCATGGCCGTCCTGCCGTTCATCGGGCTGGGGTACTTCGTGTTCGGGTTCCTGCGGGACTTCCCGGTGACCGGCGTGTTCCTGCTGTGCCTGGGCATGGTGGGCGTCTCGCTGATCAGCGCGTTCCTGCTGCCCGCCCACGCGGTCCGCGGCCCCGACCGCACCCGGCCGGAACCCGGCGAGCGGCGCGACATGCTGCGCCGGCTGCAACCCCTGATCCCGGCCGCGATCATGCAGACCGTCACGCTGTCGCTGTTCGGGCAGGTGCTGTTCAAGCTCACGGACGTGCTGGAACTCCCGTACTGGACCATGATCGCCGTGCTGGTCACGGGCGCCCTCGTCGCGTTCGGCACTCTGCCGTTCGTGGGCCGCGTCGCCGACCGGGGCCGCGCCCTGCTGACCCTGACCGGCGGGTTCGCCCTGATCGGCGTGGGCATGGCCGGCATCGCCACCCTGCCGCCCACCTGGGTGCTGTTCCCGCTGGCGGCGCTGGTCGGACTGGGCTTCGCCGGCGTGCAGCCCGGCTGGGGCGCCCTGGTGACCCGCACCCTGCCTGAGGGCCAGCGGCCCGCCGCATGGGGATTCCTGATGACCCTGGAAAACATCGGCACGGCCGTCGGACCGCTGCTGGGCACCCTGGCGTTCGCGCAGTTCGGTGCGCGCGGTCCGTTCGGGCTGGGAGCCGCGCTGGCCCTGCTGGCCGCCGCGTTCTACCTGCTGTTCCGCCACGCCTTCCCGGCCAGCGCCGCGCCCGCCGCCGCGCCGGCCTCCGGGGGGCCGTCCTGAACCGCCCGGCCACCCCGACCGTCCGGAGGGCCGCGGCGCTGCTGGCCGCGACCCTGCTGGGCAAACTGCTCCTGAGCGACCTGATCTTCCGCGCCGCCGGGCTGGGCGCCCTGGGCGCCGGTTCCCGCCACGTTCCCAGGGTCGCGCTGACCTTCGACGACGGCCCCGGCCCCCGCACCCCGGAGCTGCTGGCCGTCCTGGCCGCCCACGGCGCGCCCGCCACGTTCTTCGTGACCGAACCCGCCTGCCGCGCCCACCCCGACGGGCTGCGCGCCGTGCACGCGGCCGGGCATCAGGTCGAGGCGCACGGCTGCTGGCACCGCCACGCCCTGCGCCTGACCCCCTGGCAGGAGTGGGCGCAGATCGCGTGGCACCCCCGCGCCGGTCAGCGCGGCCCGCACCTGTACCGCCCCCCCTACGGCGGCCACAGCCCCCTGACCCGCCTGCTGGCCCACCTGACCGGCCGCCAGATTGCCCTGTGGGACGTGGAAAGCCGCGACTGGACCGCCCGGCCCGCCGCAGAACTGGCCGCCCACACCCTGGCCTGCACCCGCCCAGGCAGCGTGATCCTGCTGCACGACGGTCCCCAGGTCACGCCCGCCCTGCTGGGCGCCCTGCTGACCGGCCTACGCGAACGCGGCCTGAAGCCCGTCACCCTGAACGACCTGCACCCCCGCTGCATTGGCCTGAGAGAAGGCTGGGCGCGCCTGCGCGGCAGTTACGGGAGGTAGGGAGCAGGAACACGAAAAAGCCCTCTCCGTTGG
Organism: Deinococcus sp. LM3; assembly: GCF_002017875.1. Classification (NCBI taxonomy): domain Bacteria; kingdom Thermotogati; phylum Deinococcota; class Deinococci; order Deinococcales; family Deinococcaceae; genus Deinococcus; species Deinococcus sp. LM3. The sequence continues at coordinate 608,546 of NZ_MUFV01000001.1, read as the reverse complement.
GGAGAGGGTTGGGTGATACGGATTCCGATTGAATGGGCTGCAAAGCCCGTTCAATCCGAGCGAAGCGAGTGGGAGCAAAACGGGTTCCGGACGTGGAGCTGGCAATCCGGTGAAGTCCCGGATTGTCGGCGAAACAAACGGAACCCGTATGAGGGGTCCTTCAGCCGGGTTTGGTGACGCGGGTGCGGCCCGCCAGGGCGCGGCCCAGCGTGACCTCGTCGGCGTATTCGAGTGCGCCGCCCACCGGCAGGCCGTAGGCGATGCGGCTCACGACGGCGCCCAGGGGTTCGAGCAGGCGCTGGAGGTACAGCGCGGTCGCGTCGCCCTCGACGGTCGTGCCGGTCGCCAGGATGACCTCCTGGCCTGCCTGCACGCGCGGCAGCAGCGGCCGGATGTGCAGTTTGTCCGGGCCGACGCCGTTCATGGGGCTCAGCACGCCGTGCAGCACGTGGTACAGGCCACGGTACTCGCCGCTGCGTTCGATGGCGATCACGTCACCGGGTTCCTCGACCACGCAGATCAGGTCCTGGTCGCGGGTGGGATCGCTGCACACGTCGCAGCGGTCGGCGTCCGTGATGTTGAAGCACACGGGGCAGGTGTGCAGGTCCCGCTTGGCTTCCAGCAGCGCCCGCGAGAGCCGCTCGATGTCCTCGCGCGGCTGCTCGAACAGGTGGAACGCGAGCCGCTGTGCGCTTTTCGGGCCGATGCCCGGCAGGCGCGACAGTTCGCGGATCAGCGCCACCAGCGATGGAGGGTACTTCAAGTGCGCCTCAGAATCCGGGGATGCCCAGGCCGCGCGTGGCGTCCTGTTGCAGGGCGTCGGCCTTGGCGCCCGCGTCCTGCAGGGCCACCAGAATCAGGTCTTCCAGGGCTTCCACGTCGTCGGGGTCCAGCGCCTCGGGCTTGATCTTCAGGGCCGTGACCTTCCCGTGGCCGTTCATGGTGACGGTGACCAGTCCGCTGGCGCTGCCTTCCACGCTCTTGGCGGCCAGGTCGTCCTGGATCTTCGCGGCGGCGGCCTGCGCCTGCTGCATCTGCTTCATCAGCTTCTTCATGTCCATGACGCTCAGTCTAGCGGGCCGGGGCGGGGCAGAAGGTGGCGCGCGGCGCTGATGGGCAGAAACCGGCTTTACAGCGCGGGCGTGCGGGTGCCCTTGGCGCGGCGGTACAGTTGCGCGGGGCGGCCCACGCCGCTGCGGCGCTCGCCGCTGACGGTCAGGGTACCCTGCGACAGCAGCCGCTTGCGGAAGTTGCGTTTGTCCAGTTTGCGGTTCAGGATCGCCTCGAACACGCCCTGAAGCTCGGGCAGGGTGAAGGTGTCGGGCAGGAATTCCAGCGCCAGGTTCGCGTACTCCAGGCGCAGTTGCAACCGGGCCAGGGCGCGGTCCAGGATCGCCTGGTGATCGAAGGCGAGGCGGGGCGGGCGGTGCGCGCTGACCCACTCGGCGCCCAGGGTGTGCCCGCCGCCGCTGACGCTGACGGTGCCGTGCGGCAGGACCGCGAGGTGCGCGACGCTGACGATCCGGCCGCGCGGGTCGCGGTTGACCTCCCCGAACGTGAAGAACTGTTCGAGGTGGCGGGGTTCGAGTTCCACGCTGGTCTCGGTGCGCAGTTCGCGCAGGGCGGCCTCGTGCAGTTCCTCGCCGGGGTGGACGAAGCCGCCGGGCAGCGCCCAGTCGCGGGCGTGCGGCAGTTCGCCGCGTTGCACCAGCAGCACCATCAGTTCTCCGGCGTGCATGGCGAAGGCGGCGACGTCCACCGCGAGGCCGACCTGGGTGGCCTGCGGGGGAAGGGCGAGGCTGTTCATCCCTGAATGCTAGGGTTTGTGTCCCTGGTACGTCAAGGATAAGTGTCGCCTCCCTGCCTGCCGGACGCCTACGCCAGCGCGCTTCAGGTCAGGTTTTGGGTGGACAGCGGCAGCGGCCCGGCTGGCACGGTGGCCGGGGCTGGCCGCGCCGCGCGCGCCTCGGCCAGCGAGACCAGCACGTGCGCGCGCAGCAGTTCCGCCGTGCTCCACGCCTGGAAGGGGCAGCCGCCGGGCCGCAGCGAGTCCCCGGCGAACACCTCGGACACGTGCCCGATCCCGGCCTCCCAGACGTGCCCGGTCAGGCCTGCCAGGGCCGCGCGCGCCCGCCGCACCTCGCCGCGCGAGAGCAGCAGCTCCACGAACGCCGTCAGCGGCCACGGCCACACGGTCCCCTGGTGGTACGCGGCGTCGCGTTGCACCTGCGCGCCCCCGTAATTGCCCCGGTAACGGGCGTCCAGCGGCGAGAGCGTGTGCAGCCCGACCGGCGTGAGCAGTTGCGACTCGACCTCGCGGATCACGCGGTCCACCTGCGCGGGCGTGGTGGGCGTGTCCGGCAGCGCCAGCGCCAGCGCCACGTTCGGGCGCACGCTGCGGTCCGGGGTGCCGTCGGCGGCCAGCGTGTCGGCGTACGCGCCGCCCTGCCAGAAGGCCGGGAAGGACTCGCGCGCGCGGGCCAGGGCACCCACGTACTGCGGGCGTTCCCCCAGCGCGTCCGACAGCCGCGCCTCGGCGCCCAGCGCTGCCAGCCACAGTCCCTGCACCTCGACCGGCTTGCCGTGCCGGGGCGTGACTACCCAGCCCTCTATCTTCACGTCCATCCAGGTGAGCTGCACGCCCGCCTCGCCCGCCAGCAGCAGCCCGTCGCGGTCGTCGGCGCGGATGCCGTGATCCGTGCCGCGCAGGTGCCAGTCCAGCAGTTCCCGCAGCGCCGGCAGCGACGAGCGCGCAAACCCCAGGTCGCCGGTCACGCTCACGTAGCGTTCCAGTGCCACGGCCAGCCACAGCGCCCCGTCCACCGTGTTGAACCCGGCGCCGCCACCGTCGTCATGGAAGTTGTTGGGTGTCAGGCCCCGGCGCAGGCTGGCCAGGAACGTGCCCAGCAGGTCGCGCGCCTCGGCGTGCCGGCCGGTCAGCAGGGTCAGGCCCGTCAGGGCGATCATGGCGTCCCGGCCCCAGTCCGCGAACCACGGGTACCCGGCGATCACGGTCACGCCCGCCGGCCGTTCGCGCCGCACCAGGTAGGCGTCGGCGGCGACGGCCAGCGTGGCGACCAGTTCGTCGCGCACGCCGCTCGTGTCCTGCGCCCGCCGCGCCAGTTCACTCCGGCGCGCCGCCTCCTGCGCGTACGCCGCCCAGGGGTCCGTGACCGTGTGCCCGGCTGTCGCGGGCGTCATGCCCTGCACGACCAGCGCCGCGCGCCCCCCGCCCGCCGGGAAGCTGATCTCCCACAGGTCGCTGCCCAGCGTCACCTCGTGGTCCGGTTCGCCGCGCGCCGCGTCGTGCCGGTAGTACACCCGCTGCGGGTGCGGCTGCGGGGTCAGGGCGTCGATCACCGCGCCCGGCGCGTGCAGCGTGGCCCGCGTGACCGGCCCGCCCTCTGCACGGCCGTCCCCACTGCCGCCCCCACTGTCTTCCGGGCCGCGCACCGTCACCTCGCGCCCCCCGGCGCTGAAGTGCAGCGCCGGCACCCGCTCGTGTACGTGGTGCATGTCGCGGTTCACGAACAGCCCGCCCAGGCGCAGCGTGACCGGCTCGCGGCTCTGCACGTCGTACAGGAACACGGCCGCGCCGGAACCGGGCGGCATGAACACCCGCCGCCGCACCCGCACGCCCGCGAACAGCTGCTCACGCTCGGGCAGCAGGTCCCACACGGCCGCGCCGGTCAGCAGCTCCAGGCCCCGGCCCTCGAACACGCCGGGCGCGATCTCCAGTGCGTGCAGCTTCGCCTCGCGCCCCGCGACGTGCAGGGTTTCGAGCGGCGAGACGAACAGCGTGCGGCGGCGCACCGGCGGCTGCTCGCTGACCACCAGCCCCGAGTAGCAGCGGGTGGGCACGCCCGCCACGCTGCCCAGCGCAAAGCCGCCCAGCCCGTCGGTCAGCAGCACCTCCAGATCCGGGTCGCGGGCCGCCAGCGGACCGTACGTGTAGGCCGAGACGGGGCCGGGGGCGGCGGGACGGGCAGGGCCGGAAGTTGAGGAACCGCTCATGCTCACAGCATGGCAGAACCCCGGTGGGTCCGGCGCAACGAAGCCGCGTGGTAGACTGAGGTTCATTCGCCCGCGCACCGCGTGGGCACAGCCGCCCGGACGGCCAGCGTGCACCGGGCGCGTAAGAGGTGATGAACATAGCGAAAGAACACAAGGTCAACGAGCAGATTCGTGTGCGCCAGATCCGCCTGATCGGCGCGGAAGGCGAGCAGGTGGGCATTATTGACACTCGCGACGCCATGCAGATGGCCCGCGAGGCGAGCATGGACCTCGTGATGGTCAGCCCGCAGGCCGTGCCCCCTGTCTGCCGCCTGCTCGACTATGGCCGGTTCCGCTACGAGCAGCAGCAGAACGAGAAGGAAAACCGCAAGCGCGCCCGCGCCCAGGAAGTCAAGGCCATCAAATTCCGCGTGAAGATTGACGGCAACGACTTCAAGACCAAGACCGGGCACGTGCGCCGATTCCTCGAGGAAGGCCACAAGGTCAAGGTCACCATCATGTTCCGCGGGCGCGAACGCACCCACCCGGAACTCGGTGAGCGCATCCTGGTGCGCGTGGCCGAGACCCTGGCCGACATCGGCGCTCCCGAAGGAACCCCCAGCATGATGGGCATGGACATGAACATGATCATGGCCCCCAAGGCTGCCCCGGCTCCCAAGAAGGAACGCACGGACGACGCCCCGGCGGAAGGCGCGCCCACCACGGCCGCCGCCGCCCCGGCCGAAGCTCCCGCCAAGGCCGACGCGCCCGTCGCTGCTCCCAGCGAAGCCGCCAGCGCCTGACCCCCGGTCAGACCACCCACCGCTGAGCATTGACCCAGCACAGAACGCGCGGCCTGCCCTGTACCGGGGTGGGCCGCGTTTCTGTCGGGACGAACGGCGCGTATGAATGGACGCTCAGTGCGCGGGTGGCCCGTATTGTTGCCCGCACCTCAATCCACCGGATGCTTTATTTTATAAACTGATGTGCGATTCGGGCTGGGCCACCCCAGCCCCCCACCCCAAGGAGAACCCACCATGATCAAGATGTACACGACCAGCTGGTGCCCCGACTGCCACGCCACCAAACGCGCCCTGACCAGCAAGGGCCTCGCCTTCGAGGAAATCAACATCGAACAGGACGACCAGGCCGCCCAGTACGTCATGAGCGTCAACGGCGGCAAACGCAGCGTTCCCACCCTCGTCCACGGCGACGTGGCCGCCAGCCTCAGCGGCTTCCGCCCACAGAAACTCGACGCCTTCCTCGCCGAAGCCGGCCTGTAAGACACGTCGAAAGGAGAAGGTTGATGGTTGATGGAGGACACCCCTCTATCAACCATCAACTTTTGACCATCACCCCTTGCGCAGTCGGGCGGCCCCGCGCGCGGTCACCACGCCGTCCTCTGTCACCGTGTACGCCCAGACGGTCAGTGCGTCCGGCGTGATCTCCAGGCGCAGGAAGCCCGGCTGACCGTACGCCGCGAAAGCCGCTGGGCGCGTCCCGACCGGACCACCCCCCACCTCGCCCGCCGCGCCCGACACGGCCGTCCACGTGCCCGCGCAACCCGGCTGCGGCGCGAAGACCTCCAGCGCGTGCACGTGCCCGCTGAGAATCACGTCGGCCACACCGCACGCCGCGCCGTACAGGTCCCGCACCGCGCCGCCCCGCTGGAACGTCAGCGGCAGGTCGTCATACCGCCCGGCGTCCCCGTGCCGCCCGTTACTGAAGGGCGGATGATGCCCCAGCACCAGCCGCCAGCGCGCCCCGCTGCCCCGCACCGCACCCGACAGCCACGCCCGCTGAGCAGCGTCCCACGCGCCACCCGGCCGCTCCGCAGGGCGCAGGCCCGGCAGGTACGCGGCCAGCGGCGCCGTATCCACCGCGAAGAACTCCGCCAGCGCCCCGACCGGTGCGCGGTACGAACGGCCCGGCATCACCCACTGCGCGTTCAGCCGCGAGTACGCCACCTGAACCTCCGCGCCACGTGCATCGGCGCCGTCACCGCCCACCAGCCACGACTCGTCATGATTGCCCGGCACCATCAGGAACGGCACGCCCAGCGGCCCGTACACGTCCGCGAACCGCTCCCGGAACAACCGTGAATTCACGTCCTTCGGCCCGGCCGGGTAGAAGTTATCCCCCAGCCCCACCCCCAGGTCGCAGCCCTCCCGCGCGCAGACCTCCCGCATGGCCGCCGCCACCCGCCGCTGCACGTCCGTCCCCGTGCCCTGATCCCCCATCACCAGCACCCGCAGCCGCTCAGCGGGCAGGGCCGGGAGCGCCGCCTGCACGTCCGGTACGGTCATGGTGCCCGTCAGAGCAGGCGCGCACGCTCCCAGCGTGACCCCCAGCAGCAGACCCAGCGCACCCCTCCACAAAGTTGGCAGCATGACCGCAATGTGACGCTTAGAGTGTTCTCACGCAACAGCCAGGAGGGAACCATGAACGACTACATCAACGCCATCCGCAACAACTACGTCAACTTCCAGGGCCGCGCCCGCCGCCGCGAATACTGGATGTACACCCTGATCAACAGCATCATCACGTTCGTGCTGGCCATCCCGATCTCCGGTGTCCTGATGGGCCTGGCCATGCAGACCGACGCGGGCATGGACCCCAGCGCCGCCCTGACCGGCAGCACCCTGATCTTCGCCGCGATCTACGCGCTCTACGCACTCGCCACCTTCATTCCCAGCCTCGCCATCGCCGTGCGCCGCCTGCACGACACCGGCAAGAGCGGCTGGTGGTACCTGCTGAACCTCGTGCCCTTCGGCAGCCTCGTAATCCTCGTCTTCATGGTCCTCGACAGCGAAGGCGGCAGCAACAAATGGGGCCCCAACCCCAAAGGCGTGACCGACGGCGCCCCTGTCCCCGCGCAGAACTGGTAAATCCACCCGGCGGGTGAATGCCCTGCTCTCTCATCTGAGGCAACGGGGCATTCATCTTTTACTTATTCTTTGCACATGAAAGATTCTTTGCACGTGAATGAAGTCGTCGAAGCCGTCACCAAGAAGTACGCGCAGTTTACCGGCCGCGCCCGCCGTCGCGAATACTGGATGTTCACGCTCATCTACGGCGCGACCAATATCATCCTCACCGCGCTGGATAACTCACTTGGACTCAGTACCGGTAACACCCTGAATGATGTCGGTGTGTTCTCGGGGCTGTTCGCACTGGCGATGCTGATCCCTCATCTGGCCGTCAGCGTCCGCCGCCTGCACGACACGGAGCGCTCCGGCTGGTGGATGCTGCTTGGCCTGATCCCGTTTCTCGGCTGGATTTTCCTGATTGCCTTCATGGCGACGGACGGGGAAGCTGGCCGCAACAAGTGGGGACCCGACCCCAAAGGCGTGACCGACGGCACTCCTGTCCCCGCGCAGAACTCCGTGCAGAACTGGTAAGCCTCCGCCCCGAACGCCGCTTCCGGTCACCCGGGGCGGCGTTCGGGCGTGGGTGCCGCACCTGCGCCCTGCCGGGACTGCGCGCACCGTTACGCTGAGGGCATGATCAGAACGTCAGGAATGATGCGTGCCGCCCTACTCCTGGGCTGGTTTGGGCTGGGCTGGGCGGGCGGCGCACACGCCGCAGACTGGAGTGTCGGCGCGCAGGTCGCGGGCGGCAACGCTGTCAGCGGATCCGGCGCGGCCGTCGCCGAGGGAGGCGTGCAGGTCGCCGTGACCGGCACGCTCCTCGGCACGGCCGGCGCGGTGCGCGGCACGCTGGAACTGAACGCCGCCACACCCGCCGCGTTCAGCCGCGCGCTCGTGCGCGTGGACGCCACGTACCTGCGCCCCAGCGGCAACTGGTACTACGGGGTGGGGGTGGGGTCGGGCGTCAGTCTGGACGTGTGGACGTCCAATTCCGGGTTGCCGGACGCGCTGCTCTCACCGGTCGCACTGGCCAACGCGCACGCGCTGGTGGGCTGGCGCGGCCCCGGCGTGAACGTGGAAGGCATCGTGCGGGCCGGACCGACCAGCCTGATCGGCCTGCGCGTTCTGGTGCCGCTGCGCTGATGCGGTGCGGTTCGTGACCCTGACCACGCATGTCACGCCCCGCGCGGCCCTCACGCCGGAACTGGAGGCCGGGCTGCGGCGTCGTACCCGCACTTCGCGGACTTCTGGGAGGGCACGTCGTACTGGGGCAGCGAACCGGAGTGGCACCTGTGGCTGGCCGACCCGGCTGGAGTGCCGATGGCTCAGATGGGATTCGGGCGGCGTGTAGCGCAGATCGGCGGGCGTGACGTGACCATCGTGGGAGTCGGCGGGGTCGCCACGCACCCCGCATTCCAGCGCCGGGGGGTGGGCCACCGCCTGCTGCGCGACCTGCACGCCTTCCTGCTGACCCTCCCGGACGTGGAATTCGCGTTCCTGCAATGCCGTGAGGAGGTCGCGCCGTTCTACGAGCGCGGCGGCTTCACCCGCGTGCCGAACGCCGCCCGTTACCTCGACCCCGACGAAGGGCACTGGGTCACGGACGCCGGGCCCACCCTGATCCTGCCCGTGCACGGGGCCCTGGGGGACTGGCCGGTGGGGGAGAGGGTGAACCTGCGCGGGCTCCCGTGGTGAGTGGACAGGACCGGATCAACTCCCGGCTGGGGGGACAGCCTGGGGCACCGTGCCGGTGCTGAACCAGTCGATCAGCGCCTGCGGGTCGCTGGGTGTCAGGTAGTACTCCCGGTCGTGGTGGGTGAGAATCACGGCCTGCCCTGGGCGTGCGGCGCCCGCTGCGGCCTGGATCTTCCCGCCGGTTCCGGCGCGGCTGATGAACGTGCCAGTGTAGTAACCGGGCGTGGCGGTCCCGAACAGCCGCGCGCCCAGGGGGGTGTGCGTCAGGGCGGCGCGGGTGTCGTGCCGGGGGAACCGCAGGGTGGTCGCGGCAGTCCGGACGGTCAGGGTGTCACCGTCCAGCCGGTAGGTCAGGCGCGGCCGGGCGAGCAGCAGAACAGCGATGGGCAAGAGCGGGAGCAGGAGCAGCAGCGTCCAGTCGGGTCTGGCGGGGCGGGCGGGCCGGAAGATGCCGTTCTCTCCGGCCTGCCAGGAGCGCAGCAGCGCCTGCGGGTCGGCGGGCGTCAGGACGGTGGGCGGCCGGGTGGCGAACACCAGCGCCGAGCGCCCCTGCGAACCGTCGCTGAACACCTGGGCACGACCGGTGGGCGTGCGGAACAGGCCGACCGTGTACCCCGGCAGGGCGCTGCCGATGACCTTGCCGCGCAGTGTGATGGCCCGAGACTGAACCGGCGTGCCGGGCGGAATGACCACCCGTGCGCCCAGCGACCGCGCCGTGAGCGTGCCGCCCTGCACCGAGTACACCGGCAGCCTCAACACGGGCGGGAGCAGCAGCAGGGCTGGCAGGATCAGCAGGGGAAGGAGCAGCAGCAGGCGCGCGGCGGGCCACCACCGCGGCGTTTCCTCGATGTGTACGGGCAGCAGGGTCATGCCGTTCAGTACGTGCCGCGTGCGTCTCTGGTTGCCGCTGCGTGCTCCCGGGCGCTATCCTGCCCCCATGAAGCTTCCCGCCCGTCACTCCGGTCTGGTGATGCGTGGCGTGGGGCTGCACCGAATGCCGCTGTTGCCCGGACTGGTCACGCGAACTCTCAGCGCCTGAGAACCCACTTTCCGTGGTTTTCAGGCGTTCTGCTGGGTGTGGTCAGACCGGGCTTTCTCTATGGACGCTGGTGGGCGCTGAAGGCGACCTGCCAGGAAAGAGGTTGATATGCACGTAGTTCTTCCCGACGGTAAACAACTGGAACTCGCTCAGGGCGCCACCGCGCTGGACGCCGCGCGCGCCATCGGTGAACGCCTTGCCGGTGACGCCGTGGCCGCCACCGCGAACGGTGAACTGGTGGACCTGATGACGCCCCTGCCCGACGGCGCGGCCATCACGCTGATCACCAAGAAGAACCCGGGCGACGCCGCCCCGCTGTTCCGGCACTCGCTGGGCCACGTCATGAGTCAGGCGGTCGGCGAGTACTACCGCGCCAAGGGGTACGCGGACGACCAGATCAAGCGCGGCGTGGGCCCCAGCATCGAGAACGGCTGGTACCAGGATTTCGACCTGCCCGAACCCATCAAGGAAGAGGACCTGCCGGAAATCGAGAAGGTCATGCGGGACATCATCAGCCGGAACCTGCCGTTCACGCGCCGCGAGATCACGCGCGCCGAGGGCCTCGCGCAGTTCCCGCACGACCCGTACAAGCAGGAACTCATCGCGGGCCTCCCCGAGGACGAACCCATCACCTTCTACACCCAGGGTGACTACACGGACCTGTGCCGTGGGCCGCACTTCCCGAGCACGGGCCGTCTGCCCGGCGCGTTCAAGCTCATGAGCACGTCCGGCGCGTACTGGCGCGGCAACGAGAAGAACCCTATCCTCCAACGCGTGTACGGCGTGGCGTTCGCCAGCCAGAAGGAACTCGACGAGTACCTGCACGCCCTGGAAGAAGCCAAGCGCCGCGACCACCGCAAACTCGGCAAGGAACTCGAACTGTTCACCATCGACCCCATGGTCGGCAAGGGCCTTCCGCTGTGGCTACCGAACGGCACGGTCCTGCGCGAGGAACTCACCGCGTTCCTCAAGGAACAGCAGTTCAAGCGCGGCTACCAGGGTGTCATCACGCCCAACATCGGGAACCTCGACCTGTACCGCACCAGCGGCCACTACCCGTACTATGCCGAGTCGCAGTTCAACCCCATCGAGGTCGATGACGAGCAGTACATGCTCAAACCCATGAACTGCCCGCACCACGTGCGCATCTACGGCAGCAAACCCCGCTCCTACCGCGACCTGCCGGTCCGACTGGCGGAATTCGGCACGGTGTACCGTTACGAGCAGAGCGGCGAACTGAACGGCCTGACCCGCGTGCGCGGATTCACGCAGGACGACGCGCACATCTTCTGCCGCCCGGATCAGCTGAAAAGGGAATTCCTGGACGTCCTCGACCTGACGGTGCTGGTCCTCAAGACCTTCGGCATGACCGACGTGCGCTTCCGCGTCGGCACCCGCGACCCAGAAAGCGACAAGTACGTCGGCGACGAGGCCAACTGGAACCTCGCCGAGAGGCAGATCATCGAGGCCGTCGAGGAAGTCGGCCTGCCGTACACCATCGAACCCGGCGACGCCGCCTTCTACGGCCCCAAACTCGACTTCGTCGTCAAGGACGTCCTGGGCCGCGAATGGCAGCTCGGCACCATCCAGGTCGACTACAACCTCCCTGAACGCTTCGACATCAGCTACGTCGGCGAGGACGGCCAGGACCACCGCCCCATCATGATCCACCGCGCCCCGTTCGGCAGCGTCGAACGCTTCACCGGCATCCTCATCGAACACTACGCCGGGGACTTCCCGCTGTGGCTCGCGCCCCGCCAGATCATGATCATCCCCATCGCCGACCGCCACAACGACTACGCCTGGGCGCTGCGGGACGAACTGCACGCCGCCGGCCTGCGCGCCGAAGTCGACGACTCCTCAAACCGCATGAACGCCAAGGTCCGCACCGCCGAACTCAGCAAGATCCCCGTCATGCTCGTCGTGGGCGACAAGGAACAGGAAGGCCGCGAAGTCAGCGTCCGCGAACGCACCCCAGACGGCCTCAAGGAACGCAAGGGCGTGGGCTTCGACGACCTGAAAGCCGAACTGCTCACGCGCTACAAGACCCGCAGCTGAGGCTGAACCGCAACAGAAACGCCCGGTCCCTGAAGGCCGGGCGTTGTCATTCATCAGCGATTGAACGTCAACGGGGTCAGGTCAATGGATGCATCCGTTCGGTCGGGCAGCGCCACGAGGATGGCCGGGAAGCTACTGGTATCTGCCCTGAGCCAGTCGTTCATGTTCGACTTGAGGGTCAGGTCAACGACCCTCATAGCGTGCGGTATGCGGACAGGAAGGTTAACCGTCCCCTGATCGCTGACTGGCAACGTGAACGAGAAGAACATGGGTGCCGAATACTTCCGTTTGTCCGACCAAGAGGTTCCGTTGAGCTGGAACCGGACGAGTAATCCCACATTCCGCGCAGTCGTCTCGACGTGGCGTGCGCTCCATGTAATCTCTGATGAAGCGCTCGAATACGCAATCACGCTGGGCTCATTCTGTGGCGTGGGCGCAGTCGGGCTAGACCAGAGGTGGCGGGGCAATTTGCTGAGGCTACGGGTGAGTTGCGGCACGTAGAACATGGCGGCGATCTCTCTGGTCCATGCGTCAGGGAAAGCTTTTCCTTGCAGTTTCACCTGTTGTCCGTCCAATTCAAGTGGCCACCCTGCCTCGCTCATGCAGACCAGCAGGGCGGAAGGATTGACGTAGGCGACGGTCGGCATGCCAGAAAGCAGGTAGCGGGGTTGATCGGCGGCCATGGACGTCATGGGTCTCTTGCAGTTCCAAGAGTTTTCTGATGAGCCGATGCTTGCGGTTGGGAGTGCTGCATTCCGTAATTCCCACGACTCGCCGTGGTGCCGGAGTTGAATGCCGTATGGCTTCAGCTGAGAGTTCGCCTCCCGGACGGTCAGGTAACCCGCTGCACGGAGTTCGCGGATGGGTTGAGTGGTCGTACTGTTGAATGGATCAGTCCGTGCATACAGCAATTCCGGCACGGGCCACAGCAGCAGGGTGGCGAGTGCGAGGAGTGCGGCGGCACTCAGGGCGGGGTGGACGTGTTTTCCGGCACGCAGGCTGCGGGCGACGGTGGGGGCGGGGCCGAGTTCCTGCATGGCCTGGGTGCGGGCCTGTTCGGGACTCAGGCCGGTCAGGGTGAGTTGCCGGCTGCGTTCGGTGATGTGGTCGAGCAGTTCGGTCTGGGTCTCCTGGCGCTCCTTGCCACGCAGGCCGCGGGTGGCGTTGCGGACGTACTGCTGTTCGGGGCTCATGCGAATTCCAGGTAGGGGCGCAGGGCGCTGGCGTGGGCGCGTTGCGCGTCGCGCTGGTGGGTCAGTTCGGTGTGGCCGGTGGGGGTGAGGTGGTAGTACTTGCGGGGGGGACCGCCGGTGTCGCTGGGGCGGGTTTCGGCGCGGATCAGGGCGCGTTTTTCCAGGCGGTGCAGGGCGGGGTAGAGGGTGCCTTCCTTGAAGTTGAAGTGACCGCCTGTGCGCTGCTGGACGTCCTGGATGATGCGCAGGCCGTAGAGGGGACCGTGTTCGAGGCTGGCGAGGAGCAGGAAGTCCAGGGTGCCGCGCAGCAGATTGCCGTCCGCGTTGCTACTTTGCATGACTACATAGTGATGCAAAGTAGAGGCGGGAGTCCATACCCCCGCCGGTGGTGTGATCCGCCCGAAGCGGGCCGACCCTGATTACCGGAACAGTTTCAGCCGCGCGTCGATCAGCGTGGCGGCGCCCGGTCTGGCGGTCGTGACGGCGCGGACGCGGGCCAGTTCGGCTGTGTCTGAATAATCCGTGAGTTTCATGCCGTTCAGGAACACGGTCGGCGTGCCCTGCACGTTCACTGCCATCCCGGCTTTCATCTGGGCTTCCACGTCGGCCCGGAAGGTCCGCTGCCCCACGCAGGTCTTGAAGGCTGCCGTGTTCAGCCCGGCGGCCTTGGCGTAGCCGGCGTACTTGGCAGGAGCGTCTTTCGGGTCCAGCGGCGTCCAGGCCGCGAAGTTGGCGAACAGTTGATCTGCGAAGGGCATGAAGCGTCCCTGCGCGGCGGCGCATTCGCTGGCCTCGGCGGCGCCCTGCGCGTTGCGGTGGAACGACAGCGGAAACTCGTAGTGTACGACCCGGTACGTGGCGGGAGCCGCCCGCCAGTCGCGCATGGAGGTGTCCCACAACTGCTTGCAGTACGGACACTGGAAGTCACTGAAGATCCGCAGGACGTTCGGCGCGCCGACCGAGCCGGCGGCGGCCTTGACGGGCGGGAAGGCGCTGTCCGGCCAGACTTTCATGGCGACGTACCCCAGGTAGCGGGTCGAGTTGCCTTCCCCGGTGACTTTCAGGGCGATCAGGTCGGTGCCGGCGTCGTCCGTCAGGTCCACGAAGCCGGTGCGGGCGGCGGTCAGCAGTTGCGGGTTCGAGAGGTTCTGCGTGAGTTTCGGCAGGTCCTTCTCGGCGACGTTCCAGCCGGCAGCGACGCCACGGGTCAGGCCGTCCACGGAGTCGGATTCCACGAACACCCCCACCACGCGTCCGCCTGCCACGTCCGGCGTGACGCGGGTGGCGCCGCTGACCAGGGCGCTTCCCTGCGCCGTGAAGCCTTTCAGGGCCGGCTGGGCGGCCAGTTCGGCGGGGGTTCCCATCAGTTGGGCCTGCGCGCCGCCCAGGATCAGCGAGGCTGCCAGGGTCACGGCGCGGGCCGTCGTTCGCATGTGTTCAGGGTTCACCGGATCAGTCTAGGGCCCGGCCGGTCGGGTGTGTGGCGGGTGTGCGTGCCCGGCCTGGAAGGCGTGCCGGTGCGCTTCCGGGGACTTCTTGCGCCCGCGTGTGATGCCCCTGTTTACAGACCAGAAAAGCCGTGCTAACATTCCTTCCGCTGGAGAGGAAGACCCACCAGCCGCCCGCAAGGGACAGCACAAGCCTCACGGCGCTGTAGCCAAGTGGTAAGGCAGAGGTCTGCAAAACCTCCACCACCGGTTCGAGTCCGGTCAGCGCCTCCAAATCAGTACCCGGCCGTTCAGGCACGCAGACTCGTAGCTCAGGGGTAGAGCACTACATTGACACTGTAGGGGTCAGGAGTTCAAATCTCCTCGAGTCTACCAATCGATAAACTCCCGCTCAGGCGGGGGTTTTTCTTTGTTGCCGTCAGGCGGTTCCCGACCTGCCCCGGCCATTATCCAATGAGAACGGGCTGTGAGAACTGCAAAGGGTTCCTGCGAGAAAAGTCCGTTCAGGCCGCACCCCCCGGAGTACACTGCGCAATTGCATGTCCGACCTTGATCTTCTGCTGACTGTGATGGCTGCGGGGGCCAGCCTGTACTCCCTCTTCACCCTGCGGGCCGATGCGCGGCGTCTGCATTACCGTGACCGCAGTGGGTTCTGGCGGGGCGTGCTGCCCCTGCTTCTGGGCGTGGCGCTGACCGTCACGTTGCTGCTGCTGCCGCCACTGACCGGCACGCATCTGAATTGGGTGCCGTCTGTGGCACTGGCGCTGGCAGTCGCCGTGGCTGGCCTGACGTGGTGGGTGGACCTGGAGCCCGGCCGCGTGCTGCGCGTGCGCGCTTCCCGCCGCTGACAGTCCTTCTCAGTTCCGCTGAGGGCGTGAAGTTCACTCCCGCTCCCTCTTGCGACTGCTATGAGGTACGCCGCGCAGACCCGGTCACTCAGGCCGCGCTGCTGGACAGGAACCGGCGCCGGGCGACGGCCAGCACCCATACCTGCGCCGGAAGCTGCGTGCGGGGCCACTGCCCGCAGTGCTGGCGGATGTCGCTCAGGGCGTCGCCTACCGCCGCCTCCCGCAGCTCTTCCGGCAGGTGCAGGCGGCGCGCCAGGGCGAACAGCATCGGCGTGAGCGTCTCGATGCAGCGCCGCAGGTCGTCCTGACCGGCCGCGAGTCCGCGCAGGGCTTCCTCGCACGGAGAGGGGATGGCAGTCGGTATCACCGCCTCAGTCTGGGGGCTGAGCGGAATCTGAGATGTGCCCGGTATTCATGAAGTGAGCAGTAACCGCCGGGCGTTTCTTCATGAGGCAACTGCAGTCCATGAGAGGCTGCTGCCAGCAGCCGGACCCGCAGTTCAGGACATTCTGCGGGGCAGACCCGGTAGACTACGCCCCGTGCTGCCTGTTCGCCTCTTTGTCATGCTTCTCGGTCTGCTGCTCGGCTGGGCGGCGGGCCGCGCCCTGGCGGCCGTGCAACCCACCGAACTCGGGTACGTGAACACCCTGAGCCTGATGCTGGCCGGAATGCTGAGTGCGCTGCTGCTCGCGCCACGCATCGAGGGACTCTCGCAGACCCTGCTGACACGCCTGTCACGCTGGTACGCCGGTCTGTCCCCCCGCACCGTGGCCGCCGCGACCTCCGGCCTGATCGTGGCGCTGCTCCTGAGCGTGCTGCTCAGCAGCCTGCTCCGGAGTCTGCCCTTCTACAACTGGGTGTGGAACCTCGTGATCACGGCCGTGCTGGGGGCGTTCTTCGTGTCGTTCGCCGTGCGCAACGCCGAGGCCTTCGGACTGCTGGCCTTCCCGCAGGTGCGCCGCCGCCCCGGCAGCAAACTGCTCGACAGCAACGTGATCATCGACGGCCGCATCCTGGAACTGGCCCGCACCGGCTTCCTGGACGGCGACATCGTCGTGCCGGGTTTCATCCTGCGCGAGTTGCAGACCCTCTCGGACAGTCACGACGCGCAGAAACGCACGCGCGGCAAACGCGGCCTGAACGTCCTAGAGGAACTGCGGGAACTGCGTCCCCTGCGCGTCGAGGACTGGGACGACCCGGCCCTGCCCACCACCGACGACAAACTGATCCGCCTGGCGCGGGACACCGGCGCGCGCATCATCACGAACGACGGGAACCTCGGCAAGATCGCCCGCCTGCACGGCGTGCAGATCCTGAGCATCCACGAGGCGGCCGTGGCCCTCAAACCCCAGGTGCAGGCCGGGGATCACCTGACCGTCACCATCAGCAAGGGCGGCCAGCAGAAGGACCAGGGTGTCGGGTACCTCGAGGACGGCACCATGGTCGTCGTGGAGGAGGGCCTGAAGTTCCGGGGCAAGCCCACCCGCGTACTCGTCGTGAACAACGTGCAGACGAACGTGGGCCGCATGATCTTCGCCAAGCTGGACCGGGAAGAGAACCAGCCGTAACCGGACGTGGCAGGGGGGACGCGGTGGGCAGTGTCGCACTGCTTCCCGCGTCCCCCCTTCGCCTGTGCCACTACAGTCCTACAGGTCCAGTCGCTGCACGGAGCTGCCCGCCACGCTCTTGGTGACGAGCAGGCGGCTGGGCAGGCGTTCGCTCAGGCTCTCGACGTGCGTGACGACGCCCACCATGCGGCCCTGCGTGCGCAGGTTCTCCAGTGCGTTCGCGACCGCCTCCAGCGCCTGGGGGTCCAGCGTGCCGAAGCCCTCGTCCAGGAACAGGGCGCCCAGCACGTGATTCCCGGCGAGGTAGTCGCTCAGGGCGATGGCCAGTGACAGCGAGGCCAGGAAGGTCTCGCCGCCCGAGAGGGTACGCACGCCGCGCGCCTCGCCGGCGTTCCAGAGGTCCTGCACGACGTACTCGCCGGTCTGGAGGGCCAGCCGGTAGCGGCCGTCGCTGATCTCGTGCAGCAGCAGGCCCGCGCGGGTCAGGAGTTGCGCCTCGACCTCGGCCAGCAGGAACTGCTGGAACTCGTTCGCCTTGAGGGTGTTCGTGAGGGTCTGCCAGGTATCCAGCGTGCGGGAGACCGCCAGGGCGCGTTCCTGCAGTTCGGCGCGGCGTTCCAGGCGTTCGCGCATGGCGCGTTCCTGTTCGGCCAGACTGCCGGCGCGTTCGCGGGCGGCGCCCAGCGCGGCCTCGGTGGCGGTCAGGTCGCGGGCCACCTGGGTCAGCGCGGCCGGGTCGAAGGGCGCGGCGCCCAGCTGCCGGTCCAGGTCGGCTAGGGCTTCCCGCAGTTGCGCGAGCTGCGCGGCGTGCGTGCGGGCCGTCTCCTCCAGCGCGGCGATGTCGCTCTCGGGCAGGGCGGCGGCGCGGGCCTGCGCGGCGTCCAGGTTCAGGGCGCCCAGGGCGGCGTCCAGGCTGGCCTGGGTTTCGGTGGCCTCCTGGGCGCGGCGGGTGGCGCTGGCCTGCACGCCGCGCAGCGTCGCGGCGGTCGCGGCGGCCTCGCCCTGCGCGCGGGCCACGGCGCCCAGGGCGGTCTGCGTGGCGGTCCGCAGGGCCTGGATCTCGGCCAGGGTCGCCTGCCGGGCGCGGGCCGGGTCGGGGCCGGCGGCTCGCACGCGGGCGGCCAGTCCGGCCAGCAGGCGGGCCGCGTCGGTCTGCGGGTCGCCCGTGACCAGCGCCTCGGCGGCGCGCAGGTCCGTCTCGCGCTGCGTGAGCTGCTCGTCCCAGTTGCGGTACTCGGCGCGTTTCTCGTCCAGCCACGCCTGTCGGGATTTCTGCGCGGCGCGCAGGTCCGTGAAGCGGGTGCGGCGCTCGTCCAGTGTGGCGCCCAGGGCGGTGACCTGCGCTTCGAGGGCGCTCAGGTCGGCGGCGGGCGTGTCGGGCAGGGTGCGGACCACCTGACCGCACAGCGGGCAGTCGTCCCCGACGTGCAGGTGCGCGCGGTACGAGGCGAGGCCCGCGTCGAGGCGCGCGGCTTCCAGTGTGCGCTGCGCGGCCTCCAGGTCCGTTTTCGCCCGGGTGCCCTCGCGCTGCACGCGCTCCAGTTCCGCCTTTCCCTGCTCCTGCGCGCGTTCCTCGGCCGTGAAGCGGTCCTGCGCGGCCCGCAGGCTCACGCGTTCCGTGGCGAGCAGCGTGCGTTCCTGCCGGTGCTTCTCGGCCCGCTGCGCGCCCTCGCGGGCCGTCTGGAAGGCGTCCTCGTCCCAGTCGAGCGGCTGGGCGTGGGTGGTCTGCGGGGTGCCCCCGGCGCGTTTCAGGCGCGCGGCGTCCCCCTCGGCGTCCCGCAGCGCCTCGGCGCGGGCTTCCAGGTCCGGGATGCGGGTCTCGGCGGTCTGCGCGGCGGCCAGGGCGGTGTCGGCGGCGTGCGCAGCCTGCGTGGCCCGATCGGCGGCGACCTGCGCGGCCTGCCGTTCGCGCTCCTCGCGTTCGGCGGCGATGCGGGCGCGTTCGGCGGCGTCCAGCAGCGGCAGCACGCCCGACACGCGCCGCGCGCGCGCGGCCTGTTCCGCTCCGGCCTGCACGCCGGCCGCGCGGGCTTCCAGGGCGGTCAGGCGGCGGGCGGTGTCCTCACGGGCCTTCCAGACGCGTTCCTGCTCACGCAGCCGCAGTTGCGTGGCCTGCAGGGCCTCACGCGCATCGGTCAGGCGTTCGGCCTCGGCGTCCGTGGCTTCCCGCTCGGCGCGCAGCGCGTCGGCCGCCTCGGGCGTCACGCCCGCGTACTCGGAGTCCAGCAGGGTGTTCAGGCCCTGCGATTCCACCTTCAGCGCCTTGGCCCGGTCGGACGCGACACGCTGCATGGCGCCCACGTGATCCAGGCCGGTCAGTTCGCCCAGCAGCGCCTGCCGCTCCTTGCCCGTACCGTGCAGCACGCGTGAGAACTCGCCCTGCGGCAGCATGACGCTGCGGGCAAACGTCTTGAAGTCCAGGCCCACGGCCCGCCGGATGCGGTCGTTGATGCCGCGCGCCCCGCCGTCCGACAGGTTCGCCCAGCGGCCGTCCGCGTCCAGCCGCTCGAAACGGACCTCGTTCTCGGCCTGCTTGCGGCCCTTGGTGCGCGACGCGCGGTACGTCGCGCCGCCCACCTCGAAGGTCAGGCTGACCGACAGGCCCCGCTCGCCCTGCGAGATCAGCGCGTCCAGGCCCGCCGCGCCCAGCCGCGCCGTCTGCCCGTACAGCGCGAAGGTGATGGCGTCCAGCAGGCTACTCTTACCGCTCCCGGTCGGCCCGACCAGCGCGAACAGTTCCAGATCCCCGAACTCCAGGCTGGTGAACTGCCGGAACGCCGTGAAGCCCTGCAACTCCAGTTTGATCGGCTTCATCGCTTCGCCTCCGGCGTGTGGATGGTCGATGGTTGATGGTTGATGGTCTGACTTCTATCGACCATCCACTTTCTACCTTTCACGGCGCTCACGCGCCCTCCTCGGTGCGGGCGAGTTCGTCGGCTTCGCGGAAGGCGGCGCGCAGGTCGTCGGGCAGTTCGCCGCGTTTTTCCTGGTGGTAGCGTTCGTACAGGTCGATCAGGCTCAGGCCCTCGCGTTTCAGGTCGGGCGTGGCGAGGTCCTCCTGCGCCGCGTCGAGTTCGACGGCCAGGGTGGTGGGCGCGAGTTTCAGCACGCGGTCCTTCAGGCCGGGCAGGGCGGTCCCGGCGGGGGCGCGCACCACGACTTTCAGCAGGCCGCCGAAGTCGCTCAGGGCCGCGAGTCGCGACTCGACGTTCTCCAGGTCCACGCGCAGGGTCCGCAGTTCGCGTCCGCTGGCGAGCGGCAGGGCGTGGACCTGCGCGGGCCGCCCGGCCTCCACCTCGATCAGGTTCACCTGTTTCTTCTCGCCCGCCTCACCGAAGTCCAGCTGGATGACGCTGCCGGGGTAGTACGCGGGCGGCGCGTCGGAGACCTGCTGCGGCTTGTGCACGTGCCCCAATGCCACGTACTGCGCGCCGGGCGGCAGTTGCAGGCCCGACAGGGTGTAACTGTTCGTCAGGTCGAACTGCATGGTGCGCTCGGACCCGCTGGGCACCGCGCCGTCCATGGTGGCGTGCGCCATGAGCATGTTCACGCTGCCCCCGGTAAAGCCCTCGCCCAGGCGGCGCAGGAAAAAGCCCATGCCCTCGCGGTACTTCTGCCGCCACGCGCCGGTATCGCCGCCCAGCAGGTCGGCGGCTTTCACCAGCCGCCGTTCGGACAGGTACGGCAGGGCGCCCACGACCAGCCGCTCGCCGCCGCGCGTTTCGACGGTGCGGATCATGTCGACCGGGTTGGCGGTGGGCTGCGCGACGACCTGCACGCCCACCCAGCCCAGCAGCCCGGTGACCGAGGCGAGGCGGGCGGCGCTGTCGTGGTTCCCGGCGATGACCACGCCCGGAATGCCCTGGTCGCGCAGGCGCAGGAAGAAGTCGAACACGGCGGCCTCGGCGTCGGCGCTGGGGTTGGCGGTGTCGAACAGGTCGCCGGACACCAGGACCACGTCGGCGCGTTCCGTGCGGGCCAGTCCGGCGATCTCGGTCAGGGCGTCGTGGACTTCCGGGGTGCGGTCGAAGCCCCGTAGGGATCGCCCGGCATGGAAATCGGCAGTGTGAAGTACGCGCATCACAGAAAAAAATAGCATGGAGGGTGCTGAGGCCCGGCCGTGCCTGCATATGGTCCGATCGCCTGTGTATACGCTGTCGCGGTCGCCTGCGGTCCGACCTGCCACACGCCCTGTTCGGCGGCCTCTGATCTGTCGATCGGCAGGTTTTCAGGCTCTTGTGGAACCAGAGGGACCATTGGAAAGAATGGAAAGATTGATAGCCCTCTGAATATGTATTCAACGGGTCATTTATCATATTTATCTGCTGCCACGAGTGTAAAGATGTGGCCATGTATAGCAGTGACCTCGATCTGTACACCAAAGCCCGCCTCTGGGAAACGCAGGACGTGGCCCGCTCCCAGCGCCCGGCCCCCGCCCTGACCCGCTGGGTGCGCCGCGCCGCCCGCCGTATCAGCCGCCGCTGAGCCCCTTCCCGCACCCCGGCCCCGTTTTGTTCATGGCGGAATGGGCCGGGGATTGCTATGCTGTGGGTCTATGTCGTTTTCCTCTCCTGCCGAGACTTTCCGCGTGTCCGGCGGTGTGAACAGGGTGCGCTTCCGCGCGGACTCGGGCTTCACGGTCATGACCGCCCGCATCCGCAACGAGGAGGGCGAGGACCCAGACGCCACCGTGATCGGCGTCATGCCGCCCCTGGAGGCCGGGGACACCTTCAGCGCCGACGTGCTGATGGAAGAGCACCGCGAGTACGGCTACCAGTACCGCGTGCTGAACCTCGTGCTCGAAGCCCAGCCGGCCGACCTGACCGAGGCGGGAATCGCCGCGTACCTGGAAGCGCGGGTGGGCGGCGTGGGCAAGGTCCTGGCGGGCCGCATCGCCAAGGCGTTCGGCGCGGCGACCTTCGACATCCTGGAAAACGACCCGGACCGCCTGATGCAGGTGCCGGGCGTGACGAGCAGCACCCTGCACAAGATGACCTCCAGCTGGTCGCAGCAGGGCCTGGAACGCCGCCTGCTGGCCGGGTTGCAGGGCCTGGGCCTGAGCATCTCGCAGGCGCAGCGGGCCGTGAAGCACTTTGGAGAGGCGGCCCTGGAACGCCTGCAATCGGACCTGTTCGTGCTGACCGAGGTCGAGGGCATCGGCTTCCTGACCGCCGACAAGCTGTGGCAGGCGCAGGGCGGCGCCCTGGACGACCCGCGCCGCCTGACGGCCGCCGCCGTGTACGCGCTGCAACAGGCGGCGCAGCAGGGCGGGCACTCGTTCCTGCCGCGCGTGCGCGCGGAGCGGGGCGTGGCGCACTACACCCGCGTGACCCCCGCCCAGGCGCGGCTGGCCGTGGAGACCGCCGTGGAACTGGGCCGCCTGAGCGACGACACGCCGCCCCTGCTGGACACGCAGGACGCGCTGCACGATGCCAGTCGCATCTACCTGCCGCCCACCCTGCGCGCCGAGAAGAAACTCGCGGGCCTGATCCGCACGCTGATCGCCACGCCCCCCGCCGGGGACGAGTGGATCGTCCCGAAGGGCGCGGCAAAGGGCCTGTCCGCCGAGCAGGCGGGCGTGCTGGACCTGCTCGGCGAGCACCGGCTGGTCGTCCTGACCGGCGGCCCCGGCACCGGCAAGAGCACCACCACCCGCGCCGTCGCGGACCTCGCCGAGAGCCTGGGCCTGGAAGTCGGCCTGTGCGCCCCGACCGGCAAGGCCGCCCGCCGCCTGGGCGAGGTGACGGGCCGCACGGCCAGCACCATTCACCGCCTGCTGGGGTACGGCCCGGCGGGCTTCCGGCACAACCACCTGGAACCCGCCCCGTATGACCTGCTGATCGTCGATGAGGTCAGCATGTGCGGCGACGGCCTGATGCTCTCGCTGCTCTCGGCGGTCGCGCCGGGCGCGCGGGTGCTGCTGGTGGGCGACACCGATCAGCTGCCCCCGGTGGACGCCGGGCTGCCCCTGCACGCCCTGACACAGACCGCGCCCACCGTGCGCCTGACCCAGGTGTACCGGCAGGCGGCCGAGAACCCCATCATCCGCGCCGCGCACGGCTTGCTGGAAGGGCAGGCGCCGCAGTGGGGCGACCCCCGGCTGAACATCACGGAAACCGAACCGGACGTCGGCGCGCGCCGCGTGGCCCTGCTGGTCCGCGACCTGGGCGGTCCCACGCAGGTGCAGGTCCTGACCCCCATGCGCAAGGGACCGCTGGGCGTGGACATGCTCAACCACCACCTGCAGGGCCTGTTCAACCCAGGCGAGGGCGGCGTGCGGATCGCCGACGCGCACGCCCGGCCCGGCGACGTGGTCGTGCAGACCAAGAACGACTACACCAACGAGGTCTTCAACGGCACGGTCGGCACCGTCCTGAAAGCCGACGGGTCGCGCCTGACCGTCGATTTCGACGGGAACATCGTGGAACTTGCGGGTGCGGAACTGTTCAACCTGCAACTCGGGTACGCGCTGACCGTGCACCGCGCGCAGGGCAGCGAGTGGGGCACCGTGCTGGGCGTGCTGCACGAGGCGCACATGCCCATGCTGAGCCGCAACCTGGTGTACACCGCCCTGACCCGCGCCCGCGAACGCTTCTTCGCGGTGGGGTCCGGCAGCGCGTGGCAGCGGGCAGCGGGCCGCCAGCGCGAGGAGCGGCACACGGCGCTGCTGGAACGTATCCGCGCCCGGTAGGTCCAGGCATCCGGCGGCGCGTCCCGCAGCAGGGCAGACCATCTTACAGAACCGTCACGGAAAGTGGTGCAAGTTTGAGGATTTTCACACCCCCCGATTCGGGGAGTGAGATTTTCCTCACTGGGCGACCATACTGATCTCATGCGCACTTCCGAACGGACCCAGGGCGCGACCCTGATCGTGTCGCTCCTGTTCGTCATGCTGATCCTGGCCGTCATCATGAGCGTCACCGCCCAGGTGACCCTCTCGGCCCGGCGATCCAGCGTCGATCAGGACGCCATCCTGCGCGCCCAGTTCGCCGCCGAGTCCGGCGCGGCGCGCGTGCAGGCCCGCCTGCGGGTCATGGGCAACCTGCTCAGCAGCGCGTCGCTGCCCCCGGACGGCGCCCAGGTCCTGAGCGACCTCGCCGCACTGTGCGGCCTGGGCAGCCTGCCCACCGCCGCCGACGGTCAGACCCTCTGCACCCTGGATCCCACGACCGGCCTGAACAGCGCCGCGACTGGCGTGAACCCCCGCGTGGCCCTGCTGGTCAACGCCGTGAATCAGCAGGCCTTCGAGGACGCCGGCATCGGCGGCGCGACCCCCGAGGTCCGCAGCCGCTTCTGGTCCGACCTGTTCTCCGGCACGCAGGGCGTCCCGCTGGACGGCAGCCAGGACGCCTCCGCGTACTCGGTCAGCTACGGCCTGAAACCGCTGGCGGTCATCCGCGACAGCGCCACCCAGTACCGCGTGACCTTCGAGGTCCCCGACGTGACCGTCACCGGCAGCGCCGGCACCGCCACCCGTACCGTCGCCGTGCGCGCCAACCTGCCCACCCTGAGTCTGGTCATTGCCCAGCCCTCCCTGGCGCAGTTCGCGTTGCTGACCAACCACCACTTCAACAGCGCCGCCTCCGAGGCCAGCGAGAACCGCATCACCTTCACCAGCCGCACGCTGTTCAGCGGTCCCGTGCACACCAACCAGCAGTTCATGTTCCAGGGCAAACCCTGGTTCGGGGGAGCCGTCACCAGCGCCGGGTGCCCTGCCGGGAGCCTGGGCCCCAGCTGCAACGCCACCAGTAAGGCGGCCGCACAACCCGGCGCGTACTTCGCCGGCACCTACCGCAGCGTCGGCAGCATGACCCCCAGCCCCGACGCGCCCACCGAATGCGCTCCCGGCGACGCCGCCTGCGCCGCCAGCCCCAATGTGCAGCCGGCCTTCCCGCTGGGCGTGGACTGGGACTCCCCGGTCCTGCCGCTGCCCACCAACAGCAACAACCAGCAGGGGGCGGCGCAGGCGGGCGGAATCGCCATCGCCGGGAACGTCAGCAGCCTCAGCCTGTACCGCGACACGGTCGGCGGGCAGGACGTGCAGCGCGTCAGCTTCACCACCGACGCGAGCGGCACGCCCGTCACCACCGAGCTGGCCTTCGGCACGGACCGCCGCCTGCGCATCCTGGCACCCGACGGCAGCTGGCAGGACGCCACCCGCAACCCGGACGGCACCTTCGCGCCCGGCAGTCCCGCCGCCACCTTCAACGGCGTGATCCACGTCGCCGGGGACGTCGGCAGCCTGAACGCCGGACCGAACGCCGCGTCGGGCGCGGCGGTCGCTCCCTTCGCCGGTCTGACCCTGGCCGCCACCGGCGACATCGACATCACCAGCGACCTGCGCTACGCCGACCCGCCCTGCAGCGGCGCGCACACCCGCAACCCCGACGGCACCGTCACGCCCGCCCCCTGCACCAACCTGAACGCACAGAACATCCTGGGCATCTACGCCAGCGAGGGCGACGTGAACCTGATCCGTCCCGGCGGCACCAAACCCACCGAACTCGGGAACGACCCCACCATCCACGCCGTCCTGATGGCCGGCCAGGGCGCCGTGCAGGTCGACGGCTACAACACCGGCAGCGCCCTGGGCAGCGTCAACCTGATCGGCGGCGTCATCGAGAACTACTACGGCGCGTTCGGCACCACCAGCGGCGACGTGCAGCAGACCGGCTACAGCCGCAACTTCGTGTTCGACCCGCGCACCCTGGCCGGCCTGCGCCCCCCGTACTTCCCGACGGCCGAAACCTGGACGGTCGCCCTGTACGACGGCGCGTCCCCGCTGCCCGACCCCCGCCTGCGCGGCGACACCATCAGCACGGCAGGGACCCCGTGAGGCGCCTGCACGCCCGGCAGGCCGCCTTTACGCTGCTGGAACTGCTGATCGCCATGGCGATCCTGGCCATCGTGGCTGGCATCTTCAGCTTCTCCCTGATCGGCACGCTGCGCGCCAGTCAGGTCCGCGAGGCCGCCGCGCAACTCAGCGCCGACCTGCGGCAGGCCCGCAGCGACGCCCTGCGAACCGGGCAGTCCACCAGCGTCACCGTCGCCGCCAACTCGTCGGTGTACACCTTCACCCGCGCCGGCGTCCCGCAGACCCGCACGCTGCCCGCCGGCGTCACCCTGACCGGCGTGACCGGCGTGACCAGCGTCGTGTACACCGCCCCGACCGGCACCACCGGCGGCAACGGCGCGACCTGGACCCTCACCAGTCCCGGCGGCACCCGCAGCCTGAAAGTCAAAGTCATCGGAATCACCGGAAAGGTCATGACAGATGCGACGAACTGACGCCCGACTTCCCCACACCCAGCCTCCCCACACCCAGCCCACCCACAGTCAGGGCTTCACGATCATCGAGGTCCTGGTGGCCGTGCTGCTTACCAGCATCATCGCCTTCGTGGTCCTGACCCCCCTGACCGGCTTCTTCGGCCTGACCCGCCGCAGCACCGAACAGGTCACTGCCACCCAGCAGGCCCAGCAGGTGCTCGAAAGCGTGCGTGGCGACTGGCTGAGCGTCGCCAACTACGACCAGCGTTGCGCCACCCAGCCCGTCCCGGCCTCCGCGCAGGTCACCCTCACGAACCTCGACGTGAACGGCAATCCCACCGGCACCCCCGCCCTGAACGCCAGCTGCGGCAGCAACGCCCCCGATCCCGCCCCGGTGCGGCGCGTGAACGTGCAGGTCACGCTGGGTACCGTCACCTCCAGCCTCAGCGTGGACGTGGCCCGCCCATGACCACCCCGCCCGCCGCCCGCCGCGCCGTGCAGACGGCCGCCTTCACCCTGATCGAACTGCTCGTGGCCGTCGCACTGGCCCTGATCATCCTGTTCGCGGCGTCCTCGCTGCTGATCTCGTCGTCGCGGTCCTCCAGCGACCTGCAGGTCAGAAACGACCTGCTTCAGGAACAGCAGATCGCGCAGAACTACCTGATCGCCAACGTCCGCGAGGCCGCCTACGTGTACCCGCAGGGCACCACCCTGAACCTCGGCAGCGGCGTGACGACCGAACGGCCCGGCGGAGGCGCCTGGGTGGTCGGCAGCACCACGGCCCCGATCCTGGCCATCGTGAAAGCCCCGGAACTGCCGGTCAGCGGCTGCAGCGCCAGCAACGACCGCGCCTGCTACAAGTTCAAGGCCTACTACCCGGTGCTGCGCGCCACCTGGGTCAGCGGCCTGGGCCCCACCAGTCAGAACAACCCCGGCGCGGACCCCGCCAACGAGACCAGCTGGCTGCTCGTCGAGTACACCAGGAACCTCGTGCAGACCACCCCGCCCACCATCACGGAACTGACCGACCTGACCCTGGTCCCCTTTACCGGCGCGAGCGGCAAGCTGCTGCTGGACTACGTGCAACCCGCCGTGACCGGCCTGCCCCCCCTCTTCGAGGTGCCGGCCGCCGGACCGCAGGCCGCCGGACAGACCCGCGTCACCGTGAACCTCAGCGTCAGCCGCGCCGCATCCGGCAAGATCGTCGCCGTGCCCGCCCGCGCCAGCACCGACCCGGCCACCTGGGTGCAGCCTGTCCTGGTCGCGCCCCGCAACGTCGGCCGCCTCACCCCCTGACCGGCGCCCCCTGACCGGAACTACCGGGCCGGATTCCGGTCGTCCGGCAGGCGCTGCACCCCCGCCTCATCCACGCTCAGGCGCAGCGTGCTGCCCTGCAGAGCCGCCGCTTCCCGCGCGCTCAGCGTCAGGGTCAGCGGCCCCCAGGCGTGCGCGACCGTCACCTGCACGCCCCCCTCCACCGGATGGCGCGCCGTCACCGGCCACGCCTCACCCACACCGGGCCGCAGCGCCCCCTCCGGCACGAACCGCACCCAGCCCGGCCCGTCCGGCAACAGGTTCGACTCGCCCAGGAACGCCGCCACCCACGCCGACGCGGGCCGCGCGAACACCTCCTCGGCCGCCCCCACCTGCACCAGTTCCCCGGCCCGCATGACCGCCACCCGACCCGCCAGGGACCGCGCCTCCCGCTGATCGTGCGTGACCAGCAGCACCCCCGCCCCCACCCGCGCGAACAGCGCCCGCAACCCCTCCCGCAACTCCGCGCGCAGCCGCTCATCCAGGTTGGACATCGGCTCATCGAGCAGCAGCAACGGCGACCCCGTCGCCAGCGCCCGCGCCAGCGCCACCCGCTGCGCCTGCCCCCCCGACAACTGCGCCGGCCGCCGCGCCTCCAGCCCCGGCAGGTCCACCAGCGCCAGCGCCTCGCGCGCCCGCGCCTCCGCCACCACGCGCCCCGCCCCCCGCACGCGCGGCCCGTACGCCACGTTCCCCAGCACACTCAGATGCGGAAAGAGCGCGTAATCCTGAAACACCAGCCCCACGTGCCGCGCCTCCGGCGGCAGGGCCGTCACATCCCGCCCCCCCACCGCAACGGACCCACTGTCCGGCCGTTCCAGGCCCGCCACCACCCGCAGCACCGTGCTCTTCCCGCACCCGCTCGGGCCCAGCAGCGCCACCGTCTCACCCGCCGCCACGTCCAGCGACACACCCCGCACCGCCTGCACCGCACCAAACGATTTCTGAATGTCGCGCAGGGACAGGGCAGGGGGCAGATCAGGCATGGCTGTCAGCTTTCCGGCGACTCTCGAACTGCCACAGGGCATTATCCAGGCGCGCAGCAGTGGTGCCCATCTGGGCCGCGACTTCCCGAATCGCCTGGGTGATGCGGACCCGGTCGCCGTCGTGCCCCATGCGAGGCTGCCAGTCACCGATCCGGGCGAACAGGCGAATCAACAGGGAATCCACCTTGACGTGATCTTCCCGGCCCAGGAGCCACAGCAGGTAGTGCGCCAGCGTCGGCCCGATGCCCTTGACGTCCTGCACCAGATCGACCAGCACTAGGGTCTCGGCGGTCTCGTCATCCCGCAGCCGGAAGTCGCCCACGGTCTGAATGCGGTGCCGGATGAAGAACGCCGCCACCTCGCGCGCCACCTCAACCTTCAGGCGACCTGAGAGTTGCTGCCGGTTGCGCAAAATGTCCTCGGCGTACCCCTGGACGCCCAGCGAGTCCACGTCGTCCACAAACGTCTGGAAGGTCAGTTCCGGCACGTCCGGCAGGCGGTCATTGAGCCGTTTCAGCAGGGGCAGCACCACGACCTCGAAGCGGGCCTGCGCGCTGAACACGCAGTTCACCACGGAATGGACCCCGCTGGGATGCAGGCTGAACTCCGGATCGACCACGATGCCCTGCTTCTGGACGAACGCGGACAGCTGCGCGGGCAGAGGATCGGTCATGCCGGATTCTCTCACGTGACCTCGCCCTCGCCGCCGTCCAGCAGGGTGAAGGCCAGGGTGGACAGCAGCAGCAGCGCGGTCGCCAGCGCGCAGGCCTCGCCCAGGTTGCGTTCGCCGGGGCGGCCCAGCCGTTCGTACAGGCCGGTGCTCAGGGTCGCCCATTCGGGCCGGGAGAGGACGAGGGTCGCGCCGAACTCGCCCAGCACGGTCGCCAGGGCCAGCGCCCCGCCGCCCCGCAGGGCCGGGAACGCCAGCGGGAACGTGACGGAACGGAACGCCGCGCCGCGCGACGCGCCCAGGGACCGCGCGGCCTCGTGCAGGCGGGGCGGAATGGCCCGCAGCGCCGGGAGCACCGAGCGCACCACCAGCGGTAGCGCCAGCAGCGTGTACGCCGCGATCAGCATGGGCAGCGTGGCGGCCAGCGCCGGGAATGCCAGCAGGTACCCGACCGCCAGACTGACCGGCGAGACCATCAGCGGCAGCAGCGAGATCAGGTCCAGCACCCGCGACCGCGCCCGCCACGCGCCCAGCGCGTACAGGCCACCCAGCAGGCCCGCGCCCAGCAGCGCCAGCAGCCCGAAGCGCACGGTGTTCCACGCCAGCAGCGGCGTGTCCGGGTCCGCCAGGACCGCCTGCCAGTACGCCAGGGTCGGGCCCCCGGACCCCAGCAGGCCCCGCACCACGACCGCCAGCAGCGGCGCGAAGCACACCACGACCACCAGCGCCCCCAGGCCCAGCAGCGCCGCCCGCGCCCCACCTCGCGCCCCCGGCAGGCCGCCCGCCGCCACACCCACCCCGCCCGCTGATAAGCGCACGTACGCGGCCGTCGCCACCAGCGTCAGCAGCAGTTGCCCCACGATCAGCGCACTCGCCTCCGGCAGGCGCAGTTGCAGGGCCGTCAGGGTGTAGATCTCTACTTCCAGCGTCCCGTACCGCTCGCCGCCCAGCGCCAGGGGCAGACCGAAACTCAGCGCCGAGTACAGGAACACCAGCACCGCCCCCGCCAGCACGCCCGGCAACGCCAGCGGCAACGCCACCCCCAGCGCCGCCCGCCACGCCGAGGCACCCAGCGACCGCGCCGCCCCCACCGCGTTCACCGGCACCCGCGAGAACCCCGCGTACCCCAGCCGCACCATCACCGGCAGGTTAAAAAACAGGTTCCCCAGCAGCAGCAACGCCGGCGTGTCACTCAGATTCACGCCCGTCAGCTTCGTCACCCACCCCTGCGGCCCCAGCAGCGCACTCAGGCCCAGCACCGCCACCAGCGTCGGCGTCACGAACGGCAACAGCAGGAGCCGCAGGAACAACGCCTTCCCCCGCACCTCGAACCGCGACAGCAGAAACGCCAGCGGCACCCCCACCAGCAGCGCCGCCAGCGTCGTCACGCCCGCCTGCGCCAGCGTCCACCACAACCGACCCTGAAAGTACGGGTCCGCCCACACCGACAGGTTCACGCCGCCCTCCGACAGCGTCCTGGCCAGCGGCAGCACCAGGAACACGGCCACGAAGATCAGGCCCGGCAGGGCGAGGAGCCAACCTGTCAGCCTGGGCGGGGTCATGGGTGGGCGCCTGCGGCGGGCTTCCCCACCCCCCAGCCCCCATCCCCAGGGGGGACGGGGGAGCGGCGCTGCGCTGGGCAGGTATTTCTCTGGCCTGCCTGGCGGGGACCGGGCGGGAACGGCCACTGACGGGGTTGCAGACCTCCGAATGCGCGCCGTTCGCCCCGCGCGCTGCGCGCACGACGGGCCCGGTGGCTGCTTCGGTTGGTTGGCAGGGTGTCTGGGTGCATGTCGGCAGGTTCTACTTTTCCAGCTTGAGCAGAGATGTCAGTCCTGGCTCCCCTTGAGGGGAGCTGTCAGCGCAGCTGACTGAGGGGTCCTGCGAAGCAGAGGGGTTGTTCTTTCCGCATCCTCATCGTGCCCGGAGCACCTGTGTGATCCAGGCGTCCACGAGGCGTTGGGGGTTGGCGGCGATGTCGGGCTTGATGGGGGTGGGGGTGGGTTCCTGCGCGAATGTGTAGACGGGGTTGAGGGGGGTGCCTTTCACGGCGGGGTAGATCCACATGCGGGTGGGGATGTCGGTCTGGACGGGTGCGCTCAGCATGAAGTCCACGAATTTGCGGGCCAGGGCGGTCTGTTTGCTGCCTTTGAGGATGCCGACGCCTTCGAGTTGGGTGTAGGTGCTGCCGGGCAGGAACAGGTTGGCGGTCGGGGCCTGCGCGGGGAGTTTGCTGGGGTTGAAGCCGTCGGCGTAGAACACTTCGGCGGCGGGGCTGCTGGCGTAACTGAGGACGATGGGGTAGCGGCCGCCGTTGCGGGTGAAGTCCTTGTAGTAGGCGTCGCTCCAGCCGCGTGTGACTTTCATGCCGCCGGCGCGGGCGGCGCGCCACCAGTTCCAGGCGCCCGCCTCGCCGTAGTGGTTGACGGTGGCGAGCAGGAACGCGAGGCCGGGGCTGCTGGTGGCGGGGCTCTGCACGACGGTCAGCCGCGCGTAGGCGGGGGTTTTCAGGTCGTCGAGGCTTCTGGGCAGGGCGACCTTGTTCTTCTCGAACCACGCGCGGTCGTAGTTCAGGGCGACGAAGCCGTAGTCGACGGTGTTCAGCAGGCCGTCCTCGCTCAGGCGGTACGCGGCGGGCACGCGGGAAAGCGCGGGGCTCCTGTACGGCTGGAGGAGGTCGGCCTGCCGAGCGCGGGGCAGCAGGCTGTTGTCCAGGCCGTACACCACGTCGGCAATCGGGGCGCGGCGGGTGAGGATCAGGCGGTTCAGGAGTTCCCCGGCGTCGCCGCCCTTGATGAAGCGGACCTTCGCCCGGTTCTGCGTCTCGAACGCGGCGATCAGCTTCCTGTCCACGTCGAAGGAGTCGTGCGTGATGACGGTCAGCGTCGTCTGGGCTGGGTTGCTCTGGGCGCTGGCGGCGCTGGCAAGGGCAAGTGCGGCAAGTACGGTCAGTGTGTTACGCATATAGAAAAGTCCCCTCGCGTCACGAGGGGAAGCGGTGGGCAGTCGCCACACGTGGGGTGTGGGCTGCCGGTCACGCTCCCTCCGCCGGTATGACCCGGATCAGGTTCCTGGGGTAATTCTCAGCCCGCCTCTGTCGGCAGGCACCCCCGGTGACGCATCCGGCAGGATAGCGCAGGCCGCCGCGCGGGGGTGTCCTGCGTCACCTGTTGCGGTTGCGGGGCGCGGCGCGTGCCACGCTGGGCCATGCGGAATCTGCTGGTGTGGGTGGTCGTGCAGGATGAGCGGGGCCGGGTGCTGCTGGGCCGCCGGGACGGCTCGGCGTATGGGCATGGTCTGTGGGGCCTGCCGGGCGGTCAGGTGGAGCCCGGCGAGGGTCTGCCCGAGGCGGCGGCGCGCGAGGTGCGCGAGGAGGTGGGCCTGAGCTTGAACCCGACCGGCCTGCGGGTGCTGGGCGTGCGGCGTTACGAGGTGGACGGCGCGCAGGGCACGGACTTCCTGTTCCGCGCGCCGGACTGGGCGGGCGTGCCGCAGGCGCTGCACAAGACCTCGGAGGTCGCGTGGTTCGCGCCGGGCGACCTGCCGGACGACGCGCTGCCCTGGCTGGCGCCGCTGCTGGACGCGCACCTGAACCGGGGTGTGTTCGTGACCGAGCAGCTGTCCGACGTGCGCGCGGCGCGGGAGATCGCGTGACGTTTCACCTGGTGGCGTGGGCGGTGCTGCTGGACGGGCAGGGGAGGGTGCTGCTGGGGCGGCGCAGCGGCGCGTCGTACGCGGACGGCCTGTGGGGGCTGCCGGGCGGGCATGTGGAGGCGGGGGAGACCCTGGCGGGCGCGGCGGCGCGCGAGGCGGCCGAGGAGGTGGGCGTGACGCTGGACCCGGCGGCGCTGGCGTGCCTGGGCGTGGCCCGGTACGACCTGGACGGTTCGCAGGGGCTGGACGTGTTCTTCGAGGCGCGTTCCTGGGCCGGAAAGCCGCGCCCGCTGGACAAGACCTCGGAGGTCGCGTGGTTCGCGCCCGACGCCCTACCAGAAGACGCGCTGCCGTGGCTGGGCGCGGCGCTGGACTTGCACCTGCGGGGCGGCGTGCGGCTGGCCGAGCAGGTGGACGGCATGGCGCAGGTGCGGGCGTTGCCACTGGCGGTGGTGGGCCGGCCCAACTAAGGGTGTCCTGCGGAAGACCGGGTGCGCGGCTCTGTGACGGACACCGCAGTCCCGTTTCTTTCCAACTGGAATACTTCCAGATGAAATGAAAACGGCGACTTCCCTCCAACCCCCACCCGCCGCCAGAGACACGGACGACGCCCTGTACCTGCTCGTGCGCACCACGCTGCGCTTCTCGCGGCGATTCCGGCAGGCGCTTGACGAACCGCTGGAACGTGCGCTGGGCCTGAACACCAAGGAACTGCTGGTGCTGGCCAGCGTGATGGACGGTTTCGATACGCCCGGCGCGGTCGCTGCCCGCCAGAACCTGCCCGCTCCCACCGTGACCCGCATCGTGACCAAACTGGTCGGCGCGGGCCTCGTACAGCGCGTCACGGACCCCGCCGATCTGCGCCTGCAACGCCTGCGCCTCACCCCGCAGGGCGAGGCGACCCGCGTCCGCACCCGCGCCACCGGGCAGGACATCGTGCAGGCCCACTTCGGGCACCTGCCGCCCGAGCGCGTGCAGGCCGCCCTGGCCGCCCTGAACGCCCTGGACGACGCCCTGAACGCCGCTCTGCCTACCCCTGCCGGAGAGCGCCCATGACCGCCCCCACCCCGGCCCCCACGCACAGCGGCCTGAACGAACGCGAGAAGATCCTGGCGTTCGCAGGCATCCTGACCGTGCTGTTCCTGTCCAGCCTCAACCTGACCGTGGTCGGCAGCGCCATGCCGCGCGTCATCAGCGACCTGGGCGGCTTTCACCTGTACGCCTGGGCGTTCACGGCGTACTCGCTGGCGACCACCATCACCATTCCCATCGTGGGCACCATCAGCGACCGCTACGGCCGCCGCCCCCTGATCCTGCTCGGGATCGCCGTCTTCGCCCTGGGCAGCGTCGGGCTGGGCTTCGTGCAGAACATGGAAGGCCTGATCGCCCTGCGCGCCGTGCAGGGCATCGGCGGCGGCACCCTGATGGCCATGAGCTTCACCGCCATCGCCGACCTGTTCACGCCCATCGAACGCGGCCGCTACCAGGGCTACACCGGCGCCGTCTGGGGCGTCAGCTCGGTGGTCGGGCCGCTCGTCGGGGGGTTCCTGACCGACCACCTGGGCTGGCGCAGCGTGTTCTTCGTGAACCTGCCCTTCGCGCTGCTCGCCGCGTACTTCATCTGGCGCTTCTTCCGGCTGCCCGCCCCCGCGCACGATCCGGCCGCGCACGCCCGCTTCGACACCCCCGGCGCATTCCTGCTGGCCGCGTCCGTCACCACCCTCACGCTGGCCCTGTCGTGGGGCGGAGGCACGTACGCCTGGACCAGCCCGGTCATCCTGGGGCTGCTGCTCGGCACCGCCGCGCTGTTCACCGGGTACGTGCTGCACAGCGCCCGCCAGGAACGCCCCATCCTGAACCTGCGCCTCCTGAAGGACCGCGGAATCGCCGTCGCGTCCTTCGCGGGCTTCCTGACCAGCGCCGGCATGTACGCCGCGATCCTGTACCTCCCGCTGTACATGCAGGGCGTGCGTGGCTCCAGCGCCAGCAGCAGCGGCCTCGCCCTGGCCCCGCTGATGTTCGGGATGATCCTCACCAGTACCCTGAGCGGGCAGATCGTCAGCCGCACCGGCCGCTACAAGCACCTGATCCTGATCGGCGGCCTGATCGCCACCGCCGCGCTGCTGCTGGCCAGCACGCTGGGCACCACGACCCCCATCCTGATCGCCGTGGGCATCATGGTCCTGCTGGGCCTGGGCCTGGGCCCCGTGAACAGCCAGCTGACCCTGGCCGTGCAGAACGCCGCGCCGCGCGAACAGCTCGGCAGCGCCACCGGCGGCAACCAGTTCTTCCGGCAGATCGGCGGCACGCTGGCCGTCAGCCTGTTCGGCGCGCTCGTGAACGCCCACCTGGGCAGCCACCTCGCCGCCAGCCTGCCCGCCCAGGCCCGCGACCTGCCCGCCCCCGTGCAGGAGGCCATCACCAACCCGAACCTCCTGACCAGCCCGCAGGCCACCGCGCAACTCGGCGCGGGCCTCAGCAGCAGTGGCGACGGCAACCTGCTCCAGCCCATCCTGGACGCCCTGCGCGGCGTGATGGCCGGCGCCATCGATCAGGTGTTCCTGGTGTCTGCCGTGCTGGTCGGCCTCGCGTTCCTGGCGACCCTGATCCTCCCGGAACGCCCCCTGACCGGTCGCCCGGCCGCCGGAGACCTGAAAGCCAGCGCCACCGACTGAAGCGGACTCCGACTGCATGGTCTGCCAGAACCATTCAGTCCGAGCGGACGCGAGTTGGAGTGGAACGGGTTCCGGGCGTGGAGTTGGCAACCCGGTGCTGTTCCGGGTTGTTAACGAAACAGACGGAACCCGTATGAAGCAATGGTGCGGACACTTTCAAAAGGTGCAAGGAAGAGGTCTCCTGTACGGTGAAGTTGAAACGACACCACCGAAAGGAGACCTGACCCATGTTACCCCTGCTGCTGCTCTTCCTCGGACTCCCAGCCCACCAGACCCGCTTCTTCGCTCACCTCATTCCCCTCTGGCAAGCCATTCCAGGCCGGGTCAACGCCAGGAACTTCAGCCGCTACAGCGAGTGGGACGAGCGCACCTTCCGCCGATGGATGCACAAGACGCTGCCCTGGGATGAACTCCACTGGGGACTGGTGCGACTCCTGATTCGCTGGGGGGTCCTCGGTTCACGGTTCATCCTGGCCATCGACGCCAGTTTCATCCCCAAGTCAGGCAAGAAAACCGAAGGGCTCGGGGCGTTCTGGAACGGCTCGCAGAGCCGTTCCGACACCGGACTGGAGTTGTCCTGCCTGGCCCTGATCAGCCTCACCGGCCAGCATGCCTTCCCGCTGGACATCCGTCAGACCCGGCCCAAACAGGACCGGGCAGATCGCCTCGAACAGTATCTGGAGCAACTGAAAGACGTCTTCACCCAGCGACGCGCTTGGCTGTCCGGCCATCTGCGCGCGGTCGTGGCTGACGGCCAGTACGCCAAGAAGATGTTCATGGACGCCGTCCATGCCGAGAAGATCGCTTTCGTCACCAAGCTCCAGTCGAATGCCAACCTGCTCTACCCGTTCACTGGCGCGCATCCCACACGCCGGGGTGCCCGGCGGAAGTGGGGTGGCAAGGTCGATTTCAAAGATTGGAGCGGGTGGCAGAGCGTTCCGGGTGACGCTCAGGAGCGGGTGTGGACGCGGGTGGTGTGGGCCCCTCACTTCGGCCGCTTTCTGCGGGTGGTGGTGATCGAGCGTCTTGATCGGAAGGGTCAGGTGAAGGCCCATGTGGTGCTGTGCAGCACGGACACGACCATGCCGGCACAGGAGATCCGGGCGCTGTACAGCGCCCGGTTCCAGCTGGAGTTCGTCTTCCGTGATGCCAAGCAGTTCGCGGGGCTGACGACCTGCCAGCTCCGGTCGACGACGGGGCTGGAGAATCACTGGAACGCCGCGTGTTTTGCGCTTTCGTTGGGTCGTGCGGAGTACCTACTGGAGCGGTCTGCCCGTACGGGCAGACCGGCTGATGTGGTGCCGTTTTCGTACGAGGACGTGAAGCGGCGCGCGTTTAACCGGCTGTTCGCCTCGCGAATTCTGGCCAATCTGGGTCTTTCACGGCGATTCGTTGAATTGGAGGAACATCCGTCCAGGCCGCTGGATCTCGGCGTCAAAGCTGCTTGAACCTGTCCGCACCATTGATGAAGCGGGGTTGTGGGACGTGGGGTGTGGGCTGTAGGGAGGAGGTTCCCGCAGTCCACACCCTTTACGGCAGCGGCCAGGTGATCGTGCCGTTCTGGTCGGTGCGCCACGTCCGGGTGTTCGTGGCGGCCAGTCTGCCCAGCACGTCCGGGTGGGGGTGGCCGTAGGTGTTGCGGCCCACGCTGATCACGGCGTCGGCGGGGCGCGTGCCGGCCAGCAGGGCCGCGCCGGTGCTGTGGCGGCTGCCGTGGTGCGCGACTTTCAGCAGGTTCAGCGGGCCGAGGTTCAGGGCCTCCTCGGTGTGGGCGGGCAGGTCGCCCAGGAACGCGGCGCGCCAGTCGCCCACGTCCAGGCGCACGGCGACGCTGTTGTCGTTGTCCTCGGTACTCCACACGTTGCCGGGGGGCCACAGGACCGTCAGGGCCGCGCGGCCCGCCTGCACGCGGTCGCCGCGCCGCACCTCGCGCACCGGGACGCCGCGCACCTGGGCCTCGTTCAGCACGGCGGTCAGAACCGGGTCATCCGTCTTGCGTTGCCCGATCCACAGCTCCCCGACCGGCAGGGCCCGCAGCACGCCGCTCACCCCCTCGATGTGATCCGTGTCGGCGTGCGTGGCGATCACCACGTCCAGCTTCCGCACGCCCAGCGCCCGCAGGGCCGGGACGACCGTGCGCCCGCCCACGTCGTAGTCGCTGCCGACCGAGCCGCCCGCGTCGATCAGGACCGTCAGGCCCGGCAGCCTCAGCAGCGTGCAGTCGCCCTGGCCCACGTCCAGGAACACGATGTGCTGCGCGGGCCGCACCCAGCCGGGCAGCGCCGTGAGCAGCGTCCCGGCCAGCACCGCTGCCAGGACCGCCCGGCCCGGCAGGCGCCCCAGCAGCCACAGCCAGCCCGCCCCGGCCGCCGTGACGAAGGCCAGCATCCCGCCCGGCCCGATCACGCCCCAGGTCAGGACCGGCGCCTGCCCGAAGGTCTGCGCGACCAGCAGCAGCGCCGACGCCAGCGGCCCGTTGATCAGGTTCAGCGGCGCGGCCAGCGGCCCCAGCAGCCCCGCCAGGAAGCCCAGCGGCACCAGCGCCGCCATGATCACCCCCGCCACGAGGTTGGCGGGCAGGCCCACCAGCGGCACCTGCCCGAATGTCCCCGCGATGACCGGCAGGGTGCCCAGTTCGGCCAGCACGGTCGCCGCGACCGCCAGCCGCAGCGCGTACGGCCAGCGCGCCGGGAGCCGCCCGGCCAGCCGCGCCGAGCCGGTCAGGGCCAGCACCGCCAGGAACGACAGGACGAACCCCAGGTCCAGCAGCCACAGCGGGAACAGCAGCAGGCACAGCGCCGCCGCCAGCGCGATCAGGCCCAGCGGGTCGGGCCGCCCGCGCCCCACCGCCAGCGCGACCAGCACCACGCCGCCCATGATCACCGCCCGCGTGATACTCGGCGAGGGCTGCACCAGCATCAGCAGGTACGGGGCCAGCAGCGCGGCCGGAACCCCGAAGCGCCAGGCGGGCGAGGCCCCGGCGCGGATCATCAGCCACACCAGCACGCCCGTGATCAGCGCGACGTTCTGCCCGGACAGCGCCATCAGGTGCGCCAGCCCCGCACGGGTGAAGGCGTCCCGCACCGAGTACCCTGCGGCGAACTCCTCGCGGGTGATGTCACTGCGGTCCCCGAGTTCGATGGCCTGCATCAGCGCCGCGCGCCGTTCGTCCAGTCCGGCACTCAGGCCCCGCCGGAACCAGCCGCGCAGCCCGCGCTCCGGCTCGTGCGTCCGGACCTGCGCCGCGACCAGCACCGCGCCGGGGGCTGGTACGAACAGCCCGCCCTGCGAGCGCAGCCACGCCGCCTGATCGAAGCCGCCGGGCGTGCGCCGCCCCTCCGGCGCGACCAGACGCCCCGCCACCGTCAGCTGCCCCGGCCCCTGCGTGGGTTTCGGCGCGACCACCACCCGCGCGCGCGGCTCGGTCAGCGTCAGGAACTGCCCGTCCCACTCGCCCCGCAGGGTCACCTGCGCGCCCAGCCACGGGGTCATGGGGTCCGGGCGGATCAGCACGGTGCGCGCCGACAGGAACCCGGCCCCCATCCCCGCCACGGCCAGCGCCAGCAGCAGCGCCCGCCGGGGCTCACGCCATGCCAGCGCCCCCAGCAGCCCGGCCAGCCCCGCCAGGGACAGCGCGCCGTTCCCGCCGAAGCCCAGCGTCACCCCCAGCGCCAGCAGGATGCCCGCGATCATGCCCAGCGCCGCCGGAACCGACCACGCCGTGCGCGCCGCCACCCCAGCCGGCACGGTCGCGGTCACGGCGCCCGGCGCGGTGCGGGGCGGCGCCAGCTCTGCCCCCGGCGCGTGCCGTCCGCTCAGAACGACACCAGCGGCGACAGGGTCTTCAGGGTGGACGGCCCCACGCCCTTCACGCGGTCCAGGTCGGCCAGCGAGCGGTACGGGCGGCCCGCGATCAGCTTCGCCGCCAGCGACGGACCCACCTTCGGCAGCGCCTCCAGTTGCTCCTGGGTGGCCGTGTTCAGGTTCACGCGGCCCGAGATCAGCGGCTGCACGCTGGCCGTTGCCGGGTAGACCGGCGGCTCCTGCCCGCTCCCGGACGGGGCCGCCGTGGGCGAGGGAGGTGAGAGCGGCACGCGCGTCACCACCGGCACCTGCGGGCGCGGCAGCAGCGCCGGCCCCAGGCTCAGCGCGGCGCACAGCAGCGTGCCCACCGCCAGCAGGGCCGTCCAGCCCCGGTCAGTGCTGATCATGCGGTCAGCTTAAGCGGCGGGTCGCCAGCTGTCATGCGAAGTTGACCTGCCCGCACCGACCGGCGACCGGCGCGGGCCTCTTGGATGGTGTCCGCCTTCCGTGATACACTCCCGGAGTTTGCCCTCCGTAGGGGGGCGCTATCGCGTCAGGCTGGCCCGGCCCCCAGGGTGCAGGGCCACGGCGCGAGCAAGGAGAGCACCATGAAGCGTACCTACCAACCCAACGTCCGCAAGCGCGCCAAGACCCACGGCTTCCGCGCCCGCATGAAGACCAAGTCCGGCCGTAACATCCTCGCGCGTCGCCGTGCGAAGGGCCGCCAGCAGCTCACCGTCTCCGACGAGTAAGCCCCTTCCTTCAGGAGCGACCCTTATCGCCCGTGCAGTTCAGTCCAGCGCCACGCAGGAACGGCCCCGCCGTCCGGTGGCGCTGGATTCGTTGCGGGGCGACCGCGAGTTCCGCAAGGTCCGCAGTCACGGCGTCGCTGTGCGCGACCCGCTGTTCACGCTGCGCGTCACCGAGTACCGCCCCCGTCACGGCGAGGCGTGGCGGCCCCGCGCGATCATCGGTCTGGTCGTCAGTAAAAAGACCCTCAAGCGCGCCGTGGACCGCAACCGCGCCCGCCGCCGCGTCCGCGAGGCGCTGCGCACCCTGCCCGGCGGCCTGCCCGCCTGCCGCGCCATCCTGCTGCCCAACCCGGCGGTGCTGACCGTGCCGTTCACCGAATTGCAGGCCGCCCTGACCCGCGCGCTCTCCCGCGCACCAGGGCGACCGAAACGCGGCGGCAACGGTGGTCAGCCGGGTGGCGGTGGGCAAGGCGGGGGACAGGGCAGGAGTGACGGGAACGCGGCGGGGCCGCGCCCCGTACCTGCTTCCGTGCCTCCCCAGGATTCAGTCCCACCTTCCCCGGACGGCCCCCAGTGAGCGGCCCCGGGCCGCGCCCGGCCGGGGGGCTCGCCGCGCGCGGCCTGCTGCGCGCCGTCCGTTACTACCAGTCGGCCCTCTCGCCCCGCAAACCCGCGCCCACCTGCCGCTTTACGCCCACCTGTTCGGAGTACGCCGCGCAGGCCATCGAACGGCACGGCGCCGTGCGGGGCGCGTGGCTGGCCTCCTGGCGCGTCATGCGCTGCAATCCCCTCGTGCCCGGCGGGTTCGACCCGGTTCCGGAACACTTTCCCAAAAGGCGACCCCACACCCCATGAAGACAAGACACCTGCTGCCCCTCGTGGCTGTCGGCGGCGCGCTGCTCCTGAGCAGCTGCGGTCAGACCGGCCCCCTCCCCACCTTCGGCAAGGCCATCACGCCCGAATGGATCACCACCGACTTCGACGGTCAACCCGGCGACGAGTTCATCGCGACCAGCAACCTGCAGGACGTGGTGTTCAACGCGCGCGGCGAGGTCATCGGCTGGTACATCAAGAGCTACGCCGGCACGCCGTACATCAAGCAGCGCGCCGACGGCACCTACGACTTCAGCGCCCTGAAAGACCAGAAAGGCATCGTGAACATGGTCGCCGGCCGCAAGGCGCTGGCCGTGCAGGCCGAAGGCGCGCTCGACCCGGCCGCCGACGCCCAGGTCACCGCCCCCACCGGCCTGACCACCGACGCGACCGCCAACCGCCAGGACGCCGTGTTCCGCTACACGCAGGGCGGCGTGACCGTCACCAAGACCGTCACCCTGCACCCCCGCAACTTCAAGATCGACCTGAAGACCGAGGTCACGGGCGGCCCCGAGCGCGTGAACATCTTGTTCCCCGGCCTCGGCAAGGCCGACAACCCCCGCGTACAGGGCCTCTCCCAGACGGGTGCGCAGCCCGCCACGGTGCAGGGCAGCGGCACGCTGGTCGTCGAGAACGTCCGCTACGCCGCGCTGCAGGAGAACCCCAGCCAGATCGCGCACGCGCTGATCATCCTGCCGCAGGTGACCGCTGGCGCGAACGCCGCCGATCCCGCCAGCCAGCCCGACGCGGCCGTGAACGCCACCCTGACCGGCGGCGCGCAGAGCCTGATCAGCGCGTCCGTGCCGGCCAGCAGCAACCTCGAAGTGTACGGCGGCAAGAACGAACTGATTCACCTGTACCAGAGCGGCTACACCACCCTGCCCGGCCTGTTCCAGCCGAACTTCTTCGGGCAGATCAGCCTGTACATCGTGAAACTGATGGAAGCGCTGTACAAGGTCATCGGGAACTGGGGACTGGTGCTGGTCGTCCTGACCGTCCTGCTGCGCGCCATCATGTGGCCGCTGATGCAGGTGCAGGGCCGCACGACCGCCCGCATGCAGGTCATGCAGCCCAAGATCAAGGAAATCCAGGAGAAGTACAAGGACCGCAAGGACGCTGACGCGCAGCGCGCCATGCAGCTGGAGATGGCGCAGCTGTACCGCGACTACAACTTCAACCCGGCCGGCTGCTTCTCCACGTTCATTCCGTTCCCGGTGCTGATCGCCCTGTGGTCCACCATCCGCAACTTCGAGTTCGACAGCGGCTTCCTGTGGCTGCCGGACCTCGCCATTCCCGATCCGTTCTACCTGCTGGCCCTCGTGTACCTCGTCGTGAACATCGGCCAGCTGTACGTCATGACCCGCAAGACCCCCGAGATGTTCCGCCAGCAGGCGTTCATCTACCTGATCTTCCTGTACTTCGCCCTGACCTTCCCGGCCGGCGTGACCATCTACATCATCCTCTCCACCCTGATCGGCATCGGACAGCAGATCCTGATCAACAAGCAGGTCGAGAAGGAAACCGCCACCATCGGCCAGAAGGTCGAGAAGGCCCCCACCCGCCCCGCTGCCAAGAGCAAGGCCAGCAAGACCATCGACGCGCCCAAGAAGTAAGCACGCGCCACGCCAAGCAGGCCCCGACGATTGAACGTCGGGGCCTGCCTTGTGTGGGATTAAAGCGCTGCGAGTGCCTGCCCCGCCTCCGCGTAGCCGGGGCGCAGGCGCAGCGCCTCGCGGTACGCGGCCTGCGCCTCGGCAGTGCGGCCCAGTCCGGTCAGGGCGCGGGCGCGCCAGTAGTGCGCTTCCTCGTGCGTGGGTACCGAACGCAGCACCGCGCCGGTCAGGGTCAGCACCCGCGCGTACTGACCGGTGCGGGTGTACGCCTCCAGCGGCCCGAACGAGTACCACAGCGCGCGCCACGCCAGCCCGCCCTGCACCCACGCGGGCCGGGTCGGGTCCAGGGTGCGGTCGGGTGCGGCAGCAAACGCCCGGTCGAAGGTGCGGGCGGCGGCGCGGGCGTCCCCCGCGTCCAGTTGCGCCTGCCCCAGCGTCAGGAAGCCCACGGCGTCCTTGCGCCGTTCCGCCTCCCGCCCGGCGACCCGCAGCGTCTCGGCCTGCTCCTGCGCGCGGTCGGCCCGCCAGTCCAGCACGCCCGCCAGGGCCGCCCGTTTCGACGGTGGCGTGACGATCAGGAACGTGCGCCCGAAGGACCGCCACAGCTCGTCGAACTTCGCGTAGTCCATCCGCAGCGGCCCCAGGTACGAGTCCAGCGCGCTGAACTGCCCGGCCCGGTCGTCGTACCCGGTCAGCAGGCGGTAGTGGCCCATGCCGCCCGAGTCCGGCGTGACGAACCACGTCTCGACGATCACCGGGAAACCCGAGGCCAGCAGCGACCGCAGCAGCGTCCGGTCCCCGCCGCGCGCAAGGTGCACGTCCATGCCCTGCGCCCGCGCGAACGCCGCGAGTTCCTCCGGCGAGACGTTCACGTCCCCCTGGGCCGGCTTGAGCTTCGGGGCGATGTCGTACTGGTTCAGCGCGGAGCCCCAGCGGCTCAGGGCCATGCCGATCGTGACCGGCCCGCAGTTGTTCAGCCGCTGGTACTCGTGCCGCACGCCGGAAACGCTGGCCCGCGCGGGCAGAGCCCTGGGTGGCGTGGCGGCAGGAGGCGCGGGCGTGACCTCCGGCGTGGGAGGCGGCACCGGGGCGGGCGCCGCTGGTTCAGGTTCGGGGATTGGCTCGGGGGAGGGCTCTGGCGCGACTGGCGCAGGTGTGGCCGCAGGCGGGAGCGCGGGCACCGCTGCCTGCTGAACGGCGGCCGTCTGGGCGTTCGCCCCCGACTGAAGACGAGTGACACCGAACGCGGCGGCCCCCACGAGCAGGGCAGCCGTCAGCAGCAGGGCAGGGGAGCGCATTCCCTCCATCGTCCACGCCCTTCATGATCCGCGACTGAGTCGCAAAGGTCGCGCAGATCACGCTTGTGGCGCAAGTACCCCGCGACCGCTCCGAGAACCCCACCCCTGCTGAAGCAGGAAAAAGTAGAACCTTCCCGCACACACCAAGACACATGGCCCCACAAGCGTCGTGGCAACCCGGCCCGTCGTGCGCGAAGCGCGCGGGGCGCACGGCGCGCGGTTGAAAGATGGCGTGTGAGGCGTGGCCGTCCCCGCCCAACACCCACCCAGAACGCCCGCAACATACCTGCTCAGTGCCAACGCTGGCTCCCCCGTCCCCCCTGGGGATGGGGGCTGGGGGTGGGGAAGC
Organism: Deinococcus sp. LM3; assembly: GCF_002017875.1. Lineage (NCBI taxonomy): Bacteria > Thermotogati > Deinococcota > Deinococci > Deinococcales > Deinococcaceae > Deinococcus > Deinococcus sp. LM3. The sequence continues at coordinate 564,579 of NZ_MUFV01000001.1, read as the reverse complement.
CCGCCGCAGGCGCCCCCCTTCCAGATTCAGTAGTTCATGACCTGCCGGATCGCCTTCGCCACGCGCACGGGGTTGGGTCGGTACACGTCCTCGACGGCGGTGAACGGCGGGTACGGCGCGTCGTAGCCGGTGACGCGGACGATGGGTGCGCGCAGGTGCTCGATGGCTTCCTCGGCGATGACGGCGGCGATTTCGCTGTGGAATCCGGCGGTGCGGGGTGCCTCGGTGACGATGACGGCGCGGCCGGTCTTTGCGACGCTGGCCAGCACGGTGTCGGTGTCCATGGGGACGAGGGTGCGCAGGTCAATGACTTCCACGCCGATTCCGGCGGCCTGCGCGGCGGCGGCGGCTTTCTGGGCGACTTCGACCATGCCGCCGTAGCAGATGACGGTCACGTCGTCGCCCTGGGTGACGAGGCGGGCTTTGCCGATGGGGACGCGGTAATCACCGACTGGGACGTCTTCTTTGGTCGAGCGGTACAGTTTGATCGGTTCGAAGAAGAAGACGGGGTCCGGGTCGTTGATGGCCGAGAGCAGCAGGCCCTTGGCGTCGGCGGGGGTGCTGGGGATCACGACTTTCACGCCGGGTGTGTGGGCCAGGATCGCTTCGGGGCTGTCGGCGTGCTGTTCGGGGTGTGGACGCCGCCGCCGTAGGGGGCGCGGATGACCATGGGGAGGTGGTAGCGGCTGCGGGTGCGGTGCCGGTAGCGGCCGAGGTGCGAGAGGATCTGGTCGAGCGCGGGGTACAGGAAGCCTGCGAACTGGATTTCCGCGACGGGTTTCAGGCCCGCGAGGCCCATGCCGATGCCCATGCCGACGATGGCGGCCTCGGCGAGGGGGGTGTCGAACACGCGCGCCTCGCCGTACTTGGCCTGGAGGCCGTCGGTGGCGCGGAACACGCCGCCCATCACGCCCACGTCCTCTCCGAAGATGTGCACGGTGTCGTCGGCGCCGAGGGCGATGTCGAGGGCGTCGTTGATGGCGGCGACCATCGTCATGTTTTTCGTGGTGCCGGTGGGGGGGGTGGCGGTGGCGGTCATGCCTGCTCCTTCTTGTCGTGCGCGTGTTCGGCGAGGATTTCCGCGCGCTGCTTTTTCAGTTGCGGGGTGGGTTCCGCGAACACGTGATCCAGGATCTCGGCGGGGGTGGGTTCGGGGTAGCTGTCGGCCTCGGCCAGCGCGGCCTCGAACTCGGCGGCGATGTCGGCGAGCAGTTCGGCCTCGCTCTGCTCGGTCATCAGGCCGGCCGAGAGCAGGTGCGTGCGCAGGCGCGTGACCGGGTCCTTGGCGTCCCAGCCGGCGTTGTCGGCGTCCGTGCGGTAGCGGCTGGGGTCGTCTGCAACCGTGTGCGGCTTGACGCGGTACGTGACGGTCTCGATCAGGGTGGGGCCGCCGCCGCTGCGGGCGCGCTCCACGGCCTCGCGGGTCACGTGGTAGGTGGCGAGGGCGTCGTTGCCGTCCACGCGCACGCCGGGAATGCCGTACCCGTCGGCGCGGCGGCTCAGGTCCGTGGCTTTCGTCTGGTGGCGGGTGGGGACGCTGATGGCCCAGCCGTTGTTCTGGAGGATGAACACGCACGGTGCGTTCAGCGCCCCGGCGAAGTTCAGTGCCTCGTGAAAGTCGCCCTCGCTGCTGCCGCCGTCCCCGATGAACGCCATGGCGACGTTCCGGGTGCCCTGGCGCTGCTCGGCGAGGGCGGCGCCCACCGCCTGCGGGTACTGCGTGGCGATCGGGATGTAGAACGGCAGGACCTTCAGGTCGGCGGGCATGTGCCATCCGTGCGGTGACGTGCGCCAGTACGCCAGGGTCCGGGCGATGGGCAGGCCCAGCGTCAGGGCCGCGCCGGTGTCGCGGTAGGTGGGAAACAGCCAGTCGTCCTTCGTCAGCGCGGCGGCCGTGCCGACCTGACTGGCCTCCATGCCTCCGAACGGCGGGAACACGCCCAGGCGGCCCTGGCGGTACAGCACCCAGCCGCGCTCGTCGAAGTGCCGGGCGCGGCGCATCTGGCGGTACAGGTGCAGGCGCGTCTCAGGGTCGGGCAGCAGGTCCTCGCGAACGACCGTGCCGTCCGGCGCGAGGCACTGCACCATGTTCGTGTCCTGCTGGGCGGCGTCGTAGGCGGCCTGCGCCGCCGCGTAGCCGGGGCGGTGTCCTGCGACTCTGGGGCTGGGGCTGGGGCTGGGGCTGGGGCTGGGGCTGGGGCTGGGGCTGGGGCGTGGGGCTGACGGGCAGCCAGTCTGGTATCTGGGGTCATGAAGTCTCCTGGGTGGGGGGCAGGCGCGGGGTCCGGGGCAGAGGAGTGGCGGCCCACCTCAGGGCGCGCGGCGCTGGTTCAGCAGCCGGTCGCTGCGCGGGGGCAGGCCAGGAGCGGGACAGGTCGGGGCGTCAGGCATGGCAGGACAGGGGGGGAAGCGGGCGCTTCCGGACATGTTGAAGTGCCTCCCAGCGTAGCAGCCGGGAGGCACCTTTCCAAACGGGCGTTCGTTTTCAGCGGGTGGGCCGGACGGCCACGCCGGACATCACTGCCAGTTGCCGCCGTTGTACGTGGCGCTGCCCGAGGCGGGCGTGGTGTAGGTGCGGTTGCTGCCGCCCTCCCAGCTGACGCTGGCGCCGCTGTCGCCGGGCTTCTTGATGAACTTGAACTGCGCGGCCACGCTGGGCGGCAGGCTCACGGTGGTTTTCCAGGTGCAGGTGCTGCCCGAGCAGTCGCCGGGCGTCATGGCAAGGGCCGACGCGGTGTTCCAGGCGCCCAGTTCAGCGCGGTTGCCGGTCAGGTACACGTCCTGCCCGAAGAAGGTGCTGGCCCGCACCTGGAAGGTCACGCTGACGGCCGTGCCGCCCGTGCCACCGGTGCCGGTCGCGCCGGCCCGGTAGATGCCCATCTTGCCGGCGCCGATGGTCACCGGGAGTTTCCCACCCGTGACGGTCGCGCTGCTGGGCGCCCCCTCGGCGAGCAGGTCGTTGAAGACCGTGCCGTTGCTCAGGGCGCTCTTGTCGGCCGCGCTGATGCCCGCGTTGCCCTGGATGTCCAGGTTCACGGTCGCGGCGCTGCCCGAGGTGTTCACGACCACCACGACGCGGTTCGTGCCGCTACCCCGGTAGAAGGCGTACACGTTCTGCCCGCCGTTCGGGCGCCACAGCTCGGCGTAGTTGCCCTTCCAGAGGCCGGGGTTCGCCTTGCGGATTCCCACGAGCTTCTTCGTGAGGTCGAAGGTGTTCTTCGGCGTGCCGCCGCCCGCCACGAAGTTCGCCTGCGTGGCGGCGCGCCCGGTGTCGGTCCAGGCCCAGCCGGGCATGTCGCGGCGGTTGTCGGGGTCGTTCGCGCCGTACATGCCCAGTTCGTTGCCGTAGTACAGCTGCGGAATGCCGGGCAGGGTCATCAGCAGGCCCAGGGCGTTGCCGTAGCGCGCGCGGATCTCGGCCTCGGCGACGCCGCTACCGGGTTCGTTCACGAAGCGCGGCACGTCGTGGTTGTCCAGCAGGTTCACCTGCAGCAGCGTGCGGTCCAGACCCAGGGTGCCGACCGTGTCCTGCACGCTGCCGGCCACTCGGTCGAGGCTGCCGCCCTTTCCGACCGAGTCCACCAGCGCCTGTCGCAGCGGGAAGTTGAAGGTCGAGTCGAATCCGGCGTCCAGGAACGGTTTGAGCTGCGAGGCGCTGCCCGACAGGAACGCCTCGCCCAGCAGGAAGGTGTTGGGCCGCGCGGCCAGCACGCCCGGCACCCAGGAGTTCTCCCAGTAACTGTTCGGGACGTGCTTGACGGTGTCCATGCGGATGGCGTCCACGGCGTAGTTCGTGACCCAGGTCTTGCTGAGGTTGGTCAGGTACGTGGCGACCGCGCTGTCCTCCTGCCGGAAGTCCGGCAGACCGGCCAGCGGGCAGACGATCTCGTCGCCCGTGCAGTTGCCGTGGAACCACGAGGGGTTCTGGGTGGTGATCCGCGCGCCGTACCCGGCGTGGTTCACGACCATGTCCATCATGTACTTCTGCCCGCCGGCTTTCAGGTCGCTGATCAGGCCGGTCAGGTCGGCGGCCGTGCCCAGTTTGGGTTCGACGGCGGTGTCGTCGGGGTTGGTGTAGTCGGGCCAGTACCCGTGATACCCGCAGGAGTTGCCGTTCACGATCCCGACCTGCCGGTAGACCGGGGTGGTCCACACGGCGGTGGCACCCAGGTCGCGGATGTACCCGAGCCGGTTACGCAGGCCCTGGAGGTCGCCGCCGTGGAATTTGGTGGGGCTGGCCGGGTCGAAGCAGTTCGGCTGCCCCAGCCCGTCGTTGGAAGTGTTTCCATTCGAGAAACGGTCGGGCATGACGAGGTAGATGACCTGCTGCCTCCAGGCGTCTATGGTGCTGCCGCTGATCGCCTGCGGCTGCACGCCCGCCACTGTGGAAACGGTTCCAGACTGGGCAGCCGACAGCGGCGCCGGAGCAGGAGCCTGAGAGCAGGCGGACAGGAGCAGGGCGGCGGACAGGGCGCCCCCGATCCCGGTACGGACGGCAGGAGAGTAGACAGAACGTTTCATGACGAAACCTCCAGAAGAGTGCTCCGCAGCGGCGCGGAGCGAGCACGGATTGAATTGTGGTGCGTGCCCATCATAATGGTCGGCCCCGCCCGGAACGCAAGGGGAGGGGCCAGTCCAAACAGACTGACCCCTCTAGACAACCCGGCTGTGATGTCCTCAGATTCGCTTGCGGCCACCGCTGATCGGTGCCCACTCGCCGGACCTCAGCGGCGCTCGACCGTGATCTCGGTGCGGTTGCCCTTGCGCTTGACCTTCAGTTCGGCCTTGCCGCCACCGGCGCGGCGGAACTCGCTCTGGATCTCGTTGTTCTTCACGCTGGTCTTCACCAGCACGTACCCTTCGCTGCGCAGTTTCGCGGCGTAGGCGTCGTGCTGCTGGCGCAGGTCCGTGCGGTTATCGATGGTGATCCGCCACTCACGCTGCGTGCCCCAGGGGTTCACCACGACCGGCGCCGGGGTGGGCCTGACGGGCTGCGGCGCGCTGACCGCGCGGGCCGCCACCGTGTAGAAGGCGGTGTCGCTGACCCAGCTGTTCTGCGGCAGCGGCGTCACGACGATACTCAGCGCCTGCGCCAGCCCCTGCTGCCCCGTCACCTTCACGCTCGCGAAGCTGTTCTGCTCGGCCCTGAACGTGGCGATCTGATCGAGGTTCAGCGGCGTGCGGCTGGCCACGGCCAGCACCTTGTTCACGCCGTAGGGCGCGGCAATATCGAAGCTGAAGGGATCACCGGCCGACGGGAACGCCTTGACCACGTTCGCCTTCAGGAAGTTCGCGCCGCCCTGGTAGCGGTTGGGCAGGATCAGGTCCACCTGCCCCTGAGGGTCCACGTTGAACAGGTAGACGTACGCGTCCTGGGTCACGCTGGTGTACAGACGGATCTTCTCGCCCGGCGCGTAGGCCGGCGTGCCGGTGCCGCTGCTGTCGCGGTCCGTCCAGACCTTCACGTTCAGTTCCGAGGTCACGGGGTTCACGATGATGCTCTGGGCGCTCAGGGTCGGCGCGGCCTGCGCGGGCCCCGTGGAGGACACGGCAGCCAGGGCGATCGTCACGGCGAACAGATGCTTGGGTCGGAAGGAAGTCATGCCGGCAGTGTGCCCGGCGCGCGTGACGCCCACCTGACCCGTGCCCACACGCCCGCCCCCCGATTTCTCACGGACCGGTCAGCTTCCGGAGATCCCGCCGCGCTGACCGTCCCGCCGCTTGCGCCGCCCACTGTCCAGCTCCGAATCGGAATACGTGTCACAAAGTAAATTGTGTTCATGCGCATCTTGTGATCCGCTCATCCGGGCACTAGACTGGCCGGCGTGTTCCCCCGCAACCCACACCCACCGTCACGCTTCCGCGTGTGGCGCCGCCTGGGACTGATCACCCTCCTCACGCTGGCGCCGGTCATGGCCGGTCAGGTGAGCCCGGCCTCCAAGACGCGACTGCCCGTCTTCACGTACGTCCGCGCCGCGCAACCCACCCCGAAAGCCAAGCCGGGCGAACGCCGCGCCCTGACCATCAGCACCGGCCAGCGCGAGCTGAACCTCACGCTCGGGCAGTTGCAGGCCATGCCTGCCGTGCGCTACACCACCCACCACCCGCAACTGAAACGCAGCTTCACCTACGAGGGCGTCACGCTGCGCGACCTCGCCGCGCGCGGCGGATTCCTGGGCCGCGACCTGCGCGTGTACGCCGCCAACGGCTTCGCCAGTACCATCCGCGCCGAGGATTACATGAACTGGCCGATCATGCTTGCCTACCGCGCCGACGGCGCGCCCATCCCGATCCTGCAGAAAGGCCCGCTGACCGTCGTGCTGCCCGAACGCCCGGAACGCTTCCACGCCGGTGAGTACTCGGCCGCGTGGGTGTGGTTCGCCGAGCGGATCGCCCCCGCCCAGTGACCGCTCCCACCGGGCGCCAGGGGCCCGCGCGGCTGTTGCTTCTGGCGCGTGAACTGCTGCTGGCCGTCCTGCCGGGCCTGCTGACGACCGCCGTGCTGCTGGCCACCACCCTGCCCGCCTACAACGCCCTGAAGAACACCGGGACCGGCTGGACCCCCTACGCGTACCAGGGCTTCGCGCAGGACGTCCTGCAGTACCAGGTGTCCCGGCATCCGGACGTGCCCGCCGAGGACCGCGAACGGATCCGCCTGAGGGCCCTGTCCAGCGCCCTGAACCGCGCGCAGTTCGGACTGCTCGACGACGTGGAACGCCTCGGCGAACGCCGCCTGTCGGTCGTGGCCCGCAACCTGCAGGAAGACACCGACGCCTCGGCCGCGCGGGCCGTGCAGGAGGCGCTGGGCCTGAGCGCCCAGGCCACCGAGTACGCCAAGGGCCTGGGCATCCGCTACGAGCAGGAACTCCTGCGGCTGCGCTACGCCCTGATCGGCACGTCCGCCCTGACCGGGCTGCTCAGCGCCCTGCTGATCCTGCGCGCCCTGCTGATGTGGCGCGGCGAGCACCTGCGCACCCGCCAGCGCGAGGAACGCCAGATCGAGGCGCTGAACCTCGCCAGCCACGAGATGCGCCGGCCCCTCCAGACCCTGCTGCTCGCCAGCGACCTGCTGCGCCGCGCCGAGACGCCCGACCAGCAGCAGCGTCTGCTGAGCATGATCGAGGACAGCGCCTCGCAGATCTCGAACCGCGCGGACCTGGGCCGCCTGAAAGACCTGTACCTCGACGTGACCCTGAACCCGCAGCGCACTGACCTGCGCCCCCTGCTGCGCCGCTTCAGTGCGGAACGCGTGCACGTCGTCACGCCCGACGCGCCCGTGCCGTGGCCCGTGGACGCCGGCCGCTTCCGGCAGATGATCGAGAACCTCGTCGAGAACGCCCTGAAGTACACCGACGGCGTCGTCGAGGTCAGCCTGGCCACCCCCGGCGGCCGCCCGCAGGTGCAGGTCCGTGACTTCGGCCCCGGCATGAGCGCCGAACTGCAGGGCCGGGTCTTCGAGCCCTACGAGCGCGGCCCGGTCAGCCTGGGCAGCGGCCAGGGCCTGGGTCTGCCGCTGGTGCGCCGCTACGCCCGCGCGCACGGCGGGGACGTGACCATCAGCCACGCGCCCGGCGGCGGCCTGATCATGACCGTCACGCTGGGCGACCCCGCCACGCACCTGCGCGCCCCGGTCAGCGCCACCCCCGCCCCCGCCCGGCGGAACTGACCGGCAACTGACGAACGGGGTTTCCGCACAGCACCCGGGCCCGCCGCGCCCTACGCTGGGCAGCGTGACCCGCCGCCCACTCCTCCTCCCGTTGTTGGGCCTGCTGCTGGGCCTGCTGGCCGCGCCATTCACCCTGACCGCCCACGCCCAGGAGATGTTCCGGATCGGGTACAGCGCCGACTCGGCCCGGCAGGCTCCGCTGACCGTCACGTTCACCGCCACCTTCCCGGCCACCCACACCGTCCGCTGGTCCTTCGGGGACGGCGCGGCCGCGCAGGGGCCGCAGGTCACGCACACGTACTACCGGCCCGGCACCTTCACGCTGGTCGCCACGCTGGTCAACGCGCAGGGCCGCGAGGTCAGCCGCGCCCAGACGCCCATCGAGGTGCGCAGCGGCGGACCGGAACGCGCGGAACTGACCGTCCTGCACGCGCCGGACAGCGTGCGCCTCGGCACGGCCGGCAGCGTCCTGTACCGCCCGGAAACGCCGCGCGTCTTCCTCGACGGCCGCGAGGTCGGCACCGGCCCCACCCCCCTGGCCTCCGGCCCGCACGCGGCGCTGGCCCAGGCGACCGGCAGCGCCGGGCAACGCCTGGAACGCCGCCTGACCCTGAACGCCGCGCCCTTCCAGACGAGCGCCGCCTTCGACAGCGAGGTGCTGCGCCTCACCAACCGCGCCCGCGCGCAGGGCTGGAACTGCGCGGCCCTGCGCGCGGGCGGCCCGGCCCTGCCGCCACTGAAACTGCACCCGGCGCTGGATCTCGCCGCGCAGGGCCAGTCGGCCGGGATGGCCCTGTACGGGTACTTCGACCACACCAGCGCCCTGGACGGCAGCAGCCCCATGCGCCGCGTGCAGACGGCCGGCCTGAGCCCCAGCAGTGTCGCCGAGAACATCGCCGCCGGGCAGACCAGCCCCGACGAGGTCGTGAACGGCTGGCTGCGCAGCCCCGGCCACTGCCGCAACATCATGGGCGACTTCACCCTGATCGGCCTGTCGTACGTCTCCCGCCCCGGCACCACCTACAAGCACTACTGGACGCAGGTCTTCGCGCGGCCCTGAGTCCGGTATGCCGCTCCATCGAGGGACCGGCCGTTCGACCCCGCTGCCGACGAAACAGACGCAGGGCGGATCATCGGGTTCCGTTTGTTTCGCTGACAAATCGGAACACCACCGATCTGCCAGCTCCACGTCCGGAACCCGTTTTTCTCCTACTCGCTCCGCTCGGATTGAATGGGCTGCAAAGCCCGTTTAATCGGAGTCCGGATCAGTTCACGTCGGCGACGCTTTCGAGCAGGTCGGCCAGCTGCTCCTTGGCGCGGAACACGCGGCTCTTGGCCGTGCCGAGCGCCACGCCCTGAATCTGCGCGATCTCGTCGTAACTCAGGTCCTCCATGAAGCGCAGCACGACCGCCTCACGGTACTCGGGCGGCAACTGTTGCAGGGCGCGCTGCACGCGGTCCTGCGCGTCGGCACTCTCGGCCGCCTGCACCGGCGAGCGCTTCTCGCTGGTCACCTCGAACCCCACGTCCTCGCGCGCCTGCTCCAGCGAGAAACGCTGCAACTGCTTGCGGCGGTGCGATTCGATCTGCGTGTTCCTGGCCACCTGATACAGCCACGGCAACACCCGCTCGCCCGCCCGGAAGGTGCGGATGCTGCGCCACGCGCGGTAGAAGACCTCCTGCGTCAGGTCCAGGGCGTCCTCGCTGTTGCCCTCCAGGCGGTACAGGTACCCGTACATGCGGCCCTCGTACTCCTGCACGAACTCGAACCACGCCCGCTCCTCACCGGCCGTCAGCCGCTCCAGCAGCTCGGGCGAGATCAGGTCGGCAGGCGCAGGATCGGTCGGCGCAGGGTCGGTCGGAAGGTCCACAGTGTTCCTACCATAGCGTCCCGGCCGGGCCTGACGTGCCGCAGACCGCCCGGCGGGACGTGCCGCTGCGCTACCATGCGCGCCACCCGCCCATGACGACCCCGCCTCCCACCCCCGTTCCCGCCGCGACCCTGTCCGCCCCCTCGGCGCCGCCGGATTCGTCTGCCCTGAGCGAGGCGCTGCGCGGCATGCTGCCCGACCTGAGCGTGGGCGCGCTGCTGGGCTTCGCGACGGGCGTGGCCCTGCGGCACATCGGGCGCGTGGCGCTGATCGCGCTGGGCGCACTGTTCATCACGCTGCAACTGCTGTCGTACTTCGGGCTGATCACCGTGAACTGGTTGCAGGTGCAGGCGCTGACCGAACCGTGGCTGCGCCAGGGCAGCGAGCAGGGCGGCGCGTGGATCACGCGGGTCCTGACCGCCAACCTGCCGTTCGCCGGGGCGTTCACCGCTGGACTGCTGCTGGGCCTGCGCGCAAGGGTGTAGACAGTGAACGGCCGACGGTTGATAGAGGGCTGCGTCTATCAACCATCAACTTTCAACCTTTGATACGGACTCCGATTGAATGGGCTGCAAAGCCCGTTCAATCCGAGCGAAGCGAGTGGGAGCAAAACGGGTTCCGGACGTGGAGCTGGCAATCCGGTGAAGTCCCGGATTGTCGGCGAAACAAACGGAATCCGTATGACTTCTTTACGCGCTGCCGCGCACGATCAGGCGGGGTTCGAAGCGGCGGGCGCGGGGCGGACCCTTGTAGCCGTTCAGGCGTGAGAGCAGCAGTTGCGCGGCCTCGTAGCCCATGCTCTCGACCGGTTGGTGCAGGGTGGTCAGGCCGCGCTCGGCCGCCCAGGGCTGGTCGTCGAACCCGATGACGCGCACGTCCTGACCGATGCGCAGGCCGCGCAGTCGCACCTCGTCGAGCAGCGCCCCGGCCAGCATGTCGGCGGACGCGAACACCGTGCAGGGCAGCCCGGCGGCCTGCGCGTCGTCGAGCAGGGTGGCGGCGGTGTTGCGGGCGGCCAGCGAGTCGAAGCTGGAGGTGTACTCGGCGCGGACGCTGCGCCCGGCGGCCTGCACCTCGCTCATGAAGCCGGTGCGGCGGTCCTCGAACACGCGGGTGGTGAACAGCTGGTCGAGTTCCGTCTCGACCCACACGGCGTACAGCTGCCCCGGCAGTTTCGCGGCGTACTCGCCGGCCAGGCGACCCCCGGCGACGTTGTCCATGAACGAGGAGTCCACGTTCTCGGCGTAGGCGTCGACCAGCACGGTCGGCTGCTGGGTGCGCAGTCGGCGTTCATGGAACATCTGCGTGAGGTTGTACGTCGCCATGACCAGCCCGTCCGCCTGGTACGCCAGCGTGTGCGAGCCCAGGTAGCGTTCCAGGCGGGAGCGGTCCAGCAGCGGGAAGATCGCCACATCGTAGCGGGCTTCCTGGAAGGCGCTTTCCAGCCCGTCGAGGAGCCGCACGTAGAATTCGGTGGTCAGGACCGGTAGCAGCACGCTGATGGTGTAGCTCTTGCCGCCGGCGATGCGGCGGGCGTGCGGGTTGGGGGTGTACTCGAGGTCCGCGATGGCCTTGAGCACGCTTTCGCGCGTGGCTCCCTTGACAGCCACGTGGTTGTTCAGCACCCGTGAAACGGTGCCGACTCCAACCCCGGCCTGCCGGGCTACGTCCTGAATGGTGGGTTTGCGCATGGTCTTGCCCTCACCATACTCCCTTTATGGAACCCTTTCCACAGCCCGGCGTGGGCGGGCGCGGTGGGACAATGCGGCCCCCGGCGCGGCCTAGACTGCCCCGTGAAGGCCCGTGCCGGCGCTTTCGGTGCCTGCACCGCCCGGCCGCCGAAAGGAGTGTCATGACTGCACCTGCCCACCCGCACCGCCGCTGCGCGCCCGCCCTGGCCCTGCTGACGCTGCTGGCCCTGACCGCCTGCGGCCCCCGCGCGGAGTCCGAACCGGCCGCCAGCGCTGTCCCGTCCGCCAGCACCGAAACGTCCGCAGGTACCGAACCGTCCGCAGGCACCGAATCGTCTGTAGGCCCCGCCGCCCAGGATATGGCCGGACACGACATGGCCGACATGGATCACGGAACCATGAACCACAGCGGGGCTCCCCAGAACGCCGCCCCGGCGGTTCCCGCGAACGCCGCGCCGCTCCCGCTGACCGTGACGGACGGGCGCGTGGTGGCCGTGCCGCCCGGCGTGCCGGACACCAGCGTGTTCGCCACCCTGACGAACACCGGCCCCGACGATGTGCAGCTGAGCGGCGTGAGCAGCCCCGCCGCGACCGGCGGCCTGCTGATGATCACCCGCACCGACCCGGCCGGCCTGACCGGCATGAGCGCGGTGGACACCCTGACCGTCCCGGCCGGCGGCACCCTGACCCTCAGCGACATGGGGGATCACCTGATGCTCAGCGGCCTGAAAGCCCCGTTGCAGGAGGGCGAACGCCTGAGCCTCACCCTGACCGACACGCAGGGCCGCGCCCTGACCCTGGACCTCCCGGTCCTGAAACCCTGACCCGCCCCGGAGACTCCTGTGACCGAAACGCCCCCCCACCCGCCCCTGCCGGACCCCGGCCCGCCCGCCCGCCCCTGGTACGTGTCGGCGCTGCTGGCCGCCGCCGCCGTGACCCTGCTGCTGCTGGCCGTGTGGGGTTACGCCCGCCTGAAGAGCCCGTACCCCTTCTTCGGAACGGCGTACCCGGCCGGGACGCTGGCCGCCGGGTTCAGCGGGACCGTGCAGGCCGGGGGGCGCGAGCGGCCCTTCACGTTCACGCCGGACAGCGGGCAGGCGGGCGGCCCGGTCACGGCGCTGTTCTTCGGGTTCACGAACTGCCCGAACATCTGCCCGCTGACCCTCTCGTACCTCAACCGCGTGCGTGACGCCCTGCCCCCCGCACAGCGCGAAAGGCTGCGCGTCGTGCTGGTCAGCGTGGACCCCGACCGGGACACGCCCGCCCGCCTGAACGAGTACGTGTCGTTCTTCGGGAAGGCGGGCGTGGGCGTGCGCGTGCCGGAATCGGCGCTCTCCACCCTGGCCGCCGCGTACGGCGTGGCGTACCAGAAGGCCGACGTGAAAGGCCCCCAGTCGTACCAGATCAACCACACCACCGCCACGTACCTGATCGACGCGCGCGGGCGGCTGCGGGTCCTGTGGGACTACACCCAGCTGCCGCAACTCGAACGCGTGAAAGCCGACGTGCAGTACGTCCTGGAGACCCCATGAGCGCCCCCACCCCCGTCAACCTGAACCCCACCCTGGCCGACCTGCTGGCCCCCACGCCCGACCCGGCCTTCCTGATTCCCACGCTGCTGGTCGCCGCCGCGTACACCTGGGGCTTCCTGCGCGCCCGGCGCGGCGCAGCGGGCGGCGCCGCGTGGCCGGCGTGGCGGGCCGTGCTGTTCGCGCTGGGGACGTTGCTGCTGCTGATCACCACCCAGAGCCGCGCCGCCACCATGACCCAGAGCAGCATGGCGCTGTACATGGGCCGCCTGATGGTCCTGGCGGAACTCGTGCCGCCCCTGCTGGTGCTGGGCCTGCCACGCCTGAATCTGAATCCGCGCCGCGCCCTGGGCCGCGTGCTGGGCGTCCTGCTGGACCCCTGGGTGGCGCTGGCCGTCTGGACGGCCGTGATCGTGTTCTGGAACGTCCCCGCCGGATTCAACGCCAGCGTCGTCTCGAACACCGCCGGGGCGCTGCTGCCCGCGCTGTACCTGCTGAGCAGCCTGATGGTCTGGAGCGTCATCCTGCGCCCGCTGCCCAGCGTGCAGCCCGCCGACATCGGCTCGCGCGGCTGGTTTGGCCTGATCAGCGCGCTGCCCATGATGGCCGTCGCCAGCGTCTGGCTGTACTCCCCCCAGGTCCTGTACACGCCGTACGTGAGCGCCCTGTGCCTGTGGAACTACACGCCGCTGCAGAACCAGCAGCTGAGCGGCTGGATCATGATGCTCGCCGGCCTGCCCGCCCTGGCCCTGGCGTTCATCCAGCTGTTCGCGTGGCTGGTCAAACTCTCCGAGGGGCAGGGCATGCCGCCCCAACCTCCCACCCAGCCGCCAACACAGCCCCCGGCCCGTCACTGATTTCGCTCCCACGCCCTGCAACCTTCACGCCCCCTGCGCTAGCCTGCGCGCATGCATGACGCAGTGGTGATCGGCAGTGGGCTGGCAGGACTCACGGCGGCGCGGGTTCTGGCGCGCGCCGGGCAGCGGGTGCGGGTGCTGGAGGCCGCGCCGTTCGTGGGGGGCCGCGTGCACTCGCGCGCCGTGAACGGGTTCACGCTGGACGCCGGGTATCAGGTGCTGTTCCCGGCGTACCCGGCGGTGCGGCGGCACCTGGACCTGGGCGCGCTGGACCTCGTGCCCGTGCCGTCGGCGGCGGTCGTGCGGCGTGGCGCGCGGACCGACACGCTGGGCAGTCCCCTGAGCGACCCGGCGGCGCTGCCCTCGACGCTGCTGAGCGGCGTGCTGAGCGTGCCCGACAAGGCGCGCGTGGCGGCGCTGGCCCTGAAGCTGCGCGCCCCGGCGCCGCACACGCTGCTGCGCGGCGACGACCAGTCCACCGAGGCGTTCCTGCGGGAGTTCGGGTTCAGCGAGGGCGCGCTGGACCGCTTCTTCCGGCCGTTCTTCGGGGGATCTTCCTGCGGCGCGAACTGGACACCAGCGCCCGCCTGTTCCGTTACTACTTCCGGATGCTGATGGACGGCGGCGCGGCCCTGCCCCGCGCGGGCATGGGTGAGGTGGCGGCGCAACTGGCGGGCGGGCTGGACGTGGTGACCGGCGTGCGCGCCACCCGCCTGAAGTCCCACGCGTCGCACGTGACCGTGACCACCAGCGCCGGGGAACTGGACGCGCGGCAGGTGATCGTCGCGACCGACCCGGACGGCGCCGCTGCCCTGACCGGCCAGCCGACCGGGCGCGGCAGCCTGGGGGGCACGTACCTGCACTACGCCGCGCCGCACGGCCTGGACCGCGAGACGCGGCTGCTGCTGAACGCCGAGGCGGGCTTCATCAACAACGCGCACTGGCTGTCGAACGTGATCCCGCAGCGCGCCCCGCAGGGCCAGTCGCTGCTGACCGTGACCGTCCTGGGCCTCCCGGACCTCGACGACGACGCCCTGGATGCCCGCGTGCGCGGCGAACTGGACCGCTGGTACGGCCCGCAGGCCGCCACGCTGCGGACCCTGCTGGTCGAACGCATCCGGCACGCGCAGTACCCGCAGCCTGCCGGGTACGCCGCCACCCTGGCCGGTCACGCCACGCCCCTGCCCGGCGTGATCCTGGCGGGCGAGGCGACCTCCATGAGCGGCATTCAGGGCGCCATGGAAAGTGGCGAGAAGGCCGCCGCCATCGTCCTGAACGACCCGGCCGGCATGAGCCGCCCCAGGGGCGCATGACCGCCCACCCCGCCCCGAGCCAACCGGGCGCCCGCCTGGACCATCTGGTCATCGCCGCCCGCACCCTGGAGGAAGGCCGCGCGTGGCTCGAAGGCCGCCTGCACTGCCCGCTGGAACCCGGCGGCGAGCACGGCCTGTTCGGCACGCACAACACCCTGCTGTCCCTGGGCCCCGACGCCTACCTGGAAGTGATCGCCGTGAACCCGCAGGCACCCGCCCCAGGGCGCCCCCGCTGGTTCGGCCTGGACACCCCCGACATGCAGCGGCGGCTGTCGCACGGCCCGGCCCTGATCCACTGGGTGGCGGGCGTGGCGCACCTGCCGGCCGGTCCCGATGTGCTGGCCCTGTCACGCGGCGCGAACCGCTGGACCCTGACCGTCCCCGCCGACGGCCACCTGCCCGGCGGCGGCCCGCACCCGTCCCTGATCTGCTGGGAGACCCTGCCGCCCCCCACCCGCCTGAGCGACCGGGGCGTGCGCCTGGGCACCCTGCACCTGGGCACGCCCGACCCCGACGCGCTGCGCGCCGCGCTGAACACCCTGAACTTCACGGGCGAGGTCGAGGTTCAAAGGGGCCCGCAGCCCGAACTGCGCGCGGTCCTGACCACCCCCGGCGGCCCGGTCGAACTGTGAATGCCCACGGGCCACTGCCGCCCCCGGACGCCACCCACTACTGCCGCCCGGACGGTGTGCCGGACCGTCCCAGCGTGGGCGGGGTCATCCTGCGTGCCCCCGGACCGGACGCCGCCACACTGGAAGGTGCGCCCGGCGGCTGGCAGGTCGCGGTGGTCGTGGAACCCGGCCCCTACCCGCAACTGCCCAAGGGTGGCCTGGAAATCGGCGAAGCCCACCTGGACGCCCTGCACCGCGAACTGCGCGAGGAGGCCGGACTGGAGGGCGTGCAGATCCTCCGCGAACTGGCGACCCTGGAACGCCTGAACTACGCCCGCACGAAGTGGCAGGTCACCCGCTACTACCTGGGCATCAGCACCCAGCAGGAGGCCCTGCCCCCGCTGGAGCCGGGCTACCGGCTGGAATGGCATCCCCTGCTGGGCGGGCAGGTGCCGGACCTGTTCTGGCCCGAGCAGACCCGGTTACTGCGGCAGGTAGCCCGCCAGCTTCAACGGAACGGCACGCCGTTCTGACCTGCCGCCCGGCGGGGCCGCCGCCCGTGCAGCAGCGCCGCCGCCAGCAGGCCCGCCAGGAACCCGAACAGGTGCGCCTCCCACGACACGTACGGGTTGCCGGGCAGCACGCCCCACAGGATGCCCCCGTACAGCGCGAACGCCGCGACCGCCACGCCGATGGCGACCGGCGTGCGCTCCCACCAGCCCACGCCCAGCAGGTACGCCAGGAACCCGAACACCAGTTCGCTGGCGCCCAGGTGCACGCTGCCGCCCCGCCCGAACAGCCACACCAGCGCGCCCCCCACCAGCACGATGATCAGCGTGGCGGTCAGGAAACGGGTCACGCCGCGCACGGCTCCCATGAACGCCAGCACCGCCAGCGGCACCGTGTTCGCCATCAGGTGCCCGAAGCCCGCGTGCAGGAACGGGGCGGTCAGGATGTTCCAGAACGCGCCCGTGTCACGCGGGAGGATGCCGTAACGGTCCAGCGACCCGCCGAACAGCAGCTGATCGGCCACCTCCTGCCCCCAGATGCCCGCCACGAGCGCCGCCGTCAGGGCCGCCGCCGGGCCGGGCTGACCCATGCGGGCGGGCTGACCCACGCGGGAAGGCGGGCGCGCGGGACGGAACCGGTCGGGTCGGGTCATGCGTCCAGTGTGCCGCATGCGGGCCGGGCGTGGCGTCCACCGGAGGGTGCAGGGACGTTCACGATCGGCGCAGGCGGGTGCATTACCCTGCCCGCATGAACAACCCGGAAGCAGGCACCCAGGCGGCAGGCAGCAGCACCCCCGCACACAGGACCCTCGGGCACAGCGGACTGAGCGTCTCGGCGGTCGGCCTGGGCTGCAACAACTTCGGCGGTCGCCTCGATCAGACCGCCACCACCGCCGTCGTGCGCCGCGCGCTCGATGCGGGCATCACGCTGTTCGACACGGCCGACATCTACGGCAACCGGGGCGGCAGCGAGGAGATGCTGGGCCGCGCCCTCGGCCCGGAACGCCGGAACATCGTCCTGGCCAGCAAGTTCGGCATGGACATGGGCGACGGCCAGCAGGGCGCCCGTCCTGAGTACATCCGCCGGGCGCTGGAGGCCAGCCTGCGCCGCCTCGGCACGGACTACCTGGACCTGTACCAGCTGCACACCCCGGACCCGCACACGCCCATCGAGGACACCCTGGGCACCCTGAACGACCTCGTGCAGCAGGGGCTCGTGCGGGCCGTCGGCGTGAGCAACATGCCCGCCGCCGACGTGCGCGCCGCCGACACCCTGGCCCGCCAGCACGGCTGGGCGCGCTTCACGTCCTGCCAGGACGAACACAGCCTGCTGGTCCGCGACATCGAAACCGACCTGATCCCCGCCGCCCACGACCTGAACCTGGGCCTGCTGCCCTACTTCCCGCTCGCCAGCGGCCTCCTGACCGGCAAGTACCACGCCGGGCAACCCCTCCCGGACGGCGCACGCATCACGGGCAGCCAGGGCGCGCAGGACCGCTACCTGACCCCGCAGAACTGGACGGTCGTCGAGAACCTGCGGACCTTCGCGCAGGCCCAGGGTCACACGCTGCTGAAACTGGCCTTCAGTTGGCTGCTGTCCTTCCCCGAAACCAGCAGCGTGATCGCCGGAGCGACCAGACCCGAACAGATCGACGAGAACGTCGCCGCCGCCAGCTGGACCCTGAGCGCCGACGAACGCGCCGAGGTGGACCGCATCACGCGCGGCTAGGGAGTAGGACGTGGGTGGGGGAGACCTCCGGTTCCGCTGAACAGGGATACAGAAAAAGCCGGGGCAGGACGCTCCGGCTTTTCTGGGATCGGGGCGAGTCGGGGAGCAATCCCCCGACCCCACTCCCCGCTTACGCCCGCTGTTTCGCCTTCAGCGCGCCCTTCTGCTGGAGGTACTCGGCGATCTGCACGGCGTTCAGCGCCGCGCCTTTCAGGAGCTGGTCGCCCGCGACGAACAGGTCGATGCCGCCGTCGAACACCAGCGACTCGCGGATGCGGCCCACCTCGACGTCGTACTTGCCGCTGGCGGTCAGGGGCATGGGGTACAGCTTGCCTTCCGGGTTGTCGCGCACCTCGACCCCGGCGGCCCCGGCCAGCAGTTCACGCACGGCCTCGGGCGTGGCGGGGCGTTCGAGTTCCAGGGTAATGGCCTCGCTGTGCGTGCGGAGGGTGGGGATGCGCACGGCAGTGCAGCTGATCTTCAGGCTGTCGTCCCCGATGATCTTGCGGGTCTCCCAGGCGACCTTCATCTCTTCCTTGGTGTACCCGTTGTCCTGGAAGGAATCGATGTGCGGAATCACGTTGAAGGGAATCGGGTGCGCGAACACGCTCGCCTGCGCCTGCTCACCGTTCAGTTCGGCGCGGGTCTGTTCCAGCAGTTCCTCCATGCCCTTGGCCCCGGCGCCGCTGGTGGCCTGATACGTGCTGACGATCATGCGTTTCACACCATAGGCGCGGTGGATGGGAGCCACGGCGACCACGGCGATGGCGGTCGTGCAGTTCGGGTTGGCGATGATGCCCTTATGGCTCAATGCGGCGTCCCCGTTTACCTCGGGCACGACCAGCGGCACGTCGTCGTCGTAGCGGAAGGCGCTGCTGTTGTCGATCACGACCGCCCCGCCCTCCACCCATTTGGGGGCCAGCGCCTTGCTGATGCTGCCCCCCGCCGACGCCAGGATCACGTCCGCGTCGATCGCCCCGTCCGGCGTGACCTGCACCGTCAGCGGCTGCCCCTTGAAGGTCAGCTGCGTGCCCGCGCTGCGCGGACTGGCAAACAGGAGCAGCTCATCGAATTGCAGGCTGCTGCCCTCCAGCACCTTGAGAAGTTCGTGCCCCACCGCTCCGGTCGCTCCGACAATCGCTACGCGCATGCTCGTCTCCTTCCCACAAAAAAACCGCCCGGCGTGTCTCGCGGGGCGGCTGCCATCAAGACACCGCCCTCACGGGGTAATGGTGGTCATGACGGCGTTCATGCCCCCCAGCGTAGGCGCTGCCCCTCCGGGGGTCAAGGCTGCCTGCCTAGCGTGAAGGGACCGTGGGAGTCATACGGACTCCGATTGAATGGCTTGCAAAGCCGTTCAATCCGAGCGGATGCGAGAGGGAGAGAAACGGGTTCCGGACGTGGAGCTGGCCATCCGGTGAAGTTCCGGATTGTCAGCGAAACAGACGGAATCCGTATCAGAGGCGCATGGGAGCGCTGCCCACGCCCTGATGCACGCAGGGTCCGGCGGTGGGGACGGTCAGGGTGATGGTCGTCTGATAGATGAGCGAGTTCATGTCGAGCATCCCGCCCCGCCAGACGGTCAGCGTGCCGAACGTCCGGGGTTCGAGGCTCTGGGTGGCGAGCCAGTCCGTCAGGTCGCGGACCTGCGGGCCGCTCAGCTTCAGGCAGGTGCGTCCGGCGCGTCCCAGGAACTCCTGCATCAGGTTCAGTTGCGTCCCGCTGAGGGCGTGCCTGGGCACCGTGATCTTCAGGTCGCGGATGGGCTGTTTCGGCGCGGCGCTCGTGGTGAACGCGAAGAGGAAGTCCGGTTCGGTCAGGCTCCGCAGGATGAACCCGTCATGTCCGGTCTTCCAGATCACTGTGCCGGTCACGGCCACCTGCGCCAGCGTGGTCGGCGCGGCGCCAGTCGGGGCAGGAACAGTCTGGGCCTGGGTGGCAGGCAGGGTCAGCAGGGCAGCCAGAAGCAGGGAACGGGTCATGCCTCACGGTACGCGGCAGGACGGAACGGAGTTGCCGCAGGTGCCCTACTTGCGCCGGCGTAGGAAGCTCAGCCATCCGGCGCGTTCGGGTTGCCGGGCCGGGGCGAAGTCCTCCATCTTGATTTCCGCCTCCGGGTGCGGCGCGGCCTCCCAGCCGTACTCGGTGGCGATCAGGCCGCCGAAGCGTCCGGCGGCGTACAGCGCGTGCGTGCGTTCCTGATCCTCGGTCATGGCGCGTGGGTCGGCCAGCGCCTGCAGCATTGCCTGGAGGCTCTCGTCGTCGCACTGCCACGCGCCCTGCGCGAACACCGCTTCCTTACCGTAAACGCGAATCCTGGCCGACATGCACTCCTCGCAACGTGACGGGGCCGGGGTCCCGCCGCTCAGTTGTCTTGACCCGCCCAGCATAGCGCACGCCGGGCCGCGACCTGCGATACGGATTCCGTTTGTTTCGCTGACAATCCGGAACTTTACCGGATTGCCAGCTCCACGTCCGGAACCCGGTTCTCTCCTCCTCGCATCCGCTCGGATTGAACGGCTTACAAGGCCGTCCAATCGGAGTCCGTATGAGGTGCGCGCGGCCCGGCGTGCGTGAGGATCAGCTGACTTTCTCGCCGAAGCGGCGTTCGTTCCCGGCGTGCAGTTTGCGGATGTTCTCGCGGTGCTGCCACACAATCAGCGCGGCCAGCGCCGAGACGACCAGCGACAGCCACAGCGGCGCGCCCAGCAGGTACGCCGTGAACGCGCCCGTCAGCGCGCCCAGGATGCTGCCCGCCGATACGAAGCGCGTGAGCCACACGGTCGTGATGCCCATCAGGAAGAAGCCCAGGCCCGCCACGGGCAGCAGCGCGCAGATCGTCCCGAACGTGGTCGCCACGCCCTTGCCGCCCTTGAATTTCAGGAACGGACTGAAGTTATGGCCGATCACGGCCGCCACGCCGCACGCCGCCTGCATGGGCGCGTCCAGGCCCAGGGCGCGCGCCAGCCAGATCGCCAGCGCGCCCTTGAGGATGTCGAAGACGGCCACGAGGATGGCCGGGCCCTTGCCCAGGGTTCGCAGGACATTCGTGGAACCGCTGTTGCCACTCCCGACTTTCAGGATGTCCACGCCACGCGTGCGGGCCACCCAGGCCGCCGCCGGAATCGCTCCGACCACATAAGAAATCAGCACCGCCAGCACGGCAAGAAAGGTCACAGTTGCATTCTAGGGCATCCGCGCGCCGCGCATCCGTCCGGGCCGGACGGCACACGGGTCGGCCCCCAGATTTGATTTTCCAGCCCTGACCCGCTAATCTGCTGTGCGCTGGAACGGTGCCCGAGTGGTTGAAGGGGCACGCCTGGAAAGCGTGTGTACGGGCAACCGTACCGAGAGTTCGAATCTCTCCCGTTCCGCCAGCCAGAAACAGAGCGTCGCAGTCGGCCCCAGGCCTGCTCGGCGCTCTTTTCGTTGGGCTCCTGTTGCCTTGCCTGAACGGCCCCCCCACGCCGGGGGGTTTTTTCATTCGCCGGAAATCTTGAACTGCGGGGACTGTTTTCAGGCCGGCGGGGTGACGTATGGTGCCGCTTGCACCTACAACTTCAGTTTCCGGCCGGCGCGCCGTTGCCCGGCCCTGCCCATCCCTGTTCAGCCCGCCGCGCCCCGCTCTGCCCGGAGGAAATCCCGTATGCCCAGATCGTTCCTGTCGTCTGCCGGTCTGCCTGCCGCCCTGATCCTGAGTGCCGCGCTGGCGGCCTGCTCGTCCGCTCCGCAGCCGCAGGGAGCGGCCACCGCTGGCCTCCCGGCGGGGTTCAGTGAGGCGCAGACGGCCCTGCTGGCCGAGGGAGGCGGCCGGGGCGGTGCCCTGAGCGCGCAGGCGGCCGCGTGCCCCACGGCGCTGGCCCTGCCGTTCGGTCAGAGTGGCCTGGATACCGGCGTGTACTGGTACGCCAGGGGCGAGACCGGCAGCCCCGGCGGTGTGGGCTGCAAGGCCCGCGCAGACGGCGCGGCGATCAGCGGGTACTACGATCCCGCCAGGCCCGTGATGCTGTTCGTGCACGGCTGGCAGGACGGCAGTACGGTTGCGGGCGTGCGCGACAACTTCTACTTCAGTGACGGCAAACTGAATGTCGCGGACGCCTGGATCAACGCCGGGTGGAACGTGGCGCTGTTCCACTGGACGCAACTGGCCGATGACGAGGGCACCGGCAGCGTTCCGTACCACTCTCAGGCGAAGATCTGGACGGCCGGGTACTCGTACCGCGACACGCTGGGCCGCACGCAGAACATCGGCATGCGCTACCGCACCCCGACCGGCGCGTACTCGGTGACGGGCGCCCCCACCGTCAGTGCGGGGCAGCTGTTCTACAACGCGTACCGCAGCGCCCTGAGCCAGTGGACGTACAGCGGCGCCGAGGGCGTGCGCGTCATGGGGCACTCGCTGGGCGCGCAGATGGCCCTCGCCATGACCGAGAAAGCCTACGCCGACGCTGCCCTGAGCGCCGCGAAACGCCCCCGGCGCGTGATCCTGGCCGACCCGTTCTGGTCGCCCGCCACCGCCGACTACGGTCACTCGTACGCCTACCTGAGCCCCGACACGAACCCCGCCGCCCGCAGCGCCCGCATCGCGCAGGCCCTGAAAAGCAGCGGCGTGGCCGTCGAATGGATCAAATCCAGCCGCCTGCTCGACCTGGGCGGCGACAACAACCTGAACATGGCGAAGTCCGTCAGCCGCACCGAGGTCTTCCCGGACTACGTGTTCGACCTGAACCCCGCCAGCGGACTGGCCCGCAAGCACGGCGTCGCGCCCCGCTGGTACCTCTGGACCCGCTCGTTCGCCGCGAACGGGGCCGTCAGCGCCGCGAACACCCAGTCGGTCGCCGTGACCCGCATGAACAGCGGCGTGCGCTACGACCAGAGCGGCGGCAAGAGCAGCGCCACGCCCGGCGACGACACCTTCGTCAGCGCCCCCAATCCCTGACCAGCGGCCTCTGACCGGTGGGGAAGAGGGAGTTGACCCTCGCCCCCTGCGGGAGAGGGTGCCCCGAAGGGGCGGGTGAGGGGGCCGGTCACGGGTCAGGCAGCCCGGACCCGCCACGCGCTGATCAGCGGCAGCAGTGCCAGGACGGCGCAGGCTCCGGCCAGCACGGGGAAACCGGCGCGGGCGATGATCACGCCGCCCAGCGCGGTGCCCACGCCCGCTGCGACGTACCCCAGGCCGTCCGTGACGCCCTGCGCGGCCGGGAAGCGGGTCAGGGACTTGCTGCCCGCCACGAACGCGAGGTTCCAGCCGAGGCCCAGCAGGAACATGCTGACGGCCAGCCACGCCGCGCCGCTCAGGGGGGCGCTCAGGGCGGCGGCAGCCAGCAGCAGCGCGCCGCTGACGTAGCCGAAACGCAGGCCCAGGCGGTCGATCAGGGGGCCGGTCAGCCAGCCGAAGCCGAACATGCCCAGGATGTGCCCGCTGATCAGCGCGGCGACCGCGCCGTGATCCATGCCCATGTGGTGCGCCCGCAGCGGCGTGAGGCTCATCAGGGTGACCATCAGGCCCTGCGCGGTGGCCAGGGCCAGCGCAGTGCTGCGCACGCCGGGAATGGCGAAGGCCTCCCGGACCGTCAGTTTCGCGGGGGCAGCCTGGGCAGGCCGCGCGGCGGGCGCAGGGGTGGGGGCGGTGGGGCGCCACAGGCGGATCAGCAGGGCGGCCGCGCCCAGCAGTACGCCGCCGACCAGCCACCCGGCGACTTCCGGGGTGCTGCCCAGCGCCGCGCCCAGGGTCTCGATGGGCCGGGACGCCCCGGTGATCAGGAACGATCCGAGTACGCTCATGAGCATCAGCGCGCCCAGCGCCGTGCCGCGCCGGTCGTCGGGGACGCTCTCGGCGGCGGCGTAGCGGGCCTGCTGGTACCCGCCCTGCGCCGCGCCCATCAGGCACGCGCCGATCAGGAACACCGGCAGCAGCGCGAAGCGGGCGCCCACGAAGCCCACGGCGGCCCCCAGCGCCCCGAGCGTGAAGGCGGCGCTCAGGCCGGTGCGGCGGCCCCGGCGCAGCATCAGCGCCCCGAACGCCCCGGCCGACAGCGCCGCCGACGTGCTGATCAGCGTGCTGGGCAGGCCCACCAGCGTCTCGAAGTGCAGGCCGCTCATGATCAGGCTGGCCAGCACGGTGCTGACGGTGGTCGCGCCGGTCGCCAGGGCCTGCGCGGCGTACAGCGGGGCCAGCTGCCCCACGTTCAGGGCGGGGCGGGGCAGCGCGGCGTCACTCATGCCGGCATGATGACAGCCCCGCGCCGCTCACGCCTCGCACCACTCACGCTGCGCAGCGCTCACGCCTCGCCCTGCGCCTGCCAGCGGGCCTGCACCGCGCCGCGCAGGTACGTGGCGGCGTCCTCGGTGCTGGCGCCCGGCGTGAACACGCGCCCCACGCCCAGTTCCGCCAGGGTGGGCAGGTCCTGATCCGGGATGATGCCGCCCCCGAACACGATGATGTCCTGCGCGTCCTGTTCGCGCAGCAGGGTCATGACCTCCCGGAAGTAATGCATGTGCGCGCCCGACAGCACGCTCAGGCCGATGGCGTCCACGTCCTCCTGCACGGCGGCGTTCACGATCATCTCGGCGGTCTGGCGCAGGCCGGTGTAGATGACCTCCATGCCCGCGTCACGCAGCGCGCGCGCCACGACCTTCGCGCCACGGTCGTGGCCGTCCATGCCGGGTTTGGCGATCAGTACTCGAATTCGGCGGTCCTGTGTCATGTCGTTCCTCCTGCCCCCGTCCCGGCTGACCGGGCGGCGCACACTTGCATTCAGAGGGGCCGGAGGGCGGTTCGCGCCGCACCTCCCGGACCCTAACGGGCGTTTGGTTACCATTCTACGCACCGCCGCGCCCGACTGTCCCGCCCTGCCGTCCTGACCGCCCGTCACCTGCCCATCAGGAACGCGGTGTACAACCCTTCTCATGAGTGCCCTGCTGCCCCTGACCCTGGCCGTCCTGACCTCGCTGCCCGCGCCCACCCCGGCCTCTCCCGCGCTGGTGGGCACGACCTGGGTGCTGCAGACCGTGCAGCCCGCCGGAAGCGCGCCCATCATGCCCGGCGCGCGCCTGACCCGCCCCACCCTGACCCTGACCGGCAGCGGCGCGGAGCTGACCGTGGGCGGCACGACCGGCTGCAGCCCCCTGACCGGCGCGGCCCGCCTGGGCACGGCCGGCCCGCTGAAGACCGCCACGCTGCTGCTGCGCGGCGTGCAGGGCGGTAGCAGCCAGAACTGCACCGACGCCGCCCTGAGCCTGCGCGAGGACTACCTGAACCTGCTGACCCGCGTGACCCGCTCTGAGCTGAGCGGCGACACCCTGACCCTGAGCGCCGGGAAGGGCCGCCTGACCTTCCGCGCGCTGGAGGCCCGTCCCACGGCCCCTGTGAACACCAGCCTGAACGGCGCCTGGACCGCCCTGCGCCTGACCGCCTCGGGCCGTGACCTGCCCACCACGGGCCTGCTGAACGTCACCTTCGACGGGCCGAAGGTCACGCTGGGCGGCGCGGTCGGCTGCAACGCCCTGCGCGGCACCGGGGCGCTGCTGGGCAGTCCGGCCCGCGTGACGTTCGGGCCGGTCAGTTCGACCCGCATGGCCTGCCCGCCCGCCCAGGCGCAGGCGGAAACGGCCCTGCTCAGCCTGCTGCGTGCGCCCCTGACCGTCACGCAGGCGGGCAGCACGCTGACCCTGAGCGGCACCGGCGGCACCCTGACCCTCACGCGCGGCCCCCAGCCCACCGCGACCCCGGCGCCCACTCCGGCCACGCCCGACCCGGCCGCCACGTACACCCTGACCCGCGTGAACGGCGCGCCCGCCCCCGCCACCGCGCGCCCCGTCAGCCTGACCTTCCGGGACGGACGGGTGGGCGGCGTGGACGGCTGCAACAACGTCGGCGCGCCCTACGCCCTGCGCGGCACCGTGTCGGGCGGCACTGTACTGAGCCTGACCGGCCCGGCCTTCACGACCCGCATCGCCTGCCCGGAAACCGGCGTGAACCTGATCGGCCTGCTCGACCGCGCGCCCACCCTGACCGTGCAGGGCGCCGCCGGGCGCGGGCAGACCCTCACCCTGACGGTGCCTGCCACGGCCGACGCTCCCGCCGAACGCTGGGAATTCCAGGCCCGCTGAGGACGGCACATCCACGAGGGCGGCGCTCCATGTTCGGAGGCGCCGCCCTCTCGGTTGTCTGGGGCCGGGCCTTCAGCGGGCCAGCAGGACCGCCAGCGCTGCCAGCGCGGCCGGGACCGTCTGGATGAACAGGATGCGGCGGTTCGCGGTGGCCGCGCCGTACAGACCCGCGACCGCCACGCACGCCAGGAAGAACAGCTGAATGGCCGCCGAACCCGTGATCAGGCCCCAGATCAGCCCGGCTGCCAGGAAGCCGTTGTACAGGCCCTGATTGGCTGCCAGCGCCTGCGTCTGCGCCGCGAATTCCGGGGTGGTGCCGAAGGCCTTCATGGCGCGCGGAGTGGTCCACAGGAACATCTCCAGCACCAGGATGTACCCGTGCAGCAGGGCGATCAGGCCCACCAGAACCGAGGCGATCAGGGTCATGCGCCCAGCTTCCCGATCCGGGCGACCACCCGCTCACGGCCCAGCGTGGCGAGCAGGTCCGGCAGGTCCGGGCTCTCCATGGTGCCCGCCACGGCCGCGCGCACGGGCGGCATGACCTTCCCGAGCTTCAGCCCCTTCTCCTCGGCGAACGCCGCGAAGGCTGCCTTGATGGACGCCGCGTCGAAGGTCGGCAGGTTCTTCAGGGTGGCGGCCAGTTCCGGCAGCAGCTCGCGCGCGCCGTCGATGGCGGCCTGCGCCTTCTCGGTCACCGGGTACTCCTCGGACCAGAAGTAGGGCGTCTTCTCCAGGAACTCGCTGAACACCTCGATGCGCGGCGTCATCAGACGCACCACTGCCCGGAAATAGTCGTCGTGCGGCAGATCCACCTTCTGGTCGGCCAGGAAGGCGTGCAGGCGGCGGGCGACCTCGTCTTCCGAGAGCACCTCGCGCAGGTACTTGCCGTTGTACCAGCGCAGCTTCGCCTGATCGAACACCGGGCCGCCCAGCGTCACGTCAGAGAGGCGGAACACCCGCTCGAACTCGGCCAGATCGAACACCTCCAGGCCGTCCGGGTGCGTCCAGCCCATCGTCGCCAGGAAGTTCAGCATCGCCTCGGGCAGGAAGCCCTGCCCCTGGTACCACTCCACGCTCGTGGGGTTCTTGCGCTTGCTGATCTTCGACTTGTCCGAGTTACGCAGCAACGGCATGTGCGCAAATACCGGCTCCGGCCACCCGAAGGCGCGGTACAGCAGCACGTGAATGGGCGTGCTGGTGATCCACTCCTCGGCCCGGACGACGTGCGTGACGCCCATCAGGCGGTCGTCCACCACGTTCGCCAGGTGGTAGGTGGGGAACCCGTCGGCCTTGAGCAGCACCTTGTCGTCGATCTCGCGGTTCTGGAAGTGAATCGGGTCGCGCAGCAGGTCGTTCACGACCGTCTCGCCCTCACGCGGGACCTTCAGGCGGATCACGGCCGCCTCGCCCGCCTCTACCCGTGCCTGCGCCGCCGCCGGGTCCAGGTCGCGGCTGGGCACGGCGATCACTCGGCCCTCCGCCTGCGCCGCCTCGCGCAGCGCCGTCAGCTCATCGGCCGTCTCGAAGGCGTAGTAGGCGTGACCGCCCGCGACCAGCCCACGGGCGTAATCGCCGTACAGGTCGAAACGCTCACTCTGACGGTAAGGGCCGTTCGGGCCGCCCTGAAGCGGCGACTCGTCGGGCGTCAGGCCCAGCCACGCCATCATCTGGAAGATGCGCTTCTCGCTGTCCGGCACGTAGCGGTTGCGGTCGGTGTCCTCGACGCGCAGGATGAACTTCCCGCCCGACTGGCGGGCCAGGGTGTGGTTGAACAGGCCGATGTACGCGGTGCCCACGTGGGGGTCACCCGTGGGACTCGGAGCAATGCGGGTCACGACAGACATGACGCACAGCATACGGGCCTGCGGGGTCTTCCTGCCTTCCCACACGTCCCGCCGCCCGCCCCCTCGGCTGCCAGGGCCTATGCTGCCAGGGCATGTCCCCGCACCCCGACCCGTCCCCGACCGATCACCCGGCCCCCGCCACACGGCTGACGCAGACCACCACTCGCCTCTTCGGGTACTACCCCGGCACGGTCGCGCTCGTCACGGCCGCGCACGCCGGCACGCGCAACGTCATGGCCGCCGGCTGGCACACGGCCCTGAGCGAAACGCCGCCCCTGTATGGCGTGTCGCTGGGCCGGGAACGCGCCACGTACCCGCTGATCCGCGCGTCCGGCACGTTCGGCGTGAACTTCCTGCCGCTGGACCGCGCGGGCGCCATTCACGGCAGCGGCCTGCACAGCGCCCACGACGGCACCGACAAGCACGCTCTGCTGAACCTGTCCACCCTGAGCGAGCAGCCGCTGGCCCTGAGCGGCGCGTACCTGCACTACACCTGCCGCGTCACGCAGGTCATCCCGGTCGGGGACCACGACCTGATCGTCGGGCACGTGCAGGAGGTCCGCTTCGACCCGGACGCCTTCGACGCGCGCGGCCTGCTCGCCGCCCCGCCCGCCCTGTACCTGGGCCGCAGCCTGTACGCCACCCTGGGCGCCGACCGGCTGGACGCCCGCCCAGACGGGCTGTAACGAACCTCACACCCGCCGACACCGACCTGACGCGCCTCCCCGATGGTCAGGGGCGTGAACCTCTCCGCTTGCAAGTCCGTCCGTCTCGTCCAGGCCCTGCTGCCGCTGCTGCTGACCGGCGCCGCGCACGCCACCTCGTTCAGCGTGGGCGGCGAGATCCGCAACCCCGCCGCGACCCGCGCCCTGGGCAGCGGCGACCTGCGCGTCCTGATGACCAACCTGGGCGGCGGCTGGCTGCTGGGCATGGGCCCCCTGAACGGCACGCGCTTCAACGTCGTGGTGCCCGGCACCTTCCGGCCGCCCGTGCAACCCCTGGACGTCTGCCCCGGCGTGAACGTCACGCCCGCCGGGGCGCGCACGTACACCGCCGAGACGCTGCTGGTCTTCAATCCCGCCACGAACGCGGTCGCCACGCTCGTGCAGGCCGACGCGCCCACCGACCCCGCCGAGCGCGGCCAGTGGATCTACAGCGACCGCACCGTCACCCTGCGCGGCCGCTGCGCCGGCCTGAACACCTACTACGACCTGACCCTGCGCCCCGGCTGGACCGGCGTGACCACCGAGAGCCGCGACGGACGCTTCGAGATCCGCAACGCCCGCCGCAACCTGCCGTACTGGGTGCAGCCGGTCCTGAGCACCGCCGCCCGACAGACCTTCCCGACCCTGTTCAGCGGGCAACGCAGCGCCTTCAACCGCTGAAGGGCCTTCGGTACGCCTAGCGCGGCGCGGCGTCCCGGCCGCGTGGCACGTCCCGCACGCCGCGCCGTCCGAACGAGTGCGCCAGCTCCCGTTCGCTCAGGCGCAGCACGGTCGGACGCCCGTGCGGGCAGGCCCAGGGGTGCTCGCAGGCCGACAGGGCGCGCAGGACCGCCTCGCCGCGCGCGTGGTCCAGCATCCCGGCTTTCAGGGCGGGCGCGCAGGCCAGTCGCGCCAGCACGTCCCGGCGCGGGTCCGGGTGGTCGCCCAGCGCCGCCTCCACGATCTGCTCGTGCAGGCGCGGCACGCCCAGCGCCGCCAGCGTGGCGGGCACGGTCCGCAGCCGCGCCAGTCCCGCCCCGAAATCCTCCAGGGTCAGGCCCCAGCCCTGGAGCGCAGCGGCGCGCTCGTGCAGGCGGGCCGTCTGCTCGGGCGTCAGGTGCAGCAGTTCCGGCTCGGGCAGTTCGGCGGGCGGCTCGGCCTCCAGGGTGCGGGTCAGGTGCTCGAACAGGGCGCGTTCGTGCGCGGCGTGCGCGTCCACGATCCACAGGTCCCCCTCGCCCTGCGCCAGCAGGTACAACTCCTGATACACGCCCAGCAGCGTCAGGGCCGGAAAGGACCCGCTCGCGGCCTCTGCGCCCCCGGCCTCCGCTGGCGGGATCAGCGCTGGGGCTGCCCGCGCCAGCGGATGCGCGGCCAGCGCCGCCGCCACCGCCGAACGCACCCGCGCCGCCACGCCCGGCAGGTCCGCCAGCGCCACGACCTGCTTGGCCGGATGCACGTTCGGATTGTGATCCTCCGGCGCGACCGTCAGGTCCAGCACGCACAGCGGCGCCGCGCCCGCCGGGAGCAGCTCCGCGAAGCCGTCGATCACGGCCCGTTCCAGTTCCGGCGGGGCCAGGACGGGCCGCCCGTTCACGCTGAAATGCATCCGGTCGCGCCGCGCCCGCGTCAGCTCCGGGCGGGACACCACGCCCCGCACGCCGTCAGCCATGACGGTCAGCACCCGGTTCGCGCTGAGCGGCCCGTACACGCTGGCCACCGCGCCCCGGTGATCGCCCGGCGCGTGCGTCAGGCGCACGTCTCCGTCCACGCACAGCCGCCAGTACAACCCCGGATGGTGCAGCACGTACCGGCCCAGCAGCGCCGTCACCTCGCGCACCTCGGCCGCCGCCGGAGCCTGCGTCCGCAGCCGCCCCGGCAGCGCCGCGAACAGCTTCCGTACCGTCACGGTCGTGCCCGCTGGCGCTGACGTGCGCGACACGAGCACCTCGTCCCCGCAGGCCCGCACCTCGCACGCGCCCACCTGCGCCGCCGGACGCGTCACCAGCTGCACCTCGCCCGCCTGCGCCGCCGCCCACAGCGCCTCGCCCCGGAACCCCAGCGTGGTTACCGCGTCCACCGACGCCGCGTCCGGCGCGAGCTTGCTCGTCGCGTGCCGCCGCGCCGCCAGACCCGCCGAGGCCGCCGGAATGCCCGACCCGTTGTCCCGCACCCGCACCAGCTCCAGGCCGCCGCCCTCCAGGTCCACCTCCAGGCGGGTCGCCCCGGCGTCCAGCGCGTTCTCGATCAGTTCCCGCACCACGTCCAGCGGCCGCGACACCACCTCACCCGCCGCGATCAGCCGCGCGACATGAGGAGGCAACACATGAATCGTCATCGTGCTCCGAGGCTAGCGCAGCCGCGCCCCACCAATCCCGCCCCGCACCGCTTTTTCAGGGACGACCGGGTGTTCAGCGTTCGTCCGGCAGCACCTTCCCCGGATTCAGGATATTCAGCGGGTCCAGCAGCGCCTTGACCTCGCGCATCAGGTCCAGCGCCTCGCCGTGCTGCGCCCGCAGGAATCTCCGCTTGTGCAGGCCCACGCCATGCTCGCCGCTGCATGTGCCGCCCACCCGCAGCGTCTCGGCTACCATCCGGTCGTACGTCGCCCCGATCCGCTCCCAGGTGCCCGCGTCACCGGCCGGGGCGTGGAACAGCACGTGAAAATTCCCGTCTCCCACGTGCCCCAGCACGCTCGCGTCCAGCCCGGCCTCCTGAAGCTGCGCCCCGGTGAACGCGATCACGCCCGCCAGTTCATGCAGCGGCACGCACAGGTCCGTACTCAGGAACACCTCGCCCGGATACAGCGCCCGGAGCGCGTAGAACGCCTGATGCCGCGCCTCCCACAACCCCTCCAGTTCCGCCGCGCCGCGCGCCACCTGCACGTCCCGCGCGCCCGCATCCTGGAACAGCTCCGCGCACAGCGACAGCGCCTCCTCCAGCGCCGCCCCGGACGGTCCGGTCAACTCGGCCCACAGGGTCGGCACTTCCGGGAACGCCCGGCCCAGGTGCCGGTTCACGGCCCGCAACCCCTGCGCGTCCATCAGTTCCAGCCGCTCGGGTTGCAGGGCCGCGCCCATCACCCGCGCTGCCGCGTCCGCCGCTGCCGTCACGTCCGGGAACGCCCCACGCAGCGCCGCCCGGTGCGCCGGAAGCGGCCACAGCCGCACCGTCAGCTGCGTGATCACCCCCAGCGTGCCCTCCGCGCCCAGGAACAGGTGCCGCAGGTCGTACCCGGCGCTGCTCTTGCGCGCCCGGCTGCCCAGGCTCAGCACCCGCCCGTCCGCCAGCGCCACCCGCAGCGCCAGCACGTTCTCGCGCGTCGTGCCGTACCGCACGGCCGCCGTGCCGCTCGCGTTCGTGGACGCCATGCCGCCCAGCGTCGCCTCCGCCCCCGGATCCACCGGAAAGAACAACCCGTGCGGCCGCAACGCCCGGTTCAGCTGCGGGTACGTCACGCCCGGCTCCACCACCGCCAGAAACCCGGCCGGACAGACCTCCACGATGCCCGTCAGGCCGCTCAGGTCCAGGCTCAGCGCACCGGGCGGCGGAATCAGCTGACCCTCCAGACTGCTGCCCGCCGCGAACGGCACCACCGGAAAGGCGAACTCGCGCGCCAGCGCCAGCACCTCCACCACGTCGGCCTCGCCCCGCGCGAACAGCACCGCGCCGGGCCGCGCGAACTCCAGCCCGCTCTCGTCGCGGCCGTGCGCGTCCAGCACCGCGCCCGCCGTACTCAGGGACTCCCCGAACGCTTCCCGCAACGCCGCGAGCGCCCCCGCCGACAGCTCAGATTCAGGCATGCCCCACTATGACGTGCCTGTTCCCCGCTGTTCGTCAGGTCTGGGCGGTCAGGGTTGGGCGACCGGCTCTGCGGCCGCGCCCAGTTCGCGTTGCCAGCGGTGCAGGGTTTCTAGGGCCTGCAGGGGCGTCAGGCGGCCGAGGTCCAGCGTGGCGAGTTCGCGCCGGAGGCGGGTGTCGTCGCCCTGCACGCTCAGGGCGCCCAGCAGGCGGGCGGCGCGGGTGGTGACCGCTCCCGGCAGTCCGGCCAGCCGGGCGACTTCCACGCCGTAGCTCTGGCGGGCCGCGCCGGGCACGACCTGATGGTAGAAGGTCAGGCCGCCGCTGCCGGCGGCATCCTCTTCTGCCGCCACGTGCAGGTTGATCAGGCCCGGCAGGTCGGCTTCCAGGCGGGTGAGTTCGAAGTAGTGCGTGGCGAACAGCGTGTGCGCGCCCGCCGCGTGCAGGTGTTCCAGCGCGGCCTGCGCGATGGCGAGGCCGTCCAGGGTGCTGGTGCCGCGCCCGATCTCGTCGAGAATGACGAGGCTGCGGGCGGTGGCGCCGTGCAGGATGGCGGCCAGTTCGCTCATCTCGACCATGAACGTCGAGCGGCCCCCGGCGAGGTCGTCGCTGGCGCCGATGCGGGTGTGAATGGCGTCGTAGACCGGCAGTTCGGCCCGGTCGGCGGGCACGAACGACCCGATCTGGTGCAGCAGGGCGCACAGGGCGGCGGTGCGCAGGTACGTGCTTTTCCCGGCCATGTTCGGGCCGGTCAGCAGCAGGGTGCGCTGGCCCTCGCCGAGGTGCACGTCGTTCGGCACGAACCGCCCGCCCAGGCTGCCCTCCACGACCGGGTGCCGGGCCTGCGTCAGTTGCGTGTGGCCGGACGTGGTGCTGGGCCGGACCCAGCCGCCCAGCGCGGCCATCTCGGCCAGGGCGGCCAGGACGTCCAGTTCGCTCAGGGCGCCGGCGGCGTCGGACAGCGCCTCGGCGTGCGCGGCCAGCGAGTCGCGCAGGTCCGTGAACACCTCCAGTTCCAGGCGTTCGCTCGCGGCGTCCAGGCGGGCGATCTCGCGTTCGCGTTCCCGCAGGTCCGGGCGGGTGAAGCGCGCGCGGTCCTTCAGCGTGGCGATCTGCCGGTAGTCGGCCGGGACCTTGCCCAGGTGCGCGCCCGTCACTTCCAGGTAGTAGCCGAACACGCCGTTGAACCCGACCTTGAGGCTGGGAATGCCGGTGCGGACGCGTTCGCTGACCTCCAGTTCCGCCAGCCACGCGCGGTGCCCGATGGCCGCGCCGCGCAGTTCGTCCAGGCCGGCGTGGAAGCCGTCGCGGATCAGGCCGCCGTCGCCCGCGCGGATGGGCGGCTCGTCCACCAGGGCCGCGCGGATGCGGGTCACGACGTCCGGCAGGCCCTCCAGGCGCGCGCGGACGGTCGCCAGCAGGCCCGACTGGCCGTCCAGCAGCGCCGCCGCCTCGGGCAGCAGGTCCAGCGTGCGCGCCAGGGACGCCACCTCGCGCGGCGTGGCCCGGCGGGTCGCCACGCGCGCCGCCAGCCGCTCCAGGTCGTGCGCTCGGTACAGCAGGGACCGGGCGGCGCCGCGCAGGTCCGGCGCGCGGGTCAGGGCCTCCACGCTGTCCAGCCGGGCGCGGATGCTCACCTCGTCCAGCAGCGGGGCGCGCAGCCACGCCCGCAGGCGCCGCCGCCCGCCGGCCGTGCGGGTGTGGCCCAGCGTGTCGGTCAGGGTGCGGCCCTGCGGGGACTGCGCCGTGAACAGCTCCAGCGCCCGCACGGCCGCGTCCGGCAGGCGCATGTGCGCGCCCGGCTCGAAGCGCACCACGCGCCGCACCATGTCCAGCCGCCCCTGCTGCGTCACGCGCGCGTAGCCCAGCACCGCCCCGCAGGCCCGGCGCAGCGCCGCCGACGCCAGTTCCGGCGACACCTCGCCCAGCACGGTCAGCAGTTCGGTGTGCGCGGCGTCCTCGTCGAAGGTGGCGGGCGAGAGCATCACGGGAAAGCGCGCCTGGAAGTCCGAGAGCAGCGCCGCGTTCCCCGACAGTTCCGGCGCCAGCAGCACCTCCCGCGCCCGCCAGCGCGACAGCTCGTCGTACAGCGCCAGGCGCGTGTGGAACGCCGCGCAGCGGAACTCGCCCGTCGACACGTCCAGCAGCGCCAGCGCGTACCCGTCCCCGGTGGCGACCGCCGCGAGGTAATTCTCGTCCGCGCCCAGGTGCCGCTCCTCGGTCACGGTGCCCGGCGTGAGCAGCTGCGTGACCTTGCGCTCCACCAGTCCGCTGCCGGGTTCCTCGACCTGATCGGCGACCGCCACGCACACGCCCGCCGAGAGCAGCCGCTCCACGTGCCCGTCCAGGGCGCGCAGCGGGATGCCCGCCATGGGCGTACTGAAGTCCCGGCTGCTCTTGTGCGTCAGGGCCAGCCCCAGCAGGCGCGCGGCGCGCTCGGCGTCCTCGCCGAAGGTCTCGTAGAAATCACCGACCTGAAACAGCAGCAGCGCGTGCGGCAGCTGCGCGGCCACCTCGTCGCGCATCCGCACGTACTGCTCCAGCATGGGCGGGAGTGCTCCCGACCCGGTTCCCTTCAGGACGTTCTGAGCCCGCATCCCGCGCAGCATAGCGGCGGCGCGCCCCGCCCGACAGCGGCGGCGGCACAAACGGAGACGCGGCAGGGGAGAGGTGGCCGGACGGCGCAGCGAAAACGCCCGGCGTGACCGGGCGGGAGGGGTGGGGGTGTGCGGTTACTCGTCGCAGCCGAGGGCGCGTAGCAGGTCCAGTTCCGTGATGGGACGGGGCGTCATGGCCGGCGCAGCGGGCTGAACGGGACGACGCAGGAAGAGACGGCGCAGCAATGCAGTCATGAGGGCTCCTGAACTTCGGTGAATCTGATGTAACCCTGACTGTACATGAAGCGATATTCATGCCGCTGTGATGAACCTCACCGTGCGCTGCCGGGCCCGACGTGGTTGACGGCGGGCGGCGCGCTGAACCGTGTCCCGGTTCACCCGCCCGGCGGCGCGGCGCGGCCTACCATGCCCGGCATGGCTTACGATCCCCGCATGAACTACGATCCCGCGCGCAAACTGACGGACGGCGACGTGCAGGACCTGAAACCCGACGGCTGGTACGGCGACGACGGCAAACTGTTCCGCGAATTCGAGTTCGGTACGTATCAGGAAGGCGTGGACTTTGCCGTGCGGGTCGCCGCGCAGGCCGAGGAACGCGGCCACCACCCGGACCTGCACATCTACTTCCGCAAGGTGCGCGTCAACTTCTTCACGCACGACGCGGGCGGCGTCACCCAGGCCGACATCGACGGCGCGCGGGCCGTGGACACCCTGCTGCCCGCCCCGGACACCCAGGCGCAGGCGGCCCAGGATTGAAACTCCGGATTCCTGACGCGGACGTCCTGTGGGACACCCTGCCCGCCCCGCGCCGCCACGAACGGACCCTGCACGTCCAGCCGGGTGACCTCGACGACCTGCATCACGTGAACAACACCGTGTACCTCGCGTGGTGCGAGCAGGTCGCCCGCGAACACGCCCTGCGCCTGGACATGGGCACCGACGCCCTGAGCGCCCTGGGCGCCGTGCCGGTCGCGCGCCAGCACGTCATCACGTACCACCGCCCGGCCGTGCTGGGCGACGCGGTGCGGGTCCGCACGGCCCTGACCCTGCACGCCGGGGTGCGCAGCGTCCGTGCCTACGCCCTGGACCGCGTGAACCCCGCCGACCCCGAGGGTGGCGTGCGCCTCGCCGAATGCCAGACCGAGTGGGTGTGGGTGGACCCCGTGACCGGGCGGCCCAAACGCGCGCCCGAGACGGTCACGGAGCGCTTCGGGTTCAGCGACGCCGTGTTCAGCCGCTGAAGCCAGAGCCGCTGCACCCGGCCGGGCGGCCTACCCCAGGTCGCCCAGCGTCCCGGCGGGCAGCAGCACGGCCCGCGCGGGCGCGCCGTCCACGTCGGTCAGCGGCAGCGGCAGGCAGATCAGGTCGTACCCGCCGTCCGGCACGCCGCTCAGGTTCAGGCCCTCCAGGATCAGGACGCCCGCCTCGCGGCACGCGTGGTGCCCGTCGAGCGTCTTGCTCGTCAGCGGGTCCACGCTGGGGGCGTCCGTGCCGATCAGGGTCACGCCGCGCCGCGCCGCCTCCCGCACGAACGCCGGGGACAGCGCCGTAAAGACCTGCGGGAACTCCAGCCAGTGCGCGGGCTGCCCGGTGTTCAGCAGCAGCCGGGGCGGCAGCGCGTCCGGCAGGCCCGCCAGGGCGTCCGCCCCGACCGCCAGCGGCTCGCCGCGCCCCGACACGCTGATCACCCGGCACGGCCCGATGTACACGCCCAGCGGCACGCCGTCCATCTTCACGCCCGCGTCGTCGTAGTGCCAGGGGGCGTCCACGTGCGTGCCGGTGTGCGTGCTGGTGGCCAGTTCGCCGGTGTTCACGCTGTCCCCCTGCGCGATGCGGGCGCCCGGCGTGACCCGGAACAGGGCGTCGCCGGGCCAGTTGGGATGGCCGGGCGTGAGCTGACGGGAGATGTCGATGGGGTAACGCGGCATGCCCCACCATAACAACCGCCCCCGCCCCCCCCGGCGGCAGCGTCCGGGCGGCGCCCCATTGCGCCCATGACACGCATCCCGGACAATGGGGCATGAACCTGCGGACGCTGGGCGAACTGTCCGTGGAGGGCGTGACCTTCCGCCGCGAGAAGGTGCTGCTGCTGCTGGCGTTCCTGTGCCTGGAGGGACCGCAGCCGCGCCGCCGCCTCGCGGACCTGTTCTGGCCGGACGCGGCGAATCCCATGAACTCGCTCGCGCAGCATCTCGTGCACCTGCGCGGCCTGAGCGGCGCGCTCGGCGAGGACGGCCCGCGCGTCGCCGCCGGCCCGCAGGTCCGCTGCGACGCCACCGATCTGAGCGGAGCCGTGCGCCGCGGCCGCCCGCAGGACGCCGCCGACCTGTACCGGGGCCCCTTCCTGGACGGCCTGACCATCCCGCTCGGCGCGGACTTGGAAGAGTGGCTGTTCGACACCCGCGAGGCCGTCGCCCGCGACGCCCGCACCGCCCTGACCACCCTGGCCGCGCAGGCCGCCGCGCACGGCGAGACCGCCCGTGCCGGGGACCTCGCCGCGCGGGCCCTGACCCTGCCCGGCGCGCCCCCCGCCGACGAACTGGAACTCCCGCGCCTGCACCACCTGCTGACCCTGGCCGGGCACCCGCTGGCCGCGCAGGTGGACCGCGAGGCCCGCACGCTGGGCCTGCACCTGGACGCCGTGCCCGTCACGCCGCCCGCCCCGTTCGCCGGGCGGGAAACCGAACTGGCCGCGCTGGGCGCCCTGCTGCCCGGACAGGTCGCGTGGGTCAGCGGACACGCCGGGATGGGCAAGACCGCGCTGCTGGACGCCCTGGCCCGCACCGGCGGCTGGACGGTCCTGCCGGGCCGCGCGGACCTGCCCTTCGGCACGCTGGCCCCGCTGTGCGCCGCGCCGCCCACCAGCGCCCACGCCGCCCTGAGCGCCCTGCGCGACCCCCAGGTGCGCGTCGCCGTGGACGGCTGGGAGGGCACGGACCCCGGCACGCAGGCCACCCTGACCCTCGCCGCGCAGTCCAGGTCAGGCAAGGCAGACACGCCCGCGCGGCCCGGCGCGGCCCTGCTGATCACGGGCCGCACCCACCCGCCCTTCGACGTGGACCTGCACCTGCACCTGGGACCACTGGAGCCGGGCGACCTGAGCGCCTGGCCGGACCTGCACGTCCGCACGGACGGGCACCCCACCCTGGTCGGCGCGGCCCTGCGCGGCCAGCCGCTGGACCTGCAGTTCGGGGCGCGGGTCCGCTCGTACCCGGACCCGGTGCGCGACACGTTCCTGACGCTCGCCGTTCAGGACCAGCCGAACCTGCGCGCCACCCGCGCCGCCATGAACCTGGGCGCGCAGGACTTCGCGAGGATCCTGTCCTTCCTGACCACCGAGGGCCTGACCACCGAGACGGGCCGCGCCTACGCCGCCGCCGCCACCCGCGACGCCCTGGCGCAGATTCACGTGCACGCCGCCCTGATTCACCTGCAACTCGCCCGCGCCCTGCCCGACGAGGACGCCTGGCCGTTCTACGACCGCAGCCGCGACCTGTGGGAAGACGCGGACGAACGCCGCGCCGCCCGCGCCGCCCGCCTGCGCGCCCACGCCCACCTGAAACGCGGCTACCCCGGACAGGC
This sequence comes from Deinococcus sp. LM3, assembly GCF_002017875.1. Classification (NCBI taxonomy): domain Bacteria; kingdom Thermotogati; phylum Deinococcota; class Deinococci; order Deinococcales; family Deinococcaceae; genus Deinococcus; species Deinococcus sp. LM3. The sequence continues at coordinate 526,142 of NZ_MUFV01000001.1, read as the reverse complement.
CGCCGCACTGCTCGACACCCTCGCGCACCTGAGCGAACTGGCCGTTCCGCACGCCTGGGCGCTGATCGGCGTGGGCCGCTACCAGGACGCCCTGACCCGCCTGGACACCCTCAGCCCCCACGACCAGCAGGTCAGCGACGCCCTGGCCGCCCGCGCCGTCGCGCTGGTCTACCTCGGGCGTGCCGACGAGGCAGTGGTACTGGCCGACCGGATCAGCGGCAGCGGCCCCGATGCGGCCCACGCCGCCAGCGTCCGCGCCCACGCCGCCCGGATGCGCGAACAGTGGGACGCTGCCCGCCGTCACAGCCAGATCGCCGCCGATCTCTGGAACCTCCACGGGGACGACGAGGCGCACCTGACCGAGTTGGGCATGGTCGCCCGCGCCCAGGTGGGGCTGGGGGCGGACCCCGGCACCGTCTTCGGGCCGCTGCTGGACCGCGCCCGCGAGATTCCCAGCGCCCGCAGCCGCCTGCTGATGAACTACGTGATGCTGCTGGGCAGCCTCGGCCAGCGCCCGCAGGCCGAGGCACTGTACCCCGCCCTGATGCAGGCCCTCCAGGAGGCCGGCGACACCCTCGGACTGGCGAACGTCCACATCAACCGGGGCGTGGATGCCCACGAGAACGGCCAGCACGCCGAGGCCGCCGCGCATTACCGCGCGGCCATCACCCAGCTGCGCGGTACCGGGAACACCCGCCTGCTGGGCGTCGTCCTGAGCAACCTCAGCGAGATCGACGGCAACCTCGGGGCGTTCGAGGACGCCCTGACCCTGCTGATCAGCGCCGGGCAGCAGGAACTGGTCGCGCAGATCCGCCGCAACGCCCAGCTCCAGACACCGTGAATTCCTGATCATGGCTTGGTCACGACCCACCTGACATGCTGCGCCCCGGAGGGACACCCATGATCCGAACCGCATTCCGCACCCGTCTGCCCGCCCTGCTACCTCTGCTCCTGCTGGGGGCCGTCCAGGCCCAGGTCAGCGCGCCCGCCGTCACGGCCGCCCGCGCCGCCGGGGTGTACCCGCGCGCCGCCGCGCCCGGCGAGACCGCCTGGATCTTCGGGCTGAAGGGCGTGGCTCCGGAAGGCAACCTCAATGTGGGTGGACAGACGACCGGGTACCGCCTCGACCCGGCCAGCGGCTGGCTGGCCTTCCAGGTGCCGAAGGCCGCCGCCGGGGGGCCGCAGACCCTGACCCTGCGCGGCGCCCCGCAGAACCTGAGATTGAACGTCCTGACCGTGCCGACCGGCACCGACGCCCTGATCTACGTGCGTCCCGACGCAGCAAAGACCGTGCAGGCCGAGTACACCCGGCGCCTCCAGGCCCTGGCTGAGACCTGCACCAAAAGCTGCCCGGCAGAGGTGCAGACCGTCCTGAAAAGCCTGGGTGCCCAGCCGTCCCCCGCCCTGACCCCCATCACTGCACCTGTGAAGGGCCAGAGCGTCACGCCGGGACTGGCGGCGCGGGTCACGGTTCCACCCACGCTGGCCGCCCGTGCGCCCCTGGTGAACCTGACCACCCTGAAAGCCGCGAACCTGCCCCAGCTGCTGAACCCGGCCGCGCGCCCCCCCACCGCGCCCACTGACTCCATCTGCTCGGCGCTGGCCGGCACCGTCCCGACGGCCGGGCTTCCGCTGGGGCAGGTGCTGACGCTGCTGGAACTGATCTTCGCCGGAGACCTGCAGACTGATCCCACGCGCGTCGGCTGGCCCAATCAGGCCAAGGAACCTCCCCACGCGAAAACGCCCCCTGCCACCGTGCTCGGCCGCCTCCTGAACTTCAAGGGAGGCAGCGGCAAGGGCGTGACCATCCACATTCTCGACACGGCCAGCCCCACAGAGGACCCCTTCACGTACAGCGGCCAGTACTACAACGTGCCCTTCGCGGATCGCCCCCACCACGGCCGGGCCATCGGAGAGATCGCGCAGGCGGTCGCACCCGGCGCGGCCGTGCAATACCGGCAGGTGTGCGACAAGGACGGCACCTGTGCGACCCTGAAGACCGTGCAGGCCCTGTGCGCCGTCGCGGCCGAGGCCCGGCGCGGCGGGCGGCACGTCGTGAACCTCAGCGTGGGCGGCCCGAACCCCACGCGCGGCCTGGAACTCGCCCTGCGCGAGGTCGCCGCGCTGGGCGTACCGACCGCCGCCAGTTACGGCAACCGCGACGACTGCGCCCGACTGGTCGCCGGGGACCGCTGCAACCATTACCCCGCCGACTGGACCCGCACCTTCGAATTCGGCCTGGCCGTCAATCTGGCGTCCCGCAGCCTGCGGCCCACCATGCTGTTCAGCGTGGCCGGGTGGGACATCGCCGGGGGGCAGCTGGCCACGTACAACCGCGGCGTGGGAAACCCCGGCATCCTGAGCGAGGCGCCCAGCGTGCAGGCCCCCGGCGAATTCTGGCTGGGCGGGTACCCGTACTTCGGCACCAGTTTCGCCGCGCCGGTCGTGAGCGGCGTCCTGGCGAACTGGATGAGCTGCCAGCCCGGCGTGCCCCTGCTGCCGCTGACCAACACGCCCGGCCAGCCCCCCCTCGCAGCGAGCGTCGTGAACGCCTGCCCCTGATCCCCCGCGTTCTTCCGGTGTGACCACCTGCCTGCCGGGCCGGGTGGTCACACCCACTTGACCCCCCCACCGGGTGTGTCGCTACAATGTTCTATGAAACTTCTCACATTCGGCGGAGTGTCAGTCGAGGGCGTCACCTTCCGCCGCGAGAAGCCCCTGCTGCTGCTGGCGTACCTGTGCCTCGAAGGGCCGCAACCCCGCCGCCGCCTCGCCAGCCTGTTCTGGCCCGACGCCGCCAACCCCATGAACTCCCTGGCGCAGAACCTCATCCGCCTGCGCCCCCTGACCGGCGCCGTCCTCGAACACGGCAGCCGCGTCGAGGCCCTGATCCCCAGCGACACCCAGGCCTTCCGCGACCACTGCCGCGCCGCCCGCCCCGCCGACGCCCTGACCCTGTACCACGGCGCGTTCCTCGACGGCCTGACCGCCGACCTGAACCCCGACCTCGAGGAATGGCTGCTCGACACCCGCGAAACCCTCGCCCGCGAAGCCCGCGCCGCCCACCTGAGCCTCGCCGAACACCACCACGCCCGCGCCGACCACCCCGCCGCGCACACCCATGCCGAACGCGCCTACCACACCCCCGGCGCACCCCCCTGCGACCCCGAAGACCTCCAGCACCTCTGGCAGATCCTCGGGCACACCGACCACCCTCTGATCCTCACCCTGCGCCGCGACGCCAGCGACCTCGGCCTCGCCCTGCCCGCCCCCACGCCCCCCCTGCCCACCTCCCCCCTGATCGGCCGAACCGCCGAACTCGCCGCCCTGACCACCCTGCCACCCGGACAGATCGCCTGGATCAGCGGCCCCCCCGGCATCGGCAAGACCGCCCTGCTCTCCGCTCTCGCCCATCACGGCTGGCGCGTCCTGCCCGCCCGGGGCGGCCCGCCCCTCGCCACCCTCGCACCCCTCAGCGCCCACCCACTGGGCAGCGCCGCCGATGTCCTGAACCTCCTGCGCGACACCCGCCTCAAACTCGCCCTCGACGACTGGGAGGACATGGATGACATCACGCGCGCCGCCCTCACCCTCGCCGCCCGCCAGCACCCCGGCGCGACCATCGCCATCACCGCCCGCCAACCCCCCGCCCTGCCCACCCACCACCACCTGCCCCTGCACTCCCTGACCGAACACGACCTGCAGGGCCACCCCGGCGCGCACGCCGCCACCGGCGGCCACCCCACCCTGCTCGCCTCATACCTGAACGGCACCCCACCCGACCGCACCCTCGACGCCCACCTGACCCTCCTCGGCCCAGATCACCGCCGCCTGTTCCTCGCCCTCGCCGCGCAGGACGCCCCCAACCTGGCCGCCACCCGCGCCGCCCTGAACTTCACCCCCGCCATCCTGGCCGCCACCCTGGACACCCTCACCTGCGAAGGACTCACCACCCCAGGCGGCACCCTCCGCGCGAGCACTCCCGCACGGCAACTCCTCGACGCGCACCCCCTTGACACCGCCCTGACGCACCTGCACCTCGCCCGGCACCACCCCACGGACACCGCCTGGCCACACTGGCTCGCCGCCCGCGACCTCTGGGAAGACCACGACCACGCCCCCTGCGCCGCCGCCGCCCACTGGCACGCCGACCAGCAGATGAAAAGCGGCCACCCGGTGAAGGCGGCCAGAACGCTGGAAGTCGCCCCGCAGACCGACGCCGTGAACCTCCTGCGAGGCTGGGCGCAACTGAGAACCGGCAACGCCACCGCCGCGCAACGCATCGTGGACGACACGCACCCCGCTCCGCCCCACCGCCCCCGACCCTGGCAGATCCTGGCCGCCGCCTGCGCCCTGAAACTCGGCCACCTGAACGTCCTGCGCGAACTCTTGGACACCCTGGACCACACCGGCGCCCCCCCCGAAGCCCGCACCGTTCACCTGCGCGGCATGCTCGCCCTGCGCGAAGCGCGGGACGCCGAAGCCAGAACCCTCTTCCGGCAGGCAGGCCTGCGCTTCCGCAGCGAAGGCCTGCCCGGCGACGCCGTCATCGCAGAATCCCTGGTCGCCATGCTGAACGTCAGGCAGGGCCAGTCCGTCCACGCCGCCTTCAGGGACGTCCTGCACGCCTCACGCCCATTCCCCCGCGAACGCGTACACGTCCTCACCAACTACGTGTACTCCCTGACCGCCACCCACGCCCCCGACACTGACGTGAACGCCGCCTACGAAGAAACCGTCACCCTGGCCGAACAGACCAACGACCTCGAAGGGGGCGCCGCCGCCTGGAACACCTGGGGCGTCCACGCCCACCTCGCCCGCGATTACGAACAAGCCGCCCACCGCTACCGCCGCGCCCTGCACCTCGTCGAGGGCACCGGCAACCTCAGACTCCACGGCCTCATCCAGAGCAACCTCAGCGAACTCACGGACGACCACGCCCAACTCGCCGCGACCCTCGACCTCCTGAGCGGCGCAGGCCACGACACCCTCAGTCAGACCATCCAGAACAACATCCTGCGCTGAACCGCCACCCCCTGACCGAAAAGGAGTCACGCCCCGGTCACGCCTCACATGGTGCACTGCTTCCCGGAGGGAACCATGAACAAGAGACGGAATCTCGGCCTCATCCCACACCTGTGCGCGGCCCTGACCATGCTGACCAGCCACGCGGCAGCGCAACAGTTGGACCTAGGTGAGGCGTTGCGCGGCCCCTTGTTCGCAACACAGGGGCAAATGCTAAAAGTGAAGGGAAGTGAGGCGGGAACATCTATTTATGTGGGCGGCAGAAAAGAATCTTGTAGTGTTGAAGAATGCGTAATACCTCAGAACGCCGCACTCGGCCGCCAGACTCTGAGATTTGAGCCTCCCGGCAATTTAACAGTGAATGGACTATTAACTCCGAAAAACATTTATATTTTGCCGTCAGACAAAGCAAAAGTCAAGGTGTTCCTTAATGAGATTCCGTTTCAGGACAATGACCTAAGAAGTATAGACAGGGAATTGGCCTATTTTAATAGTTCCAGTGGTTATATAAATGATAATTTTTTAACGATAAATGATCTCGATTATGTGATGTCGAGCAGGCTCGGGGAAAGCTTTAGTCTCAGTAGTAGAATTACTCCAGGTGACCTCAAAAATATCAGGCAGGTGGATTCTTCGAGCGCATCTTACCCTCTGTGGGCCTATCTGAGTCCGACTGAGGCTAAAATCTTGGAAAAATACTTGAAAGAGTTAAAAAATAAGAACGGCGGAGCGGTAGCTATCAGAATTCCATTCGGAAAGCCTGCTAATATTGCGCTTGATAATTTTACTAGTAGGAAAAGCGTCATAAATCTGCCGAACAGCATTACCAGGAGTAATAGTTTCGCCGAGAAATTACTAAGGCAATATGAGCAAACTAATGGAGAAAAAATAAGCCAAAATACCCGACAATTACTCACTAGCCGTTTAATGGCTGGCAATCTACCGGTAATTTTATATGGAATAAGTGATATTGCTAAGAAAAATCTTGGTTTTAGTTCATACTCAGTCCCTCGAGCCTGCAGCAAACTGAGATATTTAACCGTGAAAAGTGCAGATGAGTTCGGATTTTATACATGGCTTTCCCGAGAATATTCCCTCGGTGTAAGTATCGACCCAACTGCGGAGCCTATCGGTGGCCAATTGCCCGAACAAGAAGGCGTAGAAACATTCTTAAAATCTGTAAGTGAATCGCGTCAGGAGGCATTGATCTCCCGCAATTACGGACATGCTGAGATGAGTTCTGGATTAGATGCTTCGCAGCCGAAATTACCTGCCATCGTTTTCATCTTAGATACCATGGAGGATGATGGGATTGACAAATATAGCAGAAAAGTTAAAATTTCTAACAGTGTCGAGTTATTTTTTGAAGGACACGGTAGATTGATCAAGGATATCATATCAGCAGTAAACGAAGACGCGCCGATTCAATTTAAAGCCATAAAAATCTGCGAAAATGGTGTTTGCGGAATGGAAAAACTGATTGCTTCAGTATGCCAAGCTGCGGCTGTAAAGATTGGCAATCCAGAGCATCGCGTTCTCATAAATATGAGTTTCAGCACGCCTCTGCCAGGAAAAACGCTTCAGAGTGTCATTGAGTATGCAGCAAAAGAGGGAGTCGAAATAATCGCGTCTCACGGCAATGCTCCAAAGGAGAGGCAGAATGATAGCCCCGCTGAACCGCTCGGATATTCATGTCGCAACTACACTCTTGGTGATATGTGCCATCACTTTCCGGGCGATTGGAGTAAAAATCAACAGTCAATAATTAGCGTTGCGCCCGTAGATTGCGGACCGGACAAGAAGTGGAGTATCTCAAAGTATTCCCGCGCCGCCCTGCCTGCGGGTAGCGCCCAGAGCGTGCCGCCTAGCGTCTACTTCCCAGGGTCGTGGCCGTTCCCGGTCAAGCTGAACGGACAGGAGACGTACGCCGACTACAACGGCGCCTCGTTCGCGACGGCTGTTGCCACAGCCATCATGATCCGCAATGGTCACCTGAAAGGCCATGCACGCCCGGACGGGCGGTGTTGACAGAACGCAAGAATGGCCGGACCTGATACGGGTCCGGCCACTCTCAGTGGTGAATGGTTACACGCTGATTTCGGCGAACCTCGCGTTTTCCTGAATGAAGACTTTGCGGGGGGCGACTTCGGTGCCCATGAGGTTCTCGAAGACTTCGTTGGCGACGATGAGGTCTTCGATGCCGACGCGTTTGAGGACGCGGGTTTCGGGGTTCATGGTGGTGTCCCAGAGCTGGTCGGCGTTCATCTCGCCGAGGCCTTTGAAGCGTTGGATGTCGTACTTTTTGCCTTCGCGGTTGGCCTGGGCGACGGCGACTTTCAGGGCGTCGTTGTCGTAGAGGTAGGTGCCTTTCTTTTCGCGGCCGATCATGATGCGGTACAGGGGAGGCTGGGCGATGTAGAGGTAGCCGGCTTCGACGATGGGTCGCATGTAGCGGTAGAAGAAGGTCAGGAGCAGCGTGGCGATGTGGCCGCCGTCCATGTCGGCGTCGGTCATGATGATGATCTTGTGGTAGCGGAGGTTGGTGAGGTCGAAGTGCATGCGGTCGCCGGTGCCTTCGACGCCGGCGCCGATGGTGCCGATCAGGGCTCGGATCTCGGCGTTTTTGAGGATCTTGTTCAGTTCGGCTTTTTCGACGTTCAGGATCTTGCCGCGCAGGGGCAGGATCGCCTGGAAGCGGCGTTCGCGGCCGCCCTTGGCGCTGCCGCCGGCGCTGATGCCTTCGACGATGAACAGTTCGCTTTCGGCGGGGTCCTGGCTGCTGCAGTCGGCGAGTTTGCCGGGCAGGTCGTCGTTTTCCAGGGGGTTGCTGCGGCGGACGATGTCGCGGGCCTTGCGGGCGGCCTCGCGGGCGCGGGCGGCTTCGGCGGCTTTCTCGACGATGGTCTTGCCGACTTTGGGGTTCTCTTCGAGGAATTCAGCGAATTTCTCGCCGACGACGGCGTTCACGGCGGTCTGCGCTTCGCTGTTCAGGAGTTTGACCTTGGCCTGCGATTCGAACTGGGGGTCGCCGAGTTTGACGCTGACGACGCAGTAGATGCCTTCGAGGAGGTCGTCGCCGCTGGGGACGGGGTTCCCGGCTTTGATCATGTTCTTGTCGCGGGCGTACTTGTTCAGGATGCGGGTGTACGCGGTCTTGAAGCCGGTCAGCGGGGTGCCGCCGTCGCGGGTGCGGATCATGTTGGCGTACGTGAGGATGTTGTCGCTGGCGTAGGTGTTGGCGTGGATGAACGCCACTTCGACTTCCACGTCGCTGTGCTTGCCGCGCATGACGATGGGCTGGTCGTACAGGAGTTTGCTGTCGTCGGTGACGAGTGCGCGGGCGAAGTTGGCGACGCCGCCTTTCTCGTGGAAGGTTTCTTCCTTGATCTGTCCGGCGTGCAGTTCGGTGCGTTCGTCGCGGATGACGATTTTCAGGCCGGTCAGGTAGCCGAGTTCGCGCAGGCGGTTGCGGATGCGGTCGTAGTTGAACTGGTTGTCGAATTCTTTGAAGATGCTGGGGTCCGGGTGGAAGGTGACGCGGGTGGCCCAGGTGATGTCCGTGGGGGTGGGGCCTTCGTCGCGCAGGGGTTTGACGAGCAGGCCTTTTTCGAAGCGGATGTTGTGCAGGTGGCCGTGTTTGTTGACGGTCACGTCGAGGTAGGTGCTCAGGGCGTTGACGACGGTGCTGCCGACGCCGTGCAGGCCGCCGCTGACCTTGTAGGCGCCCTGGCCGAATTTGCCGCCGGCGTGCAGTTCGCTGAAGATGACTTCGATGGCGGGGCGGCCCTTGCTCTGCATGATGTCGATGGGGATGCCGCGGCCGTTGTCGGTGACGGTGGCGGCGCCGTCGGCGTGCAGGATGACGTGGATTTCGTCGGCGAATCCGGCGAGGCCCTCGTCGATGCCGTTGTCGATGATTTCGGTCAGGAGCTGGTGGTAGCCGTCGATGCCGGTGCCGCCCTGGACGTACATGCCGGGGCGTTTGCGGACGGCGTCCATGCCTTCCAGGACGCTGATGTCGGCGGCGGTGTAGTCGGCGCTGGGGCCGGCGCTGGTGGTGATGTCCTGCACGGGGGCGTTGACGGGGTCGTCGATCTGGGTCATGGGGCTCCTGGGGCGCGGCTCCCGGTGGGGCCGGCGCTGGTGTGTGTGGTGGTGAGGTGGTGGGGCGCGCGTTGTGGGGCGCCTTCCGGGTCTGTCCAGTATACTACTGCGGTTGAAAAGGGTCAAATATTTTACGTTTATAACGTAATACGGCGGCAAAGTCCGACCGCCCTGCCAGCCACCGAAACGCCGTGCAGCAGGCACTCCGGCCCCCAGGTGCCGCCCACCCTCACGGGACGCGCCGCTGCCCCCGCCTCCGGAAGCGTCAAAATACGGCACGAATGGACCGCGCCTCCCAGATCACAGCCCCGATCACCGCCCCGCCACCGGCCGGCCAGCCGGGGCGTTCCCGGCCACTGACCGCCCTGCTGCTGACCGGCCTGCTCCTGAACCCAGCCGCGCACAGCGCCCAGCCAGCGCAGCCCGCGCAGCCCCCGCAGGGAGCACCGGCCCAGCCGATCTGCGCCCTGCCGGGTGAACCGCTGCCCACCCGCACCCGCGCCGTGATCGTGCTGGACACCAGCGGCAGCATGCGCGGGCTGGGCGACGGACGCGCCGACATCTTCGAGCAGGTCAAGGCCAGCGTCGCCCGGTACGTGCAGGTCCGCACCCCGGACGAACTGACCCTGATCACCTTCGACGGCGGCCTGCGCACCCGCCGCACCTTCAGCGACCCCGCCCGCAACCCCAACTGGACGGCCGCGCTAACCGCCACCCGCGCCGACGGTAACAACACCTACCTGTACCGCAGCCTCCGGGCCGCGCTGACCCCCCTGACCCGGCAGCCGGACACCCTGACCACCGTGTTCGTCCTGACCGACGGCATCGACAACGATAGCGCCGCCACGGCCGGGGCCGCGCAGGCCGCCCTGGACGCTTTCACCGCCCGCGGCCCCCTGGACCGGCTGCACTACGTGGCGCTCGGCACCGACATTCCCGCCGCCGCCCGCGCCGCCCTGGAGGGCAGCGACTACGCCAGCGGCCTGACCCTCCCGCTGGGCCGCATTCCCGACCTGACCGGCCGGACGGCCGCCGGCACCGGACTGGAAGGCGGCCTGCTGACCGTCACGGACCCCGCCGCGGCGGGCGCCGCCTTCCCGCCCGGCACGCCCCTGACCCTCGCGGTCAGCCCCGGCGCGCGGAACCTGCGACTGAACGCCGCCCCGGCCGGCCCGGAGAGCCTGACCCTGACCGGACCCGTGCAGGCCGGAGCGGCCGCGCTGCTGTGCGCCCCGCCCAGCGAGGCGGCGGGGCAGGTGGCCCCCCGCGCCCGCCGCGTGCTGCTGCGCCTGACCGGCACCGCCCCCCTCCTGACCTGGCTGAACCCCGGCGAGGACCGCACCCTGAAAGCCGGCGAGCACGCCACCCTGCGTTACCGCGCCGCGCCCGGCCTGCCGCTCGATCAGGCGAGCGTCACGGGTGCGGGCGGCCTGCGCGCCGAGGTGCGCGCCCTGCCCGGCGGCCGCGAACTGAGCGTGCAGTTCACGGGCCTGGGCCTCCCGGCCGGTCAGAGCGTCACGCCCACCCTGCTCATTCCGGGCCTGCCCGCGCAGGCGCTGCCCACCCTGACCGGCGCGGCCGGGGGACGCCTGCCGCCCACCCCACTGGCCGCGCCGCCGACCACCCCGCCGACCACACCGCCGCCCACCTCCCCGGCTCCCCCCACGGACCCCGCCCCGCCCGCAGGGTCCCGCCCCGCGCCGCTTCCCGCCGCGCTGATCTGGCTGGTCGCGCTGGCGCTGGCCGGCGCGCTGCTGCTCGGCTGGCGCGCCCGCACGCGCGCACCCATCCCGCCCGCCCGCCCGGCCCGCCCCGCGCCGCCCACACCCGTCGAGGGTCTGGAGTACCGCGACGACCGCACCCTGGCCCTGGTCGGCGCGGACGGCGAGGTCAGCAGCGTGCCCACCCCCCTGGGCGGCCCCTTCGACCTGGGGCAGATGGCCCGCGTGCCGCACCTGAGCGGCCTGCGCGCCGAACAGCACCGCGACGGCCTGCGCATCCTGCGCTTCCCGCCGGACCTGGAAATCAGCCAGGGCACCCGCCTGCTCAACCCCGGCGACGTCGTGCGCCCCGGCACCCTGCTGGGCGTGGCGGTCGCCCGGCGGTCCCGCGCTCCGCATCCCACCCTCGGCAGTCTGGCCGGGCTGGGCCTTCCCCTCGCCCTGCACAGCCGCGGTCCCGTCCTGCACGTGCGCGGCCCGTACGGCGAGCACGCCCTGCGCGTCCACGCGCCCGTCACCGACCTCGGCGAGACCCTGCGCGCCCCCGCCCTGGAGGGTCTGAGCGTCAGCCTCAGTGGCCGCGACCTGCTGCTGCTGCACGCCCCGGACACCCTGCAACTGCGCGTCGCCGGCGAGAACACCGTCCTGACGCCCGGCACGCCCCTGCCCCCGCACGCCGTCGTGGACTTCCTGGGCTGACAGGGTTGACAGGGGAGGGGAGGCGGGGACGCCCGCCCACTCCCCGCCGCGATACGCTGCTGGCATGGAGCTGATCCGTCTCATTCACAACGTCCGGTTCGACACGCCGGTGGGCCTCTTTCTCTCAACCCCGCTGACCGTCGCGTGCCTGATCCTGACCGTCTGGAGTCTCGTTCCGGCCATCCGGGGCCGCGTGGACATCCCCTTCCTGATCTGGCTGCGCCTGACCTGGGTGACCCTGCTGCTGCCGGGCGTGACTGGCATCCTGCTGGCCCTGGGCGGCCTGAAGGTCGCCAGCGCTACTGACGCCGGCAACGGCGCCACGCGCTATGGCTTCCTGCCCGACCCCAGCCGCAACTGGGAACACTGGATGTACGTGGCTTTTTGCCTGCTCAGCCTGTACGTCTTGGAAGTGCTGGTCCGTGGACGCCTGATCGAGCACCAGGAGGGGCTGCGGTTCCTGCCGGTCGCCACACTGTTCCTGTACGGTTGCGCGTTCATGATCGGGCGGGTCGCGGTGTTCCCCGGCAGCACCCCCGGTACCTGAACGGCCCCCCGGCGGGCGGGTCCGGCATGAACGTCGCGTCAGGCCCGCTTCATACTGGGCCGACACAACTGTGGTCAGGTGGGACGTCATGCGCCGAACCTCCCTGCTGTTCCTGATTCTCCTCGGCCTGACTGGTCCCGCCGGCCCTGCGCTGGCGGCCAGTGCTCCGCGCACCGTCACGGTCCGCGCCGGGGATACGCTGTACCGCATCGCCACCCGCACCGGCACCAGCGTGGCCGCCCTGCGCGCCGCGAACGGCCTGAAGGGCGACGTGATCCGCGCCGGGCAGGTGCTTCGCCTGAGCGGAAGCGCTTCCGTTTCTGCCGCCGCTCCCGCCGCCACTTCTGCTGCCCGGCGGCACACCGTGAAGAGGGGCGACACCCTGAGCCTGATCGCGCGCCGCTACGGCGTGAGCGTCTCTGCCCTGAAAGCCGGGAATAGCCTGAGCAGCAGCGTCATCCGCACGGGTCAGGTCCTGAAGATCCCGGCCCGCAGCGCCCGTCCCGCCCCGGCCCCCACCACCGAGGTCCGGGTCGTGTACCGCTACGTGCGCATGGCGGCCGGGGACACGCCCACCCGCTTCGCCGCCCGCTACCGCCTGAGCGTCGATCATCTGCGCCGCCTGAACGGCCTGAACACCGCCCGCCTGATCGTGCCGGGCCGGAAACTGCTTGTCCCGAGCCGCGTGCCGGTCCCGATCCCGCCCCGCCCGGTGCGTGCGCCCGTCAGTTTCAAACGCCTGTCCCCGCTGAACGTCCCGGTCCGGATCGCGAACGTGGACCTGCGGCACCGCGACACGCTGGTCGCGCCGGTCCTGGCCAGTCCGCGCGCCGCGTTCGGCAGCGGCGCGCGCGTCAGCCAGCTGGCCCGCAACAGCGGCGCGAAGGTCGTCATCAACGGGTCGTACTTTCACCCGCAGACGTACGCGCCCGCCGGGGACATCGTCATGCAGGGCCGCATGCTCACCTGGGGCCGCATTCCGATGGCGCTGGCCATCACGCCCGACAACCGCGCCACCATCCGCGCCAGCACCACCCCGCTGCTGCTGCGCCCCCTGGACACCACCTGGGCCGGCATGGAGACGGTCGTGGCGACCGGACCCCGCATCCTGAGCGGCGGGCAACTGATCACGCGTTACAGCGCCGCGTTCCGCGACCCGGCCCTGTTCGGCCGCGCGGCCCGCAGCGCCATCGGCCTGATCAGCAACCGCGACCTCGTGCTCGTCAGCACCCACATGAAACTCACGACCACCGAGATGGGCCGCGTCATGGCCCGCCTGGGCATCCGGGACGCCCTGCTGCTCGACGGCGGCAGCTCCACCGGCATCGCCTGGAACGGACAGGCGGCGCTCGACAGTGTCCGCAAGGTCAGTTACGGCATTGGCGTCTTCACCGACTACACCGGCCGCCGCTACGCCCGCTGACCCCGCCGCACGCACGCCATCAGGTCAGTGGGCGGTGACGCTCTGCGGCAGATCAGGCCACCCTGCGTACAGGTCGACCTGCACGGGCGACACGCCGCCCACCACCGCGTACTGTGCCTGCCCGGCCGGGCCGGTCAGCAGGTACAGGTGACGGCGCTCACCGTGCATGAACGACACGGCGACCAGCGTCCAGCCGTCCGCCTCCAGCGAAGCGCACACCTGCTCGTGCGTGCCGGGCACTTCCACCCGGCCCGTCATGGTCGGTCCACCCGTGAGGACTGCCCCGGACGTGGTCAGGGACGCCAGCCCCTGTGCGGGCGCGCCGCATCCGGCGAACAGGGCCGCGCCGACCAGCAGCGGTACGGGGCGCAGCCGACGCACAGAGATCGGCAGACGGAGAAGGGAGATCAGGTTCCGCATGGGGTTCCTCCTGCCCGCCCGGTGAGAGGGTCCGGGCCGCCTGCGCGGCTGCCGGGTGAGGCGGGTGCCGTTACCCTGCGCCGACCCCCGTGACCGGAGCGTGCCTGTCCTGTGACCGCCTCCCGATCCGGTCCGCGGCCACCGGCTGGCCGCGTGGATCAGGGCGGCCGCGCGGCCCCTTACGGAAACGTTCAAACCCGCACGGGCCTGCGGGAAGGAGCGCGATCCGTATTACCATGCGGGGATGTTGATCTTCTCCCGGCTGCCCGCCACCCCGGTGCGCGCATGAAACCCGAACAGCTTCAGTCGCAGCTGACCCGCGTGCTCAGCGAGGCCATCTCGGGCCTGCGGGACCCGCGCGTGCCCATGATCGTGACCGTCGAGCGCATCAGCGTGACCAGCGATTACGGCATCGCGCGGGTGTACGTGAGCGCCATGACCGGCGACATGGACGAGCTGCTCGACGCGCTGCGCGGCGCACGCGGGCACCTGCAGCGGCAGGTGGCGGATCAGGTGAAACTGCGCCGCACGCCCACCCTGGAATTCCACGCCGCGTCGGACACCATCCTGTGAACCCCGGCGAGCCGTCCCTGACGGTCATCCGCGTGCGCTACGCCGAGACGGACGCCATGGGCGTCGCGCATCACGCCACGTACCCGGTGTGGTTCGAGGTGGCGCGCACGGACCTGATGAACGCCCTGGGCCTGCCGTACCGGGAGGTCGAGGCGCGCGGGTACTACCTGATGCTCTCGGGCCTGAACGTCGAGTACCGCCGCGCCGCCCGCTACGACGACACGCTGCACGTCCTGACGCGCGTCACGTCCGTGCGTTCCCGCACCCTGACCTTCACGTACGAGGTCCGGCGCGGCGACGAACTGCTCGCCACGGGCGAGACGCGTCACATCGCCACCGATCACGCCTACCGCCCGGCCCGCCTGCCGGACGACGTGCTCGCGGCGCTGTCTTCACCCCGTCCCTCCTGAGCGGGCCGGCGCGCTAGACTGCCCTTCACATGAGTAACCTGTCGCGCACCCTGCCCATCAAGCGCGCCGCGCACGTGTACCTGATCCGCGACGGGCACCTGCTGCTGGTCGAGGAACGCATGGACGACGGCAGCATCTTCTACGGCCTGCCCGGCGGCAAGGCCAACGCCGGCGAGACCCTCGGGGACGCCGCCGTGCGGCAGGTGCTGTACGAGACGGGCCTGACCGTCACGGACCTGATGTTCGTCAGCCTGCTCGAAGGCGAACTGCTGCCCGGCACCCGCAACGAGTGCTACGCCATCTTCGGGCGCTTCACCGCGACCTTCCACGGCGAACTGGACCCCACCGACCCCGAGGTCGTGGGCGTCAAGTGGGTGCCGTTCGAGCAGGTCGAGTCCCTCGTCCGTTACGGCCCGCCCCCCGAGGTCGAGGAACGCAACCCGCTGATCTGGGTGCCCACCCGCGACTTCGTGCGCGGCCAGCCCCGCGCTTACTACCCCATCTAGGCCCGGATTTCCGGTGCATTCCGTCGTTCGTTTCTCCAACCCCCTCCGGGGCGGGCTGCTGGTCGGCGCGATGCTGCTGCCCGCCCCGTTCCTGGCCGCCGCGCAGACCGTTCCAGCAGCGAGCCCTGCCACCCAGGTCCGCCCGGTGGGGGACACCCTGTACCCCACGCTGGGGCAGGCGGGCCTGGACGCCGTGCACTACGACGTGCACCTGACCGTCACGCAGCCCGGCACCCGCGCCCTCAGCGGCGACGTGACCGCCACCCTGCGCGCTCGACAGTCCCTGCCGCTGATCAGCCTGGATTTCCTGGGACCGGCCGTCACCGCGGCCCTGTGGGACGGGCAGCCCGTCCCGTTCCGGCAGGACCGCGCGGGCGGGAAGCTGCTGATCCTGCGCGCCCTGCCTGCCGGTCAGGAGGCCCGCGTGACCCTGCGCTACGCGGGCTTGGCGGGCGTCCTGCCGGACCCGGTCTTTCCGTTCACGCTGGGCTGGCAGGCCGTCCCGGACCCCCTGAACGCCGCAGGCGGCGCGAACTTCGCGTTCAGCGAACCGGACGGCACCCGCACCTTCCTGCCGGTCAACGATCACCCCTCGGACCCCGCCACGTTCACCGTCACCCTGACCGTCCCGCCCGGCACGACCGCCGCCGCCAGCGGCTTTCGCGGTCAGGTGACCGACACGCCCGGCGCGCACACCGTCACCTTCCACCAGACGCGGCCCATCCCCACCTACGCCCTGGCCGTGCACCTGGGCCCCCTGGAGGCCGTGGACAGTCCGGGCGTGCCCGTGGGGCCCGGCGGAACGCTGATCACCCGCCGCGACTACTTTCCGCCCGGCACGGCCGACGCGGCGCGCGCCCCCTACCGCCGCACCGGCGAGATCCTGGAGGCCCTGAGCGACTGGTTCGGGCCGTACCCGTTCGCCACGTACGGCTCGGCGGTCGTCACGGCCCGCCTGCCCGCCCTGGAAACCGCGACGCTCTCCACCATGCCCGTCACGTCCAGCAGCGAGCGCGTGATCGTGCACGAGGCCGCCCACCAGTGGTTCGGGAACACGGTCGCGCTGCGCGACTGGTCCGACGTGTGGCTGAACGAGGGCTTCGCCACGTACGCCGAACTGCTCTGGGCCGAACACCAGGGTCAGGACGGACAGGCCCTCGCGCACGCCTGGCACGCCACCCTCCAGCGGCGCGGCACCCGTCCGCTGATTGCCGTCACCCCCGACCAGATGTTCGACACCAGCGCCTACCAGCGCGGCGCGCTGGCCCTGCACGCCCTGCGCCTGCACGCCGGTGATCCCGCCTTCCGGCGGTTCCTGCGCGGGTACGCAGCGGGCGAGGCGGGGGCGGTCGTCGGCACCGGCGACCTGCTCGCCTACGTGCACCGTACCCTCGGACCCGGCGCGGCGGTCCTTCTGCGGCAGTGGGTGGAGGCCCCGGAACTGCCCTCATACCGACTCCGATTGAATGGGCTGCAAAGCCCATTCAATCCGAGCGAAGCGAGTGGGAGCAACACGGGTTCCGGACGTGGAGCTGGCAATCCGGTGAAGTCCCGGATTGTCGGCGAAACAAACGGAATCCGTATCACGCCCCCACGCTCAGGGAATCCTGACTTTGCCTTAAGGAACGTGGGGTATCTCACACTGCCTGTGCCGGGCGGTGTACGCTTCCCTCATGTGGCCATTTGGAAAGAGCACCGCTGACCGAGTCAAAGACGCCATCAACGAGCAGGCCCGCCTGAAAGACCTGGGTCTGCAGGTGCAGGAACGTGGCGGCACCGTCTCCGTGACTGGCATGGTCCCCAACGAGCGGTACGTGGGCCTGATCAACGCGGTCGCCGGGGGTATCAACGGAGTCAAGAACGTCGACACCAGCGGCGTGACCTTCGAGCAACAGGTCGCCGCGCCGGCCCAGCCAGCCCCGCAGGCACCGGCCGCGACCGTGCAGGAAACCGCGCCGGCGACCGCCCCGGAAATTCAGCCCACGACCGGGAATCTGAACGCCCGTCCGGCCAGCCCTGCCCCGGCCAGCGCCGACGACACCGAGTTCGAGGACAACAGCCGGGTCGCCAAGGCCGTCCTGAAGGCCCTGCGCGGCAACGTGGAACTGGCCGACGATCCCATCGACGTGCTGCAGAGCGGCAAGAGCGTCATCCTGCGCGGCGTGGTGGACAACGACCACGAGAAACGCCTCGCCGAGAAGCTGGCCCGCGAGGTGCAGGGCGTGGCGTCCGTGGATGTCAGCGGCCTGCGGGTCGCCGCCGGAGCCAAGGAACTGGCGAAGGAAAAAGACCAGGACACCGGCGACACCGTGTACACCGTCAAGGCCGGCGACACCCTGGGCGCCATCGCGCAGAAGTACTACGGCAACGCCGCCGAGTACAGGAAGATCGCGCACTTCAACAACATCAGCAACCCGGACCTGATCAAGGTCGGGCAGAAGATCCGCATTCCCGGCTGAGCCGGAGCGTCCTTCCGGGCGGGTCGGTCCTCACGGGGACCGGCCCGCCTGTTCGTGCCGCACCCTGCGGCGGCCGGACGCGTGCCGGGCGCCACCTCCCCCTTTGGTGGGACGAGGTGCGGCCCGCGCGGCGCTACGCTGCGCGGCATGATGAAGGTCATGGGAGCGGTGCGGGAACCGGGCGGGTCACGCGGGGTGCGTGGCGGCCCGCTGCGTGACCTGACCGATCCCACCACGTACCGCGCGGCCGCGTACGTCCTGCTGACCCTGCCGGTCGGACTGCTGGTCGCCACGCTGCTGACGGTGGTGATCGCCGGTGGCCTGCTGACCCTGCCGCTGCTGATCGGCGCGCCGGCCCTGCTGGGGGCCGTGTGGCTGGTCCGGACGCTGGGTGATCTGCAACGGGGGCTGGCGGGCGTGCTGGGCGTGCGGTTCGCGCGGCCCGCCCCGGTCGCGTACGCGGGCGTGCTGGCGTGGCTGGGCGCGCAGCTGTCCTCGCCGGTCACGTACCGCACGCTGCTGTTCCACGTGGTGCAGCTGCCGCTGGGGGTGCTGTGCTGGCTGGTGCTGGCCGCGCTGCTGAGTCTGGCGCTGCTGGGGCTGGCCGCGCCGGGCTGGGCGCTGGGGTCGGCCGTGCCGGTCGTGTGGAACGAGTGGACGGTGCAACCGGGCCCGGTGGCCGTGGCGGGCCTGATGCTGGCCGGTCTGGGGGTGCTGATCGTCGCGGCGGGCGTCCTGAACCTGATGGGCCGCCTGTGGACGCGCCTGACGGCGGCGCTGCTGACCCTGGACGCCGGGGACGAGGCGGCGCGGCGTGAGGTCGTGGCCCTGCGCCGCGCCGCCGGGCGGGTCGCGCTGGGCGACGACCTGAATGCCACGCTGGCCGACCTGACCACCCAGGCCTGCGCCGCCAGCACGGCCGCGCAGGTCACGCTGCACGCCCCGGATGGCACGCTGCGGGCCTCGAGCGTCTCGGACCCCTGGGCGGGCGACACGGAGCCGCCCTCCAGCGCTCCGGACACGGCCCTGCCGCATCCGGGAGAGGCGAACGTGCTGCCCCTCCCGGATGGTGGGCTGCTGGCTGTCCTGCCGGTGTCGCTGCCCGCGTCGGCCGGGACGCTGGAGGGCGGCACGCTGCGCGCCCGGTACCGTCCGGGCGTGCGGCCCGGCGCGGACGAACTGGCGTTCCTGCTGAGCATCGCGGATCACGCGGGGACCGCGCTGCACGCCGCGCAGCTGATCGAGCGGGCGGGCGCGCGGGCCGGAGAGCAGGAACGCGCCCGGCTGGCCCGCGAACTGCACGACAGCGTCGCGCAGGCGCTGTACGGCATCACGCTGGGCGCCAAGACCGCGCGCGCCACGCTGGAACGCGACCCGGCCCGGACCCTCCAGAGCCTGGATTACACCATCCGGCTCGCGGAGGGCGGCGTGTCCGAGATGAAGGCGCTGCTGTTCAGCCTGCGCCCGGACGCGCTGGAGGAGGGCGGCCTGATCGCGGCGCTCACGCAGCACGCGCACGCGCTGGAAGCCCGGCACGGCCTGCAGGTGCACGCCGAGCTGCGCCGCGAACCGGACCTCGCGCCGGACGTGCAGGCCGCCGCCTACCGCGTGGCGCAGGAAGCGCTGCACAACGTGGTCAAGCACGCCCGCGCCGCGCAGGTGTGGGTGTCGCTGGTGCAGGACGGCCCTCACGTGACCCTGACCGTCCGGGACGACGGGCGCGGCTTCGACCCGCAGGCGCAGGGGCGCGGCACGCTGGGGCAACGCAGCATGCGCGAGCGCGCCGCCGGGGCGGGCGGGCACCTGCACGTGCAGTCCGCGCCGGGAGAGGGCACGGCCGTCACCCTGACCCTCCCGGCCGCCGCGCCCCTGGCCGCGCCGGTCGCCGCTGCGGGCGAGGAGGGCGCGTGACCACCGTTCCGCCCTCGCGGCCCCTGCTGCCGGTCCTGGGCCGCATGGCGGCCGGGCTGCTGCTGGTGGCGGGCGGCGGGCTGCTGGCGTGGCAGAACGTCACGCTGCAGCCCACGCCCGGCATGAGCGTGCTGGACACGCCCGTCAGCGTGCCCCTGGACGGCCCGCTCCCGCTGGACCTGGCCCGCACGGCTGGCCTGAGCTTCAGCGGCGACCGCGTGAACCTGACGCTGGAAGCCCTGCCGGCCGGCAGCGCCCTGGCCGTGCAGGGCCGCGTTCACCACCGCGCCCGCAATCCCGTGCAGGCCGACGTGACCCGCCAGGGCCGCGCCCTGAACGCCGCGCTGTCCCTGCGCGTCCAGCCGCTGGACCGGGGCGGCGTGATCGTGACCGGCCCGGAACAGGTGCAGCACACGGCCGACCTGCGCCTCACGCGGGACCTGCCGCTCACGCTCTCGGCCGTCACGACCAGCGGGAATGTCATCGCCGACCTGGGGCCGCTGCGCCTGCGGACCCTGAGCCTGCGCAGCGACAACGGCGACCAGACGCTCGACCTGCCCGCCCGGCCCGCCGGGGCGCTCAGTGTCGTGACCCGCAGCGGCGAGGTCACCGTCCGCGCCGCGCCCGGCTCGGCCCCCGACGCGCTGCGCGTGAACACCGCCAGCGGCGACCAGACGCTCGACCTGAGCGCCATGCGCACCCAGACGCTGGGTGTGGGGACCGAGAGCGGCGACGTGCGCCTCACGCTGCCCACCGTCACGGGCCGCGCCACCCTGACCACCGCCAGCGGCGACCTGACCGTGACCGCCACGCCCCTCACGCGCGGGAACCTCGACATCCGCACCCAGAGCGGCGACGTGACCCTGCGCCTGCCGCCCGCCCTGAAGGTCCGGGTGCGGTTCACGGACCGCGACACCCTCTCCTGGCCGCGTGGCGCGCCCGCCTCGCTCGCGCCGGACCTCGACGTGTTCGTGGACGCCCCCCGTGCCAACTTCACCCTGACCCCCCTGGAGGACACCCCATGACCCACCCCACCCCCGACCCTGCGGCCTCCGGCCCTGCCGTGCGCGTCCTGCTGGTCGACGACCACGCGGTCGTCCGCCAGGGCCTGCGCCTGTTCCTGGGCCTCGACCCCCTCATCGACGTGATCGGCGAGGCCGCCAACGGCGAGGAAGCCCTGACGCAGGTCGCCGCGCTGCACCCCGACGTGGTCATCATGGACCTGATGATGCCCGTCATGGACGGCATTACCGCCACCCGCGCCCTGAAACGCGCCCACCCCGACACCGAGGTGATCGCCCTGACCAGCACCCTGGAGGAACACAAGGTGAACGGCGCCATCGAGGCCGGCGCGATCAGCTACATGCTCAAGGACGCCTCGTCGGACACCCTGGCCGACGCCATCCACGCCGCCGCGCGCGGCGAGGTGCGCCTGCACCCGGAAGCGGCCCGCCGCCTCGTGCGGGACTTCCGGGGCGGCGAGATGCGCGAGAGCCTCACGCCCAAGGAAACCATCGTCCTGCAACTGATCGCGCACGGCTACAGCAACCGCGACATCGCCACCGACCAGAACGTCAGCGAGGCCACCGTGAAAACCCACGTCTCGCGCCTGCTGGGCAAACTCGGCCTGGACAGCCGCACCCAGGCCGCGCTGTACGCCCTGAAACACGGCGTGGCCACCCTGGACGGCGTGGACCTGTAACCACGCCGGACAGGGCAGGGGGGACGCCCGGTGATGGCGTGCCCCCCTGCCCTGCTTGCTGCGCCCGGACGGTCAGCCCAGGTCGTCCAGCACGCTGCTCAGGTCCTTCTTCACGCAGGTGAACATGGGGGTGTCCTGCAACGTGAACATGCTCGCCTCGGTGTAGCGCAGGCGGTGCACGAGATCCACGAACTCCTGCGGGTAGTCGCTGTCGAAGCTCACCACGAATTCCTGATCGTCGATGCCGTACGAGTAACTGGTGTTGATGCGCACGCCCTTGAACGGCACGCTGGCGTTGATGTGCTCGTCCATCATGCCCTGGCGGGAGTGCGGGGTCAGGTCGTACCACGCGCGCGTCTTCACGAACGGGTAGATGAACAGGTACTGACCCTGGCCGGGCAGGATTTCCAGGCCGTGCCCGCTGCCCTCCACGCGGTTCACGTACTGGCTGCGTTTGTTCATGGAGATGAAGTTGTACGGCTGCGTCAGGTAGCCCATCAGGCGCGTGCGGTTCAGACGGGCCTGGGATTCCTGGAAGTCGCGCACGTCGAACGCGATGCGCCACAGCATGAAGTCCACGTCGCCGCGCACGCCGACCAGCGAGTACGGACGCAGGATCAGGCCCTTCTCGGCGGGCGCGTCGGTCACCCAGCCGTTCGCGGCGGCGAGGAACTCGGCCTTCAGTTCGTCGCGTTCCGCCTGCGGCAGGCGCCGGAAGGCGGGGTCCAGCTTGAAGAACGCGTAGTTCAGGAACTGCCGGTTGGCGCGGTCGGCCTCGCGGCCCGTCACCTGACCGCTCGGGTCGAGGTCCACCATCATCTTCGGGCGGCCCGGACGCGCGGCGGGCGCGGGCGCTCCCGTCTCGGCGGGCATCGCCCCTTCCGGGCGGGTGCCTTCGGGACCGATGCTGTCAGGACGGCCGCTCACCTGGCGCCTCCCGCGACAACCTCGCCGCGCAGGTCGTGCGTCAGGCCGAAGTTCTCCCGGTACAGCGCCTGAATCGCGCCGAATTCCTCGTCGGTCAGCGGCGCGGCGTCGAAGGTCGCGGCGTACTCCTCGAGGTTCTGCGCCGAGTAGATGTTCGGCAGGACGCTCGCCATGACCGGGGAACGCAGCGCGAACTGGATGGCCAGCTGCCCGATCGTGCGGCCATGACCCTCCACGAACTGCGCCTGAAGCTGCTCGACCTTCTTCAGGCCGTCCTCCATCCAGGCCTTGCGGCGGGCGTTGGTGGTCATGCGCCAGTTGCGGTGGTCACCGGGCTCGAACTCGGTGTCCAGCGTCATGTACCCCTCCAGCAGCCCGGAGGCGTGCGGCACGCGGGCCATCACGCCCACCCCCGCCGCCTCGCCCGCCGGGAGGATCGCCTCGCCCAGCATCTGCTCGAGGAGGTTGTAGATGATCTGCGTGGGCGCGCGGCGGTCCCGGACGCTGGCAATGCCTTCCTCGATCTGCCGTTCGTTCAGCGCCGGCCCCAGCGCCGTGCCGTACGCGCGGATCAGCCCCTCGGACTTGGCGCGGTCCAGTTCGGCCCACAGGTCGTCGTTCAGCACGGCGTCCATGCGCGGGTTGTGCAACTGGTAGTAGTCGATGTAATCGGTACCCAGGCGTTTCAGGCTGCCTTCCAGCGCCTTTCGCAGGTAAGCGGGCGTCCAGTCGTGCGGACGCTCCTGCTGCCCCGGACGGTCCGGGTGGTTGTAGATGTCGTACCCGAACTTCGTGCCGATCACGATCTGATCGCGCACGCCGCCCAGCGCCTCACGCTGAAGCTCCTCGGCGCGGCCCGACGCGTACGTGTCCGCGTTGTCGAAGAACGTGACGCCCAGATCGAAGGCCCGGCGCAGCAGCCCCCTCCCCATCTCCTCGTCCTTGACGCCCCACCAGGTCGTGCCGACCGTCCACACGCCAAACCCGACCGCGCTGACGGTCAGGTCGGTGCCCTGCAACTTGCGGTATTCCATGACCGGCACTATGTCACCGCGCGCCGGGGAAGGATGACCCCGAACGACCGGTCAGGCAGGCCGCCCGTCTGACCGGACCACGCGCGGCACCGGGAACACCATCCGGAATTCCGGGGCCGCCAGCGTCAGCAGCGGCCGCGAATCCATCAGGGCCGGATGAAACGCGCCCTGCGCTGCGCTCAGGCGAGCCGCCTGCACCCGCCCGCGCGCCTGCACGGTGGTCAGCACGGTGGACAGTGGCGTCCCGCGCGGGCCTGCGGCGTCCGGGTCCGGCGTCAGGTCCGGCTGGGCCAGCGTCCGCCACGCCCCCGGCACCACCCCCGTCCACACCGGCAGGCGCGGCCCGCCCGCCCGGAATCCCAGGTGCGCCAGCATCTCACCCCCGGCCCCCGTGACCCGCACCTGCCCACCCTCGCCACGCCAGCCGTCCGGCCCGCCAACCAGCCCGGCACCCGACCACCCGAACGACGCGAGTTCCTTCGGAATGCCCCAGTTCCGGCGGCCCCACACCACGCTGGCCTCCGTGCTCACCACGATCCGCGTCACCTGCGGGCGCCGCCCCACCGGACTGCCACGCACCTCGGCCCACAACAGCTCGTCATACGGCCCCACCGGCGACGACGCGTACCGCACCAGCATCAGCACGCCCCGCCCGGCGAACACCGCGACCAGCCCGGCCCCCCGCAGCGTCCACGGCGGCCCGGCCCTGTCCAGCGCGGCAGGCATCATGCCGCCCAGCGTATACCCTGACCGCATGCTGAAACACGTCTCCTTCCTGACCCGCGACCTGAACGCCACCGTCGCCTTCTACGAGGCGCTCGGCGCGACCACCGAGAAGAACCTCACCACCCCCGAGGGTTACCGCCGCGCCGTCCTGCGCCTCGGGGAGGGCCGCCTCCAGTTCTTCCAGATCCCGGAGCAGGCCCCCGCCCCGCACCCCCACTGGGCCGAACACATCGCCCTGCACGTCACCGGCCTGCGCGCCCTGCTGCCCACCCTGCGCGCCAGCGGCGTCACCGTCACCCGCGACCTGCAACCCAGCCCCGGCGGCCGCGACATGGCCTTCGTGCAGGACCCCGACGGACGGCAGGTCGAACTTCTGGAGGCGTGAGGGGGTTGCAGGAAGGAGGGAGTGGATGGGGCCTGACGGAGTCGGGCACGCCGCGCCCATGCTCTTGACCATCAACCATCAACCATCAACCAGGCGCTAGCCTGAACCCATGACACCGACCATCGTGATCGTGCCGGGCCTGGGGGACAGCGGCCCGGAACACTGGCAGTCCCTGTGGACCGAGAAGTTCGGCGCGGCGCGCGTGCGGCAGGACGACCCGGACCGCCCGACCCCGGCGGCGTGGTCGCAGCGGCTTCAGGAGGTCATCGAGGCGACGCCGGGTGATCTGGTGCTGGTGGGGCACTCGTGTGGGGTGCTGACCATCGTCCACTGGGCGGCCCTGACGGGCGGGCACGAGCGGGTGAAGGGCGCGCTGCTGGTCGGCCCGACCGACGCGGACCGGGCGTTCGACGAGTACCCGGCGGTGGCGGACATGGCCCCCGTGCCCACGCAGCCCCTGCCGTTCCCGGCGCTGGTGGTCGCCAGCGAGAACGACCCCTTCGCCAGCTTCGAGCGGGCGCAGGCCTTCGCGGAAGCCTGGGACGCCGAGTTCATCTCGGCCGGTGAGGCGGGTCACATCAACGTCGCCAGTGGTCACGGCGACTGGTCCGACGGCGAGGTGCTGCTGGGCGAGGCGCTGCACGCCTGGACGCCGCCGGACATCGTGCGCCTCTGACGTTCCGACCTACAGAGGTCCGACTCACAGGGGCTGCCGTCGGGCCGCTTCCTTTGTGGACCGGCGCCGACACAGGAGAAAGGGCCACCTGCCGGGTTGACCGGGGCGGCCCTTCTTACTGGAGGTTGCACTGAGGGTTCAGTGCGGGTGGGTGGTGCTCAGACGCTGGGCTGGGCGGCGGCTTTGTCGGCCGGGGTGAGGTGCTTGTCGAGCAGCGTCTCGAAGGCGCGTTTGGGCTGGGCACCCACGACGCCCTCGACGGGCTGGCCGTCCTTGAACAGGATCAGGGTGGGGATGCTCATGACGCGGTACTGGCCCTGCGTGACGGGGTTCTCGTCGACGTTGACCTTACCGATCTTGACGCGGCCCTCGTACTGCCCGGCGAGTTCCTCGATGACGGGCGCGATGATGCGGCACGGTCCGCACCAGGGGGCCCAGAAGTCCACCAGGGTCAGGCCGCTGGCGATCTCGTCGTTAAAATTGCTGTCCGTGAGTTCCACAGGCTTCATGCCAGTCACTATACGCCCGGGGGGCATACGTGTGATGGGGGAGAGATGGGCAGGATGCTCACCGCTTGTTTAACCGCTGTGACGGGGCTCTCAATCCCCCGCCGGGCCGCGCTAGGCTGGGCGGATGAACGGCCCTGACCACTGGACGGAGCGCGACGCTCAGGCCTTCGCGCGCGGCGCGGCCCTGTTCGCGCGTGGCGAGTGGTGGGAGGCGCACGAGGCCTGGGAGGCGCCGTGGCTCCGGGCCGCCGGGCCGGACCGGGCGTTCCTTCAGGCGCTGATCCTGCTGGCGGCGGCACTGCACAAACGCTGGCATCACGGGAGCCTCACGCACCGCAACTACCACAAGGCCACGCGGTACCTGGATACCCTGCCGCCCGTCTACGCGGGCATGGACCTGGCCCGCCTGCGCGCCGGGGTCTGGGACGCGCTGCACGATCCGGCCCTGCGCCCAGCCGTGTGCCCGGCGCTGTCGCCCGGCCGTCCGGAGGGGGCCGGACAGGGGAGGGGGGCTGGGTGAGCTGTGCGGGCGTCGGGTATCCTGACGGGCGGACGTTCCCCATCCGGGGGCGTGACGCGGCCTGCCCGTGGGGAGGCTGCACAGGAGAGACATCAGATGGAACGTATTGCACTTTTTATTGACGGCGCGAATGTGTACGCAGCGGCCAAACGACTCGGCTGGAACTTCGATCACCGCAAGATCCTGGAGCACTTCTCGGCGGGTGGCGCGCTGTACAACGCCTTCTACTACACGGCCGTGCCCACGCCCATCGACGACAAGCAGAAGCGCTTCACGGACGCCCTGACGTACATGGGCTACACGGTCCGCACCCGCCCGCTGCGCGAGGCGACCGACGAGGGCGGCGACACGTACCGCCGCGCCAGCCTGGACATCGAGATCGTCACGGACCTGCTGTCCACCAGCGACCGCTACGACACGGCGGTGCTGCTGACCGGCGACGGCGACTTCGAGCGTCCGGTCGAGGTGCTGCGCGCCCGTGGCAAGCGCGTGGTCGTGGCCTGCATCGCCGAGATGACCAGCTACGAACTGCGTAACGCCGCCGACGAGTACGTGGATTTCAAGGACATCCGCGAGCACGTCGAGCGTCCCGGTTACCGCCTGCCCAGCGAGTCGCGCGGCAACAGCGGCGAGCACCGCCCGTTCTACACTTCGGCGGCTCTGCAGGAACCCGATGAGCGCTGAAACCCCGAAGCCCCTGCCGGTCGCGCTGGACGCCATGGGGGGCGACCACGGCGCGCCGCCGAACGTCGAGGGCGCCGTCCTGGCCGCCCGCGCGGGCGTGAGCGTGCTGCTGGTCGGGGACCGCGTGAAACTGCACGCGGAACTCGGCAAGCACGCCGGGAGCGCCGCGCTGCCCATCGAGGTGGTCGAGGCGACCGACGTGATCGGCATGGACGAGCACGCCAGCGACGTGCGCCGCCGCACGCAGGCCAGCATCAACGTCGCCACCCGCCTCGTCAAGGAGGGCCGCGCGTCGGCGGCCGTCAGCATGGGGCACAGCGGCGCGACCATGGCGTCCGCGCTGCTCACGCTGGGCCGTATCGGGGGCGTGGAACGTCCCGCCATCCTCACGCACCTGCCGGCCCGTGGGGGCTTCACGACCCTGCTGGACGTGGGCGCCAACGCCGACGTGAAGGCCACGTACTACGCGCAGTGGGCGCGGCTGGCCAGCGTGTACCTGCGGGTCGTGGAGGACCGCGAGAACCCCACCGTGGGCCTGCTGTCCATCGGCGAGGAAGACCACAAGGGCAGCGCCCTGGTGCTTGAGGCGCACGCGCTGCTGCGCGAACAGCACGGCCAGGGCATCAATTTCCACGGGAACGTGGAGGGCCGCGACATCTTCCGTAACACCACCGACATCGTCGTCACCGACGGCTTTACCGGGAACGTCGTCCTGAAACTTGCCGAGGGTGAAGCCAAGGTGCTGTTCGGCTGGGTCAAGGAAGCCCTGAGCGGCAGCCTGAAGACCAAGCTGGGCGGCCTGCTGGTGCGCGGCGCGCTGCGCGGACTGGCCGACCGCATGGACCCCAGCACCTACGGCGCGAGCCTGCTGATCGGCGTGCGCGGCCTGGCGTTCATCGGTCACGGCAGCGCCGACGCCCGCGCCGTCAAGAACGCGCTGCTGCGCGCCGCCCGCGCCCACGAATCCAACCTGATTCCCCGCCTGGAAGCGGCCTTTCAGGATCAGGCCCGCTGACCCGGCGAGGCTGATCTGGCGCGGCTGATCTGGTTGGGCCGCCCAGGCCCCGCAGCCCCCGCCTCCCCGCCATGGCGGCCGGATGGCGGGGGCTGAACCGTCCCCCCACACCCCTCACGTTCTCATGAGTAAGGTGGGAGGCATGCTGGATGAACTGAGTATCCAAATCACCAAGCCGCAGGTGTGGATCGGGCTGGCCCTGACGGCCCTGTTCGCCTACGCCATCTACCGTTTCGGACGGCTGCTGATCAGGACCCTGAGCCCCCACATTCACCGCGGCCTTCCCGGCGTCCTCAAGTGGGTGTGGCTGCTGGTCGTCAGCGTGTCGTGGCTGGCGGTCGCCACGTTCGTCGCGTACCTGCCCAGCGTGCCCGTGCTGTTCGAGCTGGGCCGCGACATCACGCAGGGATTCCGGCACAGCGCCGGACAACTGGTCGTGGTGATCGCCATGGCCCTGATCGCCTGGAACCTGATCAGCACCCTGGCGGCCCGCATCGTCGCGGAACAGGAATTCAACCGCCGCAGCGTGCGCGTGCAGACCCTCAAGGGCGTCGTGGAAAGTACCCTGCGGGTCGTGGTGGTCATCATCAGCGCCATTGCCGCGCTGCAGGCCATCGGCCTGAACGCCACCAGCCTCCTGGCCGGGGTGTCCGTGCTGGGCCTCGCGGTCGGCTTTGGCGCGCAGAGCCTGATCAAGGACGTCTTCAACGGCTTTTTCATCCTGCTTGAAGACCAGTACGGGGTGGGCGACGTGATCACCATCAATACCGGGCAACTCTCGGGCGGCGTGGAACGGCTGAACCTGCGCGTGACCGCCCTGCGCGCCCTGGACGGCACCATGCACATCGTCCCGAACGGCCAGATTCAGACGGTCAGCGTCAGCAGCAAGGACTGGTCCCGCGTGGTCGCCGCCGTGGACGTCACGTACAACGCCAACGTGGACGAGGCCCTGAAGGTCCTGCAGGCCGTCAGCACCGAACTGTACGAGTCGCCCGACTGGCGGCACTTCTTCCTGGAAGAACCCGAGATGCAGGGCGTGGTGCAGCTCGCCCCGGACGGCGTGACCCTGCGCGCCCTGTACAAGGTGCAGCCCAAGAGCCAGTGGGCGCTGGGCCGCGAGTTCAACCGCCGCATCAAGATCGCCATGGACGAGGCCGGCATCGAGATTCCCTTCCCTCAGCGCAGCGTGAATTTCGGCTCCAACCCCATCGAGATCCGCCTGACCCGCGACGACGTGCCTGCCCCGTCCCCCGCGCAGGACACCAGCACCCAGAACCGCCGCACACCCCCCGTGGAACCCAGCCTGGGCCGCGACCCCGAGGAAGAGGAGATCTGATACGGACTCCGGGCGTGGAGTTGGCAACCCGGACAGGTGGGTGCCCGCGTCACAGGCCCGGTGACTATCGTTCAGGGCAGACGCCCCCGCCCTTCGGGGCGGGGGCGCCGCCCTGTGCTCGCCGTCTGTCTGTGCGGCTTCAGCCGGGCAGGCTGGCCGGGGCAGGCGGCGCGACGGGCGGCAGCGGTTCGAGTTCCTGACCGTTCAGCAGGGCGCTGAATTCCTCGCCACTGAGGGTCTCGCGGACCATCAGGACCGTCACGATCTCGTGGACGCGGCTCAGGTGCTCGCCGATCAGGGTCACGGCGCGGGTGTACGCGGCGTCCATCAGGGTGCGGACCTCGGCGTCTATCTGCGCGGCGGTGGCCTCGCTGATGGGGAGCAGCTGCGCGCCGCCGCCCAGGAAGCCGCCCTCGCTGCTGGCCAGCGCCACCTTCCCGATGGTGTCCCCCATGCCCCACTCGGTCACCATGCGCCGCGCGATGCCGGTCGCCTGCTGGAAGTCGTTCTGCGCGCCGGTCGTGACCTCGCCGAACACGACCTCCTCGGCCGCGCGGCCTGCGAGGGCCACCGCGATCATGTCCTCCAGCGCGGGTCGGGTGACGTGCAGGCGGTCGTCGGCGTCCGGCATCATGAATCCGGCGGCGCGGCCCCGTGGCACGACCGTCAGTTTCGCCACGCGGTTCGCGTGCGGCAGCAGCTGCGCAGCGAGGGCGTGGCCGACCTCGTGGTACGCCGTGACTTTCCGATCCGCCTCCCGCACCACCAGCGACCGCCGCTCCGGCCCCATCAGCACCCGGTCCCGCGCCTCGTCCACGTCCCGCCCCACGATCCGCGTCCTCCCCGACCGCGCCGCCTGCAACGCCGCTTCGTTCAGCAGGTTCTCCAGGTCCGCTCCCACCATCCCCGCCGTCCGCCGCGCCACCACCCCCAGGTCCACCGATGCGTCCAGGGGTTTCCTGCGCGCGTGAATCCGCAGGATCTGCTCGCGGCCCCGCACGTCCGGCGCGTCCACCACCACCTGCCGGTCAAACCGCCCCGGACGCAGCAGCGCGGCGTCCAGCACGTCCGGGCGGTTCGTGGCGGCCAGGATGATCACCTCCTGCCCGCTACTGAAGCCGTCCATCTCGACGAGCAGCTGATTGAGGGTCTGTTCGCGTTCGTCGTTGCCGCCCTGCATGTTCACGCCGCGTTTGCGGCCGACGGCGTCGATCTCGTCGATGAAGACGATGCAGGGGGCGGCCTTGCGGGCCTGTTCGAACAGGTCGCGGACGCGGGCGGCACCGACGCCGACGAACATCTCCACGAAGTCGCTGCCCGAAATGCTGAAGTAGGGCACGCGGGCCTCACCGGCAACGGCTTTGGCCAGCAACGTCTTGCCGCTGCCGGGAGGGCCGACCAGCAGGACGCCGTGGGGGATGCGGGCGCCGAGCTGGTGGTACTTCTCGGGGTGGCGGAGGAAATCGACGACTTCCTGGAGGTCCTGTTTGGCCTCGTCGCAGCCGGCGACGTCGGTGAAGTTGAGTTTGATCTGGCCCTCGCTGATGACGGCCGCCTTCGACTTCCCGAACGTCCCCGCCGCGCCGCCGCCGCCGCCCTGTCCGCGCATGTTGCGCCACAGCACCACCAGGATCAGCGCCGTCAGGATCAGCGGCAGCACCTGCACCAGCCACCCGAACGACGATCCGCCCGTCGTCACCTGAAGCGGCACCCGCGCCGCGCGGATGCGTTCCAGCGTCGCGCCGTCCGCCGGAACGACCAGCGAACGCGGGCGGCTGCCGTCCACGAAGGTCACGCTGGCCTGCCCCGCGCTGGACAGCACCACCCGCGACACCCGCCCGGCCTTCAGGTCCGCGAAGAACCGGTTGCTGGAGTACCCGGCCCCGCCCGCGTCCGGCGTCGCCCCCGGAGGCCGGGCCGGCGTGGTGGCCGGCGTGGTGGTCGCGGGGGGGACTGCGGCCGGGGTGACCGCAGCGGCGGCCCCGTCCGGCGACAGGCCGCCCAGCAGCAGCGCACTGACGGCCAGCGCGGCGACCCGTCGGGCGGCCACACGTCGGGCCGCCACGCCTGGGGCAGCCGGGAATGACGGAACGCGGTTCATGCTCCATGCTACGCCGCTTTCCCGCCCGGTGAACGCGCCCCCGCTGACCATCTGTCCCCCCGCCGGTCGCCCCCGCTGGTGGGGCGCTCAGGTTTCCGTCAGGCTCGGCAGGTATGCTGACCGCATGCGCACTGCACTTCTGCTCGGCACGCTGGCCCTGGGTCTCAGCGCCTGCACCGTCACCGTCCGCCCCAACCTGGGCCTGCAGGGATCGGGCAGCAACCTGATCACCAGCCTCCGCCCGGATCGCGGCGAGGGCAGCACCTACGCCGTGGGCGAACCGCTGCGCGTCAGCGTGACCACCCGCACGGCCGGGTACGTCACCCTGATCGCGCTGCAGAGCAACGGGTACACCAGCACCCTGATCCGCAACGCCTACGTGCCGGCCGGCACCACGACCTTCCCGCGCGCGCAGGACGGCGTGACGTACAACGTCGCCGAACCGCGCGGCCTGCAACGCGTGCGCGCCATCTTCACCCGCGTGCGCCCCACCACCGACCTCGTGCTGCGCGGCACGTACGACGACGGCCGCTGGAACGCCACCAGCGACGCGTACCTGCAACCCTACGACGCCGCCGACCGCGACGTGCAGGAAACCTACCTGTACATCCGCTGAGGCCACGCCGACCAGTTGCAGGGGGGGAATCCAGACCGGGTTCCCCCCTCGCCCGTTCAGCCCGCCGGGCGGGGGCGGGGCAGGCGGCCCCCGTGCGGCCGGCCCGGCAGGGGAGAGACTGCGCCCCGCCACGCGCCGCACAGGGCGCGCACCGCCGCCACCCGCTGCCCCCCGGCGGCGTTCAGGGCGGCTGTCATGGCCTCCCGCTCGCCACGCCGCTGCCCCAGCAGGAACAGCGTGCGGGCCTGCGCCAGCGCCGCCAGCCGCTCCGGGTCACGCGCGGGCAGCCCGCCGGGGGGCGCGGCCCAGGCGTCGGCCGGGAAGCGCGGCGCGACCTTCTCTCCGTGCTCGGCCAGCCAGAACCACAGGCCCGCGCCGGTCAGGACGCTGCGGGCCTGCACGCCCCGCAATTCGGGCTGCGCGTTCCAGCGGTGCGCGGCGGGCCGCGCGTACCCGCCGCGCAGCAGGCCCACCAGCCGCACCCGCCGGGTCACGCAGCGCCCACCCAGACCGTCCTGCTCTGCCCACTCGCGCAGAGCCCGGTGCAACTCGGCAAACGTTCCGCCCGACGCGACCACGTCCACCAGCGCCGCCCGGCGCCCCGAACGCACCAGTTCGCGCGGGTGCAGGCCCGCCCCGGCCAGCAGGGGCCGCAGCGCCCGCACCTGCCCGGCGTCCAGGGTGGCGTTCAGCAGCGACACGTTCAGGCCCGACACCCGCCACGGCACGCCCACGCACCACAGCAGGCCGCCCAGGTACGCACGCAGCGGCTCGGGCGAACGGCCCACGAACACCAGATCCGCGCCGCCCGCCGCGACCAGCACGCCCGCCAGCGCCGAACGCAGGTCCGGCAGGAACGCCTCCAGCGCGTCCGGACTGGCCGGGAGCACCCCCAGGCCGTCGGCGCGGGTCACGTCCCACACGGGCGGCCCGGCACTGTGCAGCGGGTGGTGCAGCGGGCGCGGCGCGGTCATACCCGCATACTGCGCCCGGCGGGGCGGCCCGCGCATCGGCCAGCTGGCGCACGGCCCCCCCCGCCATTGCCGGTATGCTGACCCGCATGAGCCTGACCTTCGAGGACGCCAGCGCCCGCGTGGACGCCTACATCAGCCAGTTCCGGGAGGGGTACTTTCCGCCGCTGCTGATGCTGGCCCGACTGACCGAGGAGACCGGCGAGATCGCCCGCGTCATCGCGCACGCCAACGGCAAGACGCCCAAACCCGGCGAGGATGCCGGCGACCTCGAGATGGAACTCGCGGACCTGCTGTTCGTGACCATCTGCATGGCGAACGAACGCGGCCTGAACCTGGAACGCGGTTTCGAACGCATGATGGCCAAAGTCGAGAAGCGCGACGCGACCCGTTGGACGCTCAAGGACGCCGGCGAGCCCAGCGAACCCAGCAAGACCGAGGCCACCCCGTGACCGGCGACCTGCGCTACCCGCTCGGGCCGATGCCCACCCCGCAGACCCTCACGCCCGTCGAGCGCGTCGAGGCCCTCGGGCACCTGTTCGCCCTGCCCGCCGACCTGTTCGAGGCCGTGCAGGGCCTCGGCGACGGGCAACTGGGCACCCCGTACCGCGAGGGCGGCTGGACCGTCCGGCAGGTCGTGCACCACGTCGCCGAGAGCCACATGAACGCCTTCATCCGCCTGAAACTCGCGCTGACCGAGGACAACCCCACCATCAAACCTTACGAGGAGGACCGCTGGGCGACCCTGTCCGACCACGAACTGGTGCCCGACGTCAGCCTGAACCTGATCGACGCCCTGCACTCGCACCTGGGCATGCTGTTCGCCTCGCTGGACCCCGCCGGCCCCGACTGGGCCAGGCCCTGGACGCACCCCGCGCAGGGCCGCACGTACACCGTGGACACCCTGCTCGCCATGTACGCCTGGCACGGACGGCACCACACCGCCCAGATCACCGCGCTGCGCGAACGGAACGGCTGGTAAGTGCAGTTCGGCCCCGAACTTCACACGCCCATCTCTCACCGCGCGGCGGGCGTGGTCATCCTGAACGCCTCCGGTGACCTCCTGATGGTCCGGGAGAACGGAGTGCCGGGCCAGCGGCAGAAGGCGGGCCTGTGGCACATCCCCAGCGGCACCGTCGAGGACGGCGAGAACCCCCAGGACACCGCCGTGCGCGAGGCGTGGGAGGAAGCGGGCGTGCGGGTCCGCCTCCTGAAATTCCTGGCCGCGTACCTGGGTCACTTCCCGGACGGCGTGCCCGTCCTGCGGCACGCGTGGCTGGCCGAGGCGCTGCCGGACTCCACCTTCCGCCCTGCCCTGCCGGACGAGGTGACCGAGGTGCGGTTCGTGCCGAAAGCTGAATTCGACGCCCTGTACGACGCCCAGCTAATCCGCATGCACCACACGAAGCTGTTCTACGAGGACGCACTGCGGGAACGGGGGCGCTGACCGTCAGGACAGCAGCGGGGCGGAACGCAGGTCAGCGCGTTCCGCCCTGGCTGGTGCCGCTGTCAACCCTGGCTGCTTACTCGTACCCGAGTTCGCGCAGGGCTTCCTCGTCCTCGCGCCAGTTGTTGATCACGATGACTTCCAGGCCCAGGTACACCTTGCGGCTCAGGAACACTTCCAGCTGCTTGCGGGCGGCCTGACCGATCTCACGCAGTTGCTTGCCGCCCGCGCCGATGACCATGCCCTTGTGGGCGTTCTTCTCGACGACGATCTCACCCTCGATGCGTTGCAGGCCGTCCTGGCGCTCGGTCCAGGAGTTCACGCGGGTCGCGACGGCGTACGGCAGTTCGTCGCGGAGTTTCTTCATGGCCTCCTCGCGGATGATCTCGGCCGCCCACTGCTCGCGGGTCTGGTCGCTGGCGGCGCCCTGCGGGAAGAAGAATGGGTTTTCCGGCAGGACCTCCAGCAGCTGCTCGCGCAGGGTCGCCACGGCGGCCGGGTTGTTCTGCGCGCTCAGCATGGTCTCGCTGGTGTCGTGATCGCGGCCCTCCAGCAGCGCGCGGTACAGTTTCATGGCCTCGTCCGGGTACTTGGCGGCGTCGGTCTTGTTGCCGACCATGAACACGGGTTTGGGCAGTTCGCGGATCTGCCGGGCGACCAGCTGGTCCTCGTCGGTGGGCGGGTGGCGCAGGTCCACGACCCACACGACGGCGTCCACGTCGGCCAGGGCGCTGTGCACCTCGTGGTTCATGTACTTGCCCAGGGCGTCCTTGGCCTTGTGCAGGCCGGGCGTGTCCACGAACACGATCTGGCGGTCACCGCTGGTGTGGATGCCGCGCACGCCCCGGCGGGTGGTCTGCGGGCGGGGGCTGGTGGGGGCGACCTTGGTGCCCAGGAAGCTGTTCAGCAGGGTGCTCTTGCCCACGTTGGGTTTGCCGATAATGGCAATGAAGCCCGAGTGGGTCTGTTGCTCTCCGGTGGAGGAAAAATCCGTCATCGTTTCTATTCTCTCATGCCGCGCGCCTCTCAAAGGTGCCGGGGCGGGTTCAGCGGGCGCGGCGGCCCTGCACGCGCGCGATCAGCCGCGTCACGACCGCGCGGGGCAGCAGGCGGGGCAGCAGCGTCTGCACGCGGTTCAGGCGGCCCGCCACGACGACCCGCTGCCCGACGAGCATGCCGCGGACGCCCAGCCGGGCGACCTCGTCGGCACTCAGGATGGCCAGCCGGGCCGGGCCGCTCAGCAGGTCGCTCTCGCCCAGGCGACTGACCGCCTGGAAGCCGGTCTGCACCGGGCCGGGGCACAGCGCCGTGACGGACACGCCACTGCCCGCGACCTCCTCGGCAATGGCCTCGCTGAAGCTCAGGACGTACGCCTTGGTGGCGTAGTACACGGCCATCAACGGCCCCGGCTGGAACGCGGCGGTACTGGCGACGTTCAGCACGCGCCCGCGCCCGCGCGCCAGCATGTCCGGCAGGAACGCGCGGGTCAGGCCGGTCAGGGCGCTGATGTTCACGGCAATCATGCGGTCGATCTCGTCGGAGGGCTGCGTGCTGAACTCGCCGTAACCCCCCAGCCCGGCGTTGTTCACCAGGATATCCACGTTCAGGCCGCGCGCCTGCACGGCGGCGTGCAGTTCGGCGCCCGCGCCGGGGAGGTTCAGGTCGGCGGGCAGGACGTGGACCTGCACGCGGTAACGCGCGCCGAGTTCGGCGGCCAGGGCGTGCAGGCGGTCCTCGGTGCGGGCGACCAGGATCAGGTCTGCGCCGTGCGCCGCGAGCTGCCGTGCGAGGCTCTCGCCGATGCCGCTGCTGGCCCCGGTGATCAGGGCGGTCGAGGTGCGTATATTCAGGGCCGACGGGGCAGGGGGGTGTGTCATGGCTCCCAGCATGACGCAGCACTGCCGTGCATGAAGACACGGTGAAGTGA
This sequence comes from Deinococcus sp. LM3, assembly GCF_002017875.1. Lineage (NCBI taxonomy): Bacteria > Thermotogati > Deinococcota > Deinococci > Deinococcales > Deinococcaceae > Deinococcus > Deinococcus sp. LM3. Next base: position 489,768 of record NZ_MUFV01000001.1, on the reverse strand, counting down.
ACGGACGGTCAGAGGGGCGCAACTTCCCTGACCGGCCCCCCGTACTCTGGGGCATGAGAAACCCCGTCACCGGACCGGAAGCGACCGTGCAGAACATGTTCGCGCAGAGCACCGCCGTCCTCACGCAGCCCAGCCCCGCCACCTTCGAACGCTACGAGCGCGGCGGCGGCCTGCGCAGCGCCCTGACGTACGTGATGGTGGCCGCCGTCGTCTCGGCCGTGATTGCCGCCGTGTTCTCGTTCCTGCACAGCGACGTGACCTTCTTCGGGCAGCTGTTCAGCCGCCTGATCGGCGTGCCCGTCGGCTTCCTGATGTTCACGGGCGCGGTGTACCTGATCGGCCGCACGCTGTTCAAGGGCACCGGCACGTACCCGGAAGTGGCGTACACCTTCGCGCTGTTCTACGTGCCGATCAGCATCGTCATGACCCTCCTCGGCATCATCCCGATCCTGGGGTGGCTGATCAGCCTCGCCCTGAGCCTCGTGCTGGTGTACTTCGGGTTCCTGGCCGTGCAGAGCAGCATGAACCTGCGCGACCAGACGCAGGCCGCCGTCACGCTGGTTCTGGCGTGGATCGCGCAGGCGGTCGTGACCGGCCTGATCGCCCTGTTCTTCGGCACGCTGTTCGCCGTGGGCCGCGCCGTCACCGGCGGCTGAACCGCACGTGATACGGATTCCGTCTGTTTCGCTGACAGATCGGAATACCACCGATCTGCCAGCTCCACGTCCGGAACCCGTTTCTCTCCCACTCGCATCCGCTCGGATTGAATGGTCTTTGCAGCCCATTCAATCGGAGTCCGTATGACCACGGGGCGGGGCCGGTTCGGAAACGACCGGCCCCGCCCCCCTTCTGCCGGCCGTTATACGAATTCCGTTTGTTTCGCTGACAATCCGGAGCTTCACCGGATTGCCAGCTCCACGTCCGGAACCCGCTTGACTCCTACTCTGCGGAGCAGCTCTACGAGTCGCATCCGCTCGGATTGAATGGCTTGCAAAGCCATTCAATCCGAGTCCGTATTACTGGTCGCCGTACACGTGCACCGCCACGTCCATGCGGCCCTGCCCGCCCCCGTAGTACGTGCCGCGCACCGGGGACACGTCGCTGTACTCGCGGCCGTGCCCGATCTTCACGTGCTTCTCGCGTGCCACGCAGTTGTTCGTGGGATCGAAGCCCAGCCAGCCGTACCCCGGAATGAAGCACTCCACCCAGGCGTGCGTGGCCTCCGCGCCGACCATCTCGCCGCCGCTGTACAGGTACCCGCTCACGTACCGTGCCGGGATGCCCAGCTGCCGCGTCACGCCCAGCATGGCGTGAGTGAAGTCCTGGCACACGCCGCGCTGGTGCGTGGCGAACTCGGCCAGCGGCGTGCTGACGGTCGTGGCCTGCGTGTCGTACGTGAACTGCCGGTACAGCTGCGAATTCAGGTCCGACAGGAACGACGGCAGGTCGTCCCCGCCGGCCGGGCGGGCCACGCCGAACAGTTCCGGCCACGCGCCGCCGGGCACGCGCGGACTGGCCACCAGGAACTCGGTGTGCTGGCCCCTCAGCGCCGCCAGCGTCCCGAACGTCACGGCCGCCGGGTCCGGCACCGGGTGCGTATCCACGATGGCCTGCGCCTCGATCAGCAGGTGCGTGTGCGGGTCGTGCACGTGCACGTGATGCACGATCGCCCCGAAGTAATCCTTGTGCGAGGTCACCTCGGCGTCCGGCGCGACGTGCAGATGAAAGGACCGCACGGTCTGCCGGGTCTCCTGACTGGGGTGCAGCCGCACCTGATTGAACGAATCCCAGGCGGGCTTGGGGTAGCGGTACTCGGTGGCGTGCCGGATCTCGCAGCGCATCAGTCCTGTCCTTGTGCGGGGGCCTGTCCTGTCACGTCAGTCTGTCCTTTCGCGCCGGGTACTGCTGCGCCGGCGCGTGCTGATACGGATTCCGTCTGTTTCGCTGACCACCCGGCGATGTTCCGGGTTGTCAGCTCCACGCCCGGAGGGGCATTTTTCTCCCACTCTGCGGAGCAGCTCTGCGAGTCGCATCCGCTCGGATTGAAGGGTCTTTGCAGCCCCCTCAATCGGAGTCCGTATGACACGTTCATTCCTGCTGGAAGTACGCCGCGTCGATCGCGCCGCCCACCCGGTTGATCTCGACCAGCAGCTCCGGCAGTGTCGGTCCCGGCGTTCCCAGCACGTCGTCGATCCGGGCGTACTGCAGGCGCGCGACCAGCCAGCGGGACAGCCGCAGGATCTCCGGGTGCGCGTCCGGGTGGCAGCGGTCGATCTGCGTCAGGGCGTCGTGCAGGTTCTCGGCGCTGTAGCGCACGCTGCGCGGGAAGTACTCGTCGAACAGCAGGAACCCCGCCACGCCGCGCGGATCGATGCCGCTGTGAACGCTCTTGCGGTACGCCTCGAAGGCACTCGCGCCCTTCAGGACGCTCACCCAGCGCTGCTCCTGCAGGGCCCGCCACGTCGGGTCGGCCGGACCGCCCGCCGCCGCCGGGTCGTCGGGGCTGTCCAGCCGTGCCTGCAGCACCCGCACGGTGTTGTCGGCGCGTTCCAGCATCTGACCGGAGCGCAGGAACGACCAGCCCTCGTCGCGCGGCAGGGTCGCGAACGCGATCCCGAAGAAGAACTGCGACGCCTCGCGCGCCGCCACGCAGTACTCGTACAGGCCGTCGCGGTCCATCACGCCGCCCGTCTCGAAACACAGGTTCAGGTACGAGCGGTTCAGCGCCTCCCACATCTCGCTGGGAATGCGGTCGCGCAGGCCGCGCGCGTTCTGCCGGGCGCGCGCGAGGCTGCTGGCGATACTCGAGGGGTTGTCCAGGTCGAAGGCCAGCCACGTCGTGGCGCTGCGGGTGTCGACCCGCCCGTACCGCTCGATGACCGGACCCTCGCCGCCCGTGAGTTCCAGCAGGGGCCGCCAATGTTCGCGGATTCGTCCGGCGGATTCCAGCGTGGCGTAGTAGTTGACGTTCAGCAGCCGCGCGGTGTTCTCGGCGCGTTCCATGTACCGACCGATCCAGTACAGGTTCTCGGCCAGTCGTGACAGCAGCAGCATCAGTTCTCCTCTCCGGGCTGGCCGGTGCCCAGTTCCGTCTTCTCCAGCTGCTGCTGGTACGAGTGCGCGCCGCCCTGCGACTGCGCCTGTGTCTGACCCTGGCCCTGCGTCTGCGTCTGGCCCTGCGACTGGCCCTGTGTCTGGCCCGGCGGCTGTGGCACCGGGGCAGCGCCCTGCGCCGCGCCCGGCACGGGATCACCGTGGAGGTGCTGCGTCATGCCCTGCGCCTGCCCCGGCCCGTCATGATCGAGCACCCAGGTGTCCTTGCTGCCGCCCCCCTGCGAACTGTTCACGACCAGACTGCCGCGCGTCAGGGCCACCCGCGTCAGGCCGCCCGGCACGATCGTCACGTCCCGCCCGAACAGCACGTACGGCCGCAGGTCGATGTGCGCGCCCTCGAAGGTGCCGGTGTCCGGGTACAGCGTCGGGTGGCGCGACAGGCCTACGACCGGCTGCGCGATGAACTCGCGCGGGTTGGCCCGCACCCGTTCCAGGTACGCGGCCGTCTCGTCACGCGTGGCGGCCGGACCGATCAGCATGCCGTACCCGCCCGCCTCGCCCACCGACTTGAACACCAGTTCCGGGGCGTTCGCCAGCATGTGCTCCAGGTGATCGGCGTTCCAGCCCAGGTACGTGGGCACGTTGTTCAGCAGCGGCGTCTCGTTCAGGTAGTAGCGGATCATGTCCGGCACGTACGCGTACACGGCCTTGTCGTCCGCAACGCCGGTGCCCACGGCGTTCGCGATCGCCACGCGGCCCTGCCGGTAGACTTCCATCAGGCCCGACACGCCCAGCGAACTGTCCCGGCGGAACGCCAGCGGATCCAGGAAATCGTCGTCGATGCGGCGGTAGATCACGTCCACCTGCCGGCGGCCCCCGGTGGTGCGCATCCAGACCCGGCCGGCGTCCACGAACAGGTCGCGGCCCTCCACGAGTTCCACGCCCATCTGCTGCGCGAGGTACGCATGCTCGAAGTACGCGCTGTTGTACATGCCGGGCGTCAGGACGACCACCGTGCCGTTCGGTTTGGGACTCACGGCCTGCAGGTTCGCCAGCAGCGCCGTCGCGTAGTGCTGCACGGGCCGCACGCCCTGCCCCTCGAACATGCCGGGGTAGATGCGGGTCATGGCCTGCCGGTTGGCCAGCAGGTACGACACGCCGCTGGGCGAGCGCAGGTTGTCTTCCAGCACCAGGTACTCGCCGTGCTCGTCGCGGATCAGGTCCGTGCCGACCACATGAATGAACACCCCGCCCGGAGGCGTGACCCCGTGCACCTCGCGCCGGAAGTGCGAGGACGTGAATACCAGCTCGGCCGGAATGACCCCGTCCGCCAGGATCTGCGCGCCGCTGTAGATGTCGGTCAGGAAGGCGTTCAGCGCCCGCACCCGCTGCGTGAGCCCCGCCTCGACGTGCGCCCACTCGGCTGCCGGAATGATGCGCGGCACCGGATCGAACGGGAAGGTCCGCTCGGTCCCCTGTGCGTCCCCGTACACCGTGAACGTGATGCCCTGATTCCGGAACGCGGCGTCCAGCAGGTGCCGTCGCCGCTCGAATTCCGGCACGCCCAGCTGCTCCAGGTACGCGCGTACTCCCTCATAGTGCGGCCGGACCTGCCCGTCCGGGGTGAACATCTCATCGAAGAATCTGGTGCCTGGATCGTACTTCATGCCATCCATCCCCCCTACGTGCCGCGCGTTGCAACAAGATACGGGTTCCGCTCCCCTCCACCGGGCGCGCGGCGCAGACAGCGGCCCGACCGGCAAGGGACCATGAAGGCCCGGCCCCGACTTACACTGCCAGCCATGACCAGCAACGCCGGCACTCCCATCACCCCCGACGACCGCGCCCGCCTGGACCCGGTGTTCATGCAGGTGATCCTCGACGCGCAGGCACAGGCGCAGCAGACCCAGCCCGCCCAGGGCGGCAACCTGGCCGCCATGTTCCACCGCGAGACCGTCACCGACGCCCTGCAGGGCTGCGCCATGCTGATCGCCGGCTGGAACCAGGGCCGCGTGGACGAGGCCGGACTGACCCGCGCCGCCAAGGCCCTGCGCGCCCTGAACCTCTCGGACCTCGCCGGACGCCTGGAGAACCTGCGGAACATCGCCGCGCCGCAGGACTGATACGGACTCCGATTGAATGGGCTGCAAAGCCCATTCAATCCGAGCGAAGCGAGTGGGAGCGGGGCGGGTTCCGGACGTGGAGCCGGCAGGGGCGGTGAAGTCCCGGATTGTCGGCGAAACAAACGGCAGTCCGTATGAACACCCCCGCGAGACGGCCGCCGGTCAGGTGGCCTCCTGCGGGCCGGGTCTGGACAGGTTTCTGACACTGCCCTAGACCGCCGCGCCGCCCCCCCGCGCGCAGGGGACCTACACTGCCCTCATGACCAGTCGCGGCGCCTTCTTTTATTGGTTCGGTTCACACCGGGCCTAGGTGCGCTGTACCCCCGCCGCCCGGTGAGCCCCCAGAGGCCACCGGGCCTTTTCTTTCCCTCTCCACCCCCGAGGAACCCCCCATGACGCACCCGGACCCCATCATCGAAGCTGGCCGCACCGAGAACCTCAACGTGAGCGGCTTCACGCCCCTGATCACCCCCCGCGCCCTGAAGGCCCGCTGGCCCCTGACCGCGCCGGCCGAGGCGACCGTGCTGGCCGGACGGCAGGCCGCGCAGGACATCCTGCATGGCCGCGACGACCGCCTGCTGGTCGTGGTCGGCCCCTGCTCGATCCACGACCACGAGCAGGCGCTCGAGTACGCCCACCGCCTCGCGGCGCTGCGTGAACGCGTGAAGGACCGCCTCGAAGTGCACATGCGCGTGTACGTCGACAAACCCCGCACCACCGTCGGCTGGCGCGGCTACCTGCTCGACCCGGACATGAACGGCACGAACGACATCAACAAGGGCCTCGAACTGACCCGCAAACTCATGGTGCAGGTCAGCGAACTGGGCCTGCCCGTCGCCACGGAACTGCTCGACCCCTTCGCGCCGCAGTACGTGTTCGATGCCGTCGCCTGGGCCTGCCTGGGTGCCCGCACCACCGAAAGCCAGACGCACCGCGTCATGAGCAGTGCCGTGTCCGCCCCGATGGGCTTCAAGAACGGCACGGGCGGCGGCATCAAGCTCGCCGTGGACGCCATCGTGGCCGCCGCCGCCCCGCACGCCTTCTTCACCGTCGACGACGACGGACAGGCCTGCATCGTCCACACACTCGGCAACCCCGACGGGCACGTCATCCTGCGCGGCGGACGCGGCGGCCCCAACTACGCCCCGCAGTTCGTCAAGGAGGCCGCCAGCCTCATGACCGCCGCCGGCCTGACCCCGGCCGTCATGGTGGACTGCTCGCACGCCAACAGCGGCAGCGACCACACCCGCCAGAGCCTCGTGTGGCGCGACGTGCTGCACCAGCGCGCCGCCGGACAGAGCGCCGTGCGCGGCCTGATGATCGAGAGCAACCTCCGCCCCGGCAAACAGGGCATCCCCGCCGACCTGAGCACCCTGGTGCCCGGCCTGAGCGTCACGGACGCCTGCGTCGGCTGGGATGAGACTGAGGCCCTGCTGCTCGAAGCGCACGCCGCGCTGGGCCGCGAGACCGTCAGCGGCTGAGGTCCGGTTGCGGCCAGGGAAGGTCCGGCGTGCCCTTGCGCCAGTTGGTCGCCCCGTCCTGGATGAAGGTCACGTCCGGGGCGGCGCCATCCCTGGCCGGGTGCCGCCGGTGGTCAGCGGGCATCACCGAGTACAGGTACGCCACGTTCATCTCCTGCCCGTCCTCCCGCCAGATCACGCTCCGCTGCTTCCCGCCCGCCTGCGTGTAGTCCAGGCCATACACGGCCAGGGGCGTCCACTCGTTCATGGGCAGCGTCCGGGCCGAGCGGTGGTCGCTGTTAAGGACGTCCCTGACAGTCCATGAGGTTCGTCCCCAGCTGCCCTGAACCCAGTCGAGGCCAGCACGGGGCGGAAGGTCCGCCAGACAGGTGGGAGATTCGCGGGAAGGGTCTTTCTCGGCGGGCCAGGTCAGGGCCGCGAACAGCGCCAGCCCGTCGCCGTGACACAGGCTGGCGTCCCAGGGACTGCTCCCCAGCACGGCCCGTGCCAGCCGCACCCGGTTCGGCCCTGTGCCCGGTGCGGGAACCAGCCGGTGGGCGGACAGTGAGGCGCGCCCCTTCGTCTGCGCCAGCGGCGTCAAGGCCACGTACACCCACTCGGTACGTGGGGGGACACGCAGGGTGGCGGCCAGCATCTGACCCCGGGGGGCGTCCGGTGTGGCGAGCACGTCCCGCAGGTCGTCGCTGCTCAGGTCCTGCGACCAGTTCCAGCTGGCCTCGCGCACGCCGGGCAGCGGGAGCGGCACGTGGGTCCAGGTCCACCAGCCTCCGCCCCCGATCATCAGGGCGGTCAGGACCGTCCAGCCCAGCGCGGTGGTGAACACGTGCCCCAGCAGGGCGCGGTTGGTGCCCGCCGGGTGGCCCATGGCGGACACGGCCAGATGCTCGGCCTCCTGGCGGCTGAATCCCTCGGCCTCCAGTTGCCGCACCCGGTCGAGCAGGTGGGTGCGCAGTTCGGCGGCGACCTCCAGTCGTTCGTGGCGGGGCAGGCCGGTCGTGGCGCGGCGGATGTAACGGGAGACGCGGCTCACGCGAGTTCCGTTCGCCGGCTGATCAGGGCGTTCACGGCCGCCTGGAGTTTCTGCCACTCGCCGCGCCGCCTTTCCAGTTCCTGACCGCCGCTGTCGGTCAGTGTGTACACCTTGCGGGGACTGCCGCCGCCGGGGGTGGGGTGCCACTGGCCCTCGATGAGTCCGGCGCGACTGAGGCGCAGCAGGGCGGGGTAGAGGGTGCCCTCGCTGAGTTCGAACAGGCCGCCGCTGCGGGTGCCGATGTGCTGCGCGAGTTCCAGGCCGTAGCGGGGCTGTTCCTGAACGGCCGCGAGGATGACGAGGTCGATGGTGCCGGATTTGAGTGGGTTCAAGGAGGACCTCCGGAGCAATGCCTTGTGATGCAAGACTTGCTGGGAAAATCATGCGACAGGCCGCCAGCCACGGCAAGCGAGAATGACCAGCAGCGAAATCCCCCACCCTGGCAGGCGTCCAGGGTGGGGGAGAGGTTCCGTTCAGGTCAGGGGTTCTGCACGAGCCTGAAGTCGCGGAAGCTCAGGCCGTAGCTGCTGCCGGGCGTGCCGACCGCGCCGAGAATCTGGAGTTGCGCGGCGGGGTTCGTGGCGGCCGCCGTGAAGGTGTACGTGAAGGTCTGCTCGGTGGCGTTCAGGGCGGCGGTCTTATCGAGGTAGCGGGCGTAGCTGCCGCCGTTCTCGCCGATCACGACGGCGACCTCGCGGGCGTCGGTGGCCCTGCCCTTGAAGGTCAGGGTGTAGGACTTCCCGGCGGTCAGGGGCACGTCGGTCTGGTTCAGCTGGATGTGCCAGTTGTTGGCGGGGTCCACGTCCTTGACGTTCAGGGTGACGGTGCCGCCGCTGACGCTGGTGTTCAGGCGTTCCGGAACATTGCTCCAGGTGGTCCAGTAGGCGGTGCCGGGCACGCCCGTGATGCCGGGGTGGGTGGGGCTGTCCTGCGTGAACGCGGCGTTGTACAGCAGGTTTCCGTCGGCGGCGGGTGGGCGGGCCCCGGCGGCGTTCCCGACGCGCTTGACGACCACGTTGTCGATCCAGACGGGGCCGGTCCCGGCGTTCCCGAGGTTGAATTCCAGGCGGGTGGCGGCGTCCGTGGTGGCTTTCATGTCGAAGGTGACCGTCTTGCGCTCCTTCGTGGTGCCCAGCTGGATGGTCTGCTCGCCGGAGTACGCGGCGTACCCGCGGTCCTGGCCGCCACCGACTTTCAGCATCATGGGCCGCGCGGTCTGCGCCCAGGCGTCGAAGGACACCTCGTACTTCCCGCCGGTTTCGAGGTTCAGGCCGTCCTGCCGGACCTGCACGGCGTAATTCACGCTGCCGGGGTTGGTGATATCCACCTTCAGGGCCTTCCCGGCGGCGGTGTCGTTACTCAGGGTGGCCTGCCCGTCGCTGCGGAATAGCGTCCAGTACGCGCTCTGGGTCACGCCGTCCAGGCGGGAGGCGTCAGCCGTGACGCGCGGATCGGTGTCGGCCCAGTCGAAGGATTCGTTGAACACGAGGTTGCCGTCGGGCTGGGCGGGCCGGGCCACGGCGGGCGTCCAGGGGAATTTCGTGGCGGGGCGGGGGCCGGGGCTGGCGGTCTCGCCGGTCAGGCCGTACACGCGCACGTAATCCACGCGCATCTCGGCGGTGTCGGGGGTGCTGGCGTTCGGGTTGCCGTCGAAGTTGCCGCCCACTGCGAGGTTCAGCAGCAGGTGGAACGGCTTGTCGAACGGGGCGGGCCAGGAGTGCAGGTCGGCGTCGCTGGTGGGGGGCGTGCCCTTGGCGCTCCACCAGCCGGTCTTCTCGCTGGTCAGTTGGCCGTCGATGAACCACTGGATCTTGCCGGGCGTCCACTCCACGGTGTAGGTGTGCCACTGGTCCATGGTGCCGCCGTTCGGGAAGTTCACGGTGGTGCCGGAGTACACGTTGTTCGGCCACTGCCCGCCGTAGTGCAGGGTCTGCGCGAGTTCCGTGGGTTTGCTGCCCCAGCCCTCGGCGATGTCGATCTCGCCGCCGGCCGCCCAGGTGCCGTAGGGGTTGGGTTCTTCCGGCAGCATCCAGATGGCGGGCCACAGGCCCTTGCCGGTGGGGAATTTCGCGCGGATCTCGAATTTGCCGTAGGCGCGGCTGAACTTCCCGGCGGTGCGGACGCGGGCCGAGGTCCAGTCGAAGGTGCTGGTCTGGCCGTTCGCGATTCCCTGGTAGGCGCCCCGGCGGGCCGTGATGACCAGTTCGCCGTTCTCGACGCGCACGTTTTCGGGCCGGTCGGTGTAGTACTGGAGTTCGTTGTTGCCCCAGCCACTCACGTACTCGCTGCCGGACATGAACCCGTTGCCGATCTGCGGGGTCCAGCGGGCGCTGCTGAGGGTGGTGCCGTTGAACTCGTCCTGCCAGACGGGTTGCGGTCCGGTGGGGCCGGAGCGGGCGCAGCCGGCGAGCAGCGCGGCGCACAGGGCGAGGGTCAGGGTGGACGGCAGGCGGGATCGGGTCATGGCGGGGCTCCTTGCAAGCGTGCCGTGAAGGTCGCCCCGCTGCGGATCAGTGGGGGACGGTGGTGGGCCGGTGGCCCGCTGGGTTGCGTTGTCCTTCCGAGCCTAAGCATTTCTGAAAGCGCTGTCAAGACTCTGCCGGAGAGGACGGCACGCCGGATCATGCAGGACGCGTCCCTCAAAACCGCCCACGGCAAGGGAGTTTGCGATCTTTCATGAAATGGGGTCTTCGGGTCGGGTCTGGTGAAACGGTTCCACGCCGGAGTCCCAAAAACCCCCACTTTTGAAAGGCCTTTCAGAATCGGGGGGGAACCGAACCATCAGAAACGATGACGGCCCCTGGCATCCCCGCCCACACATCTCTGCCTGCCCACGCGCCACACTCGGACGCATGAGCCCCACCCCTGCCAAACGCCCCGGCGGCGGCCGCCCCCCCAGCCAGCGCCCCAGCAAAATCTGCGCCCACTGCGGCCTGCCCTTCACGTGGCGCAAGAAATGGGAACGCGACTGGGATCAGGTCCTGTACTGCTCGGACCGCTGCCGCGCCGCCGCCAAGCGGGACCGCCCGTGACCACGCCACCCGCCCCCACCCCCGTCAGCCCCGCCTACGGTCTGGTGTGCCTGACCGCCGGCCCCGAGGTCCGCTTCCGGACCATCACCCTCACCCGTTACCGCGCCCTGACCCCCGCCGCGCGCGAGGGTGCCCTGCTGGACCTGTACGCCGACAACACCGCCCGGCTGCGCGCCGCCGCCGCCTTCTGTCAGGAGCGCGGCATCCGGCTGTACCGCCTGAGTTCCAGTCTGTTCCCCATGCTGGACCTCGCCGGTGACGACGTGGGCGCGGCCGTCCTGACCCACCTCGCCCCGCAGCTGACCCGCGCCGGGCAGGCCTTCGCGGACGCCGGTATCCGCGTGCTGATGCACCCCGAGCAGTTCATCGTGCTGAACAGCGACCGACCCGAAGTCCGCGAGAACAGCCTGCGCGCCATCGGCGCCCACGCCCGCGTCATGGACAGCCTGGGCCTGAGTCGCACCCCCTGGAACCTGCTGCTGCTGCACGGCGGCAAGGGCGGCCGCGCCGCCGAACTGCGCGCCCTGATCCCCGACCTGCCGGACGCCGTGCGCCTGCGCCTAGGCCTGGAAAACGACGAACGCGCCTACAGCCCCCGCGACCTGCTGCCCGTCTGCGAGGCCACCGGCACGCCCCTCGTGTTCGACGCGCACCACCACGTCATCCACGACCGCCTGCCCGACCAGGAACACCCCAGCGTCCGCGAGTGGGTCCTGAGTGCCCGCCGCACCTGGACCCCCCCGGACTGGCAGGTCGTGCACCTCAGTAACGGCATCGACGGCCCCCAGGACCGCCGCCACAGCCATCTGATCACCCACCTGCCCAGCGCCTACCACGACGTTCCCTGGATCGAGGTCGAGGCCAAGGGTAAGGAGGAAGCCCTGGCGGCCCTGAGCGCTCCCACCTGACGGCCCTCACTCGAACGCCGCGCACACCCCACAGAAGCCCCGCCCCGCACGCGCTACGCTGCGGGGCGTGAATGTTGTCGTGTTCGACCTTGAAACCACGGGCCTCTCACCGGAACGGGACGGCATCGTGGAAATCGGCGCGGTGCGGATCGTGGACGGTCAGGTGCAGGAACACCTGAAGTACGAGACGCTGGTGCGCCCCACCACCCCGGACGGGCAGACCCTGATGATCCCCTGGCGGGCCGAGCAGGTGCACGGCATCAGCAACGCCATGGTCCGCGCCGCCCCGACCATCGCCGAGGTTCTGCCGGAATTCATCGAGTACGTGAACGGCTGGCCGGTCGTGGCGCACAACATCGGCTTCGACGGCGGCTTCATGCGCGCCAACGCCCAGCGGCACGGCCTGACCTGGGCGCCCGCCAGCGAACACTGCACCGTGCAACTCTCGCGCCGCGCCTTCCCCAAGGAACGCGCGCACAACCTGACCGTCCTGGCCGACCGTCTGGGCCTGAACTTCGCGCCCGGCGGCCGCCACCGCTCGTTCGGTGACGTGCAGGTGACCGCGCAGGCCTACCTGCGCCTGATGGAACTGATCAACATCCGGGCGTAGAGGAGCCGTGGGGAGTGGGAAAGGCCCTCACTTCTTCGCGGCGGCCGTGCCGGGGCGCGGCACCAGCACCAGCGCGTTGGGCACGCTGCGGCTCCAGACGGTGTTCAGGTACCCGCCCAGGTCGGCGTACCCGCCCGTGACATACGCGGTGGCGCTGCTGCCACTGTCGAGGCGCACGGCATCCCGCAGGCCCGCCCCGGCCAGCGCGGCGGCGAAGGTTTCGGGACTGCCGTGTTCCAGGTAGGCGATCGTGGGCTGGCCGCCCAGCGTCCCGAACGCCACCTGCCGGGTGGGCCGCCAGATGCTGGCGCTGGTGTTGAACCCCTCGCGAACCGGGTCCAGCACGACCCGGCCGCCCTGCACGAGCAGCGGCCCGGCACTCAGGGCGTCCACCGCGCCGTCCCAGGGGGCGTCGGCCCGCCAGTTCAGACTGACGGTCAGGGGCGCGCCGGCCGAGCGTGGCAGTTGCGGGTAGCGGGCCGGGTCGAAGGTGAAGCTGAGCGTCCCGGCGGGCGGCGTGACCGGGCCGGTCAGGGCGCGCAGGACCGTGGCGCTGCCCGGCGCGGCGTACAGGGTGGTCAGGCCGTCCGCGCCGACGCTGCTGCGCCCGTCCCCGACGAAGGCAGTCAGCAGGTCCGGGGCGGACCGGGCGCGCACGCTGTTCACGGTGACGCTGAACGGCGCGCCCAGGCTGTCCGTGCCGCTCAGGACGTAGCGGGGGCGGGGGTAGCCGAACAGCGTGTCGCCCTGCGCCGTGACGCCCAGCGTGGCGCGTTTCTCCAGGCTGCCGGCCGTCATCAGGCCGCCCGTGGCGACCAGATCCACCGGGAGGCTGCTGGCCGGGTCGAAGTATCCGCCGTTCACGCCGGCCACGCCGCCCACCGACCGCACGAGGTCCGCCACGCCGCTCGTCCGGCCGGCCGGGGCGCTCACGACGCGGGTCTGGTACTGCGCCGGGTCGAAACTCAGCAGGTGCAGTTTGCCCTGCTGCCGGTACGTGACGCCGGGGGCCAGGGAGTCCGGGTTGATGGGCGGCGGCACGCGCGTGTCGGTGTAGGTGGTCGTGTCGATGACCACGCGGGCCGGGTTGTCCAGCGTGAAGATCTCGCTGCGGCCCCCGCCGGTGCCGAGCCGGACGGCCGCGCCGGTCGCGGTGGGCTGCACGGACAGCTGATCGCCGGACTCCAGTTTCTGCGTGACGGGCGCAGCACTCACGCCGGGCAGCGTGACGGTCAGCCCGGCCGCCTCGCGCGTCACGGCGAACGGCGTGAGGCGCGAGTCTGCCACGTTCAGTTCCAGCACGACGCGCTGCACCTCGACCGTGCGGTGCAGCGCGCGGCTCACGCGGACCGTGCCCAGCGACGCGACCGGCGTGAAGGTCGGGACGGGCGGTGTGGTGGTGGGCGGTGTGGTGGTGGGCGGCGTGGTGGTGGGCGGCACCGGGAGCGGCGTCACGCCTGCCGGGGTGCCCGTGGCCGGAGAAGGAGTGCCAGTGCCGGGAGTGCCAGTGCCGGGAGTGCCAGTGGCGGGAATCGTGGGCGAGGGTGGCAGCGTCTCGAGTGGCACCTGTGTGGGCGCCGCGAAATCCAGCAGGTCCGGGGCGTCCGCCGTGACGGTCACGCCCAGCGCCGTCAGCGCCTGAAGCGGCACGAACAGGCTGCCGCCCGCCAGTTCCGGCAGCGGCAGTTTCGTGTTCAGCGTGAACCCCACGGCCCGCCACCCGGTCTGCGGCGAGAAGCGCAGTTCGCGCGTCACCTGATTGCGCGTCAGTTGCAGGCGCAGGTCCTGCGGGTCGTTGCGCACCGCCACGCCCAGCCTCGGCAGGGTCCACACGGCCAGTGCCTCGCCACCCGCGAACTGCCGCGAATCGAGCGCGGCACTCTGTTTCACGCCGCCGATCGCAACGGGCCGCGCCGACGCTGCCCCGCCCAGCAGCGCGGTCAGCAGCAGCAGCCGCCACCCCGCCCCTGCCCGCCGCAGGAATGGCAGCCGTGCTGAACGACAAAAAAGAACGGAACGGCGCAGACTCACGCGGGCGAGTGTAACGCCCACGGGCGGGGCGGCGGGTGAGCGGCCCGTCAGCTTCGGAGCCGGGGCGGCCGCCCGCCGCGCGGAGTTTCTCACGCGGCCCCGCAGGTCCGTCAGGCTCTTGTGCCAAACGCTTCCTATACTGACTTTCATATGATCGAACCTTCACTGGCGCTGTACGGCGACGCCTTCGAGCGCGTGGATCAACTGATTCAGGACCTGCTGGAAACCACGGGCGTCCGCTACGGGTTGCTCGTCGACCGCAAGGGCTTCGTGCTGTCGCACAAGGAGGCGCTGTGGGCGCCGCGACCCCCGGCGCTCGACAGCGTCGCCACGCTGGTCGCCAGCAACGCCGCCGCGACCGCCGCGCTGGCGAACATGCTGGGCGAACGGACCTTCAGCGAGCAGATCCACCAGGGCGAGAACGGCACCCTGTACGTCGAGTCGGTCGGCGCGGACTCGCTGCTGACCCTGATCTTCGACGCCAGCGTCCCGCTCGGCAAGGTGAAGGTGTACGCCAAGAAGAGCATCACGCAGATCGCCGCGATCCTCGAGGAACTCAAGGACATTCCCCCGGTGCAGCTCGGCGAGGACTTCAGTCAGGGCGCCAGCGCGCTGCTCGACGATCTGCTCGGCTGAAGCGGCCCCGGCTCCCGGCCTGACCTGCGTACCTCCCCTCACCCTGACCCGGCGTCACAGGAGAACCCGTCCATGAGCACCATCAACTTCGCTGCGCGCGAAATCAACTGCAAGATCGTGTACTACGGCCCCGGCATGAGCGGCAAGACCACCAACCTCAAGCACGTCTTTTCCAAGGTGCCCGGTCACCTGCGCGGCGAGATGGTCAGTCTGGCCACCGAGGACGAACGCACGCTGTTCTTCGACTTCCTGCCGCTCGACCTGGGCACCGTGCAGGGCTTCAAGACCCGCTTTCACCTGTACACCGTGCCGGGGCAGGTGTTCTACAACGCCAGCCGCAAACTGATCCTGCGCGGCGTGGACGGCATCGTGTTCGTCGCGGACAGCGCCCCGAACCGCCTGCGCGCCAACGCCGAGAGCATGCGCAACCTGCGCGAGAACCTGCACGAGCACGGCATCGACGTGCGCGACGTACCCATCGTGTTGCAGATCAACAAACGCGACCTGCCCGACGCGCTGCCCACCGCCATGATCCGCTCCGTGATCGACCCCAAGGGCGAACTGCAACTGTTCGAGGCGATGTCCGACAAGGGCGTGGGCGTGTTCGAGACCCTCAAGACCGTCAGCCGCCTCGTGCTGGAACGCCTCTCCCAGAACAAGTAATACGGACTCCGATTGAATGGGCTGCAAAGCCCGTTCAATCCGAGCGGATGCGAGTAAGAGAGAAACGGGTTCCGGACGTGGAGCCGGCAATCCGGTGAAGTTCCGGATTGTTGGCGAAACAATCGGAGTCCGTATAAGCGCGGGAAAGGAAGGTGGGCAGCGGGGAATTCCCTCCGCTGCCCACCTTCTGTCCTGCTACCTGCTGTCCCCTTCAGTCGGCGCTGAGCGGCAGGGCGTCCGGACTCTCCTCCGGCAGGTGGCGGCGCACCTCACGCATGGCCGAGTGGATCACGGCCAGGGCGAGGCTCATGGTGAGCATGCTGGAAAAGCCGTAACTGACCAGCGGCAGGGGCACGCCGGTCACGGGGAACACCCCGGCCGCGACGCACAGGTTCACGAAGGCCTGCCCGACGATCATGAACATCGCGCCGATGGCCAGGATGCTGGCGCCGTGAATTTCGGGGGTCATGGGGCGCACGCGACTGGCGAGGTGCGCGACTTCCAGCGCGGTCGCTACGATCAGCCAGTACGCGAACATCAGCATGGCGACGCCCAGCAGGCCGGACGTGAACCCGACCGACGCGACGATCATGTCGGTGCGTTCCGCGAAGTACTCGTAGCGGGGGGCGTCCGGGCCCAGGCCCCACAGTCCGCCGAAGTTCAGGTCGCGGTGCGCCATGCCGATCTGGTCCAGGCCGACGCTGACGTCCTCTTCGCGGGTCTGGTGACCGTTCCAGCGTTCCAGGATGTACGGGTGGCTTTGCAGGTACAGGCCGGCGAACGGCAGGGCGATCAGGGTCAGCGCCAGCATGAAGCCGCCGATCTTGGTGATGCGGACCCCGGCGGCGTACATGAGGATGATGCCCAGCCCGAACATCAGGACGCTGGTGCCCAGGTCCGGTTCGAAGAACACCAGTGCGGTCGTGACGACGATCATGCCGGTCGCGCTGATCAGTTTGTTCTGAACGCCCCGCCGGGAGAAGAACGACGCGAGCATCAGGATCAGCCCCAGTTTCGCCATCTCGGACGGCTGGAAGCGGAACGGGCCGCCGAAGTCCAGCCAGCGGCGCGTGCCGCCACTTTCCTGCGTGCCCTCCCCGATGAAGAACACCAGCAACAGCAGCACCAGCGTCACGCCCCACACGGCCGGCCCGATCTTCAGGAAGGTGCGGGGCCGCAGCCGGGCGATCAGCAGCGTGGCCAGCAGCGCCAGCAGCGCCTTGGCACCGTGATCCACGATGTGTTCCGGTTCCACGGCCGCGATGCCCAGCAGGCCCAGGCTGAGCAGCATCACCTGCGCGATCAGCAGTTGAACGCTCACGCGCCTTCCTCCGGACGGGCCGCCAGGGCCTGCGCGGCGCGGCGGAAGCTGTCGCCGCGCGCCCGGTAATCCCGGAACTGATCGAAGCTCGTGCCGATCGGGGCAAGCAGCACCGTGCCCCCGGTGGCCGCGCCCTGGCCGTTCAGGGCGTCCAGACCCGCCTGCACCGCGCGGTCCATGGACTCGTCGCCGGTGTCGCCCGGCACGACCCGGTAGGGGAGCCCCAGCCCGCGCGCCAGGGTCTCGCCGTCCTCTCCGAACGCAATGACCTGCGCGACCCGCCCGGCCGCCGCCGTGCGCAGCGGCGCGAGGTCCGCGCCCTTGTCACGCCCGCCCACCAGCCACGCGACCGGCGGCGTGGCCCGCTCCAGCGCCGCCTGCACCGCCAGGGTGCGCGTGGCGATGGAATCCTCGATGAACCGCACGCCGCCCACGCGGGCGACCGTCTCGAAGCGTCCCTTCACGGGCGCGGCCGTGCCGAGCGCGCCGGCCAGCACGCCCGTATCCACCGGGCGGCCCAGGTGGCGCAGCAACGCCTCGGCCGCCAGGATCGCCGCCGCCGCGTTCGCCGGGTGAATGCCGTCCGGCAGGGCGTCGGCGTTCAGCACGGGCGTCCCGTCGGCCAGGGCCAGCCTCGCGGGCGTGAAGGGCTGAAGGCGGGCGCGCGTGGGCACGGTCAGGTCCGCCGGGACGATCAGCACGTCCCCGGCCTCCTGCGCCGCCGTGATGTTCAACTTGGCCGCGTGGTACGCCCCGACCGTGCCGTGCCGGTCGATGTGATCCACGCCCAGGTTCGTGATGACCGCGACCGGCAGCCGCACGCCCGGCACCCGCTCCAGCTGAAAGGAGCTGAGTTCCACGACCGCCACCTGCGCCGTGTCCACCACGTCCAGCAGCGGCGGGTCGATGTTCCCGCCCTCGCGGGCGTTCAGGCCGCACGCACGCAGCAGATGCGCGATCAGGACCGTCGTGCTGCCCTTTCCGGCCGTGCCGGTCACGCCCACCATCGGCAGCGCGGGCCGCAGCCGCGCCGCGAGCGCGACCTCCCCGATCACCTCGGCCCCCGCTGCCCGCAGCGCCGTCAGGTCCGGGTGGTCGATGGGCACGCCCGGCGCCGCCACCACTGTCCGGTAGGGCCGCGTCACGTCCCCCTGCGCCCAGCCGAGTTCCTCCATCAGCGCGAGATCCTCGGGGGCGGGCCGGGCGTCCAGCCACTCGGCCTGCGTGCCCTCCCGCGCGAGGAACCGCGCCGCGCCGCGCCCACTGCGTCCCAGTCCGTACACCAGCACCCTGTCAAGCTTCACGCCACCCACCATAGAACAGCGTCCCTCCCCTTGTGTTCTGCGGGTTCCAGGGCAAACAATCGAACACCACACCCCGCGCCGCTTTCCCCCTGGAGGTCACCCATGCCCACCCACCCCGCGCCGTCCGTCCTGACCCTGCTGGGCGCGGCCCTCGCGTGCGCCGCGTCTGCGGGGGGCAGCGCTCCCGCTGACCGGTCGCTGCGACCTCCCGTCCTGACCACGCCCGTGCGGGAGGTCGCGGTGGCCGCCGCACCCGACGGCACCGTGTTCCTCGCGGCCCTCAGCGACAGCGGGCAGTTCAGCAGCGGCCGGGGCACCTTCACGGCCCGCACGCTGCGCGCCTGGAAGGCCGCGCCCGGCGCCCCCTGGACGCCGCTGCCCCGCCAGGATGGAGCCGGGGTGGGCGGCCCCCTGGGTCTGAACGACCGCCACCCGCGCCCCGCCGCGAATCTGAACCTCAGCGCCGACCGGCACGGCAGCGCCGTCCTGGCCTGGAACGAGAACTACGGTGACAACGACATCGTGCACCTGCGCGCCCTGCGGCCCGGCGGCTGGACCGACTGGCCCGGCCGTTACCTGGGCGACGACCTGCCCTACGCCGCCCGCACCCGCGCCGTCGCCGCCTGGAAGGGCGAGGCGGTCCTCGCCTGGGGTGAATTCCTGCGCAGCCCCGACGGCAGCCAGCTCACCGTGCGCCGCTGGAACGACGCGGCCCGCAGCTGGGTACGCGGCCCCGCCTTCAACGACCGCCGCGCCTACGCCCGCACGCCCGCGCTGGCCCTCACCCGCGCCGGGCAACCCGTCGTGGCGTGGCTCCAGGGCGACGTGACCGCCGCCCGCATCCTCGCCGCCCGCTGGGACGGACAGGCGTGGCAGGCACTCGGCGGCCCGCTGAACCGCCACCCGCCCGGCTACGTGGCCGCCACCCGCCTCGTGCTGGACGGGCAGGACCGCCCCATCGCCGCGTGGCTGGAGGACCACGCCGGACAGGACACCCTGTACGCCGCCCGCTGGAACGGCCAGCGCTGGCAGGCCATGGGCGGCCCGCTCAGCGCCGCGTTCGCCTCGGCCCCCACCCTCAGCACCGACCCCGCCGGGCACGCCATCCTCGCCTGGGTGCAGGAACGCGGCGGCCAGGGGCAGGTGCACGCCGCCCGCTGGACCGGCGGGCACTGGCAGGCGCTGGGCGTGCAGAACCGCGACCCGCGCCGCGACGCCCGCAGCCCCAGCGTCACCACCGACGACGCCGGACACACCACCCTCGCCTGGAGGGAAGACTTGTCCGGCGTCTATCAGATTCAGATACGGCAGTTTTGACCCTGGATTGCCCAGCGCCTTACGCCCCGGCGGGCTCTGCCACTTCCGGTTCACGCGCGGGCGGCGGCGTGACCGTCAGGCCCGCCTCGTCCTGCGCCCACGCCATGAAGGCCCCCAGGCCCCGGCGGAACATCACCGGGCGTTTCTCGCGCTTGCCCAGCTTGCGGGGCTTGCCGGTCTTCTCGTTGATCTCGGCGGGCAGTTCCGGCACCAGCGCCCAGTTCACGTTCATCGGCTGGAAGCCCTTCGGGTTCGCGCTCGCCAGGTAACGGGTCAGGCCGCCCAGCATGCTCTCGGCGGGAGGCGTGAGGGGTTCGAGGCCCAGCGCGAGGCGCGCGGCGTTCGTTCCGGCCAGCCAGCCGGTCGCCGCGGACTCCAGGTACCCCTCAGTGCCCGCCAGGACGCCCGCCACCAGCTTCGTGGGGTCGGCCTTCAGTTGCAGCGTGGATTCCAGCACCAGCGGCGCGTTCAGGTACGTGTTGCGGTGCATCACGCCGTACCGGACGATCTCGGCGTTCCCCAGGCCCGGAATCAGGTTCACGACCGCCTTCTGATCCCCCCACTTCAGGCCCGTCTGGAAGCCCACCAGCGACCACATGCGGCCCTCGCGGTCCTCCTGACGCAGCTGCGCCACCGCGTACGGCCAGCGCCCGGTCTTCGGATCGTCCAGCCCCTTGGGCGACATCGGCCCGAAGCGCGGCGTGTCGATCCCGCGCCGGGCGATCTCCTCGATGGGCATGCAACCCTCGAAGAACTCCAGCTTCTCCCAGTCATGCGGCGTGTGCGCGCGCGCCTGCTCCAGCGCCCCGAAGAACGCCAGGTACTCGTCCTTCGTGAACGGGCAGTTGATGTAATCCGCGCTCTGGTCGTACCGCCCCGCCCGCCACGCCACGTCCATGTCGATGGAGTCGAACGCGATCACGGGCGCCGCCGCGTCATAGAAGCTCAGGCGTTCGCTGCCCGTCAGGCGCGCCATGTCCGCCGCCAGCGCGTCCGACGTCAGCGGCCCCGACGCGATCACCGCGATGCCCTCCGGCACGGCCGTGACCTCCTCGCCGCGCACCTCGATCAGCGGATGCTCCCGCACCGCGCGCGTCACCCGCTCACTGAACTCGTCGCGCTCGACCGCCAGCGCATTCCCGGCGGGCAGTTTGGAGGCGTCCGCCGCGCCCACGATCGCGCCCCCCACGCTGCGCAACTCGGCCTGAAGCAGGCCCTTACTCTGCAACTCACCCTCGCCGCCCAGCGAGTTGCTGCACACCAGCTCCGCGAAATTCCCGCTGCGGTGCGCCGGGGTCATCTTCACCGGCCGCATCTCATAGAGGCGCACCCGCACGCCCAGCCGCGCCGCCGCCAGGGCCGCCTCGGACCCCGCCAGTCCCGCACCAATCACCGTGATCATTCGCTCGCTCATCAAGACGGCAGTGTAGGGCAGCTTCGCAGCGGCATTTGTGCCGCGAGGTCATGGCAGGCGGGCAGTGGTGGTCCGCTGTACCTCGGGGCGAGGCACACGCCTCAGCGTTCCGGCGTGCCGCCCAGCGCGGCCTTCACGCGCGACAGGCCCTCGTAGGCCAGAATCCGCACGGCCCACAGGCGGTCCAGGGGGAGGGGGAGGGTGGTGTCGAAGCGGGTTTCGGGTGCGGGCACGCTGATCACGTTCACGCCGTACGTGCGGAACAGGGCGGCGGCGCGGCGGCTGTGGCTGGGGCTGGTGACCAGCAGGACGGTCGTCCAGCCGCGCGTGCGGGTCAGGTCGCGCACGCGGGCGGCCTCGTCGCGGGTGGTGGTGACGTTCCTCAGGGGCAGGACTTCCGGGCCGTCCGTGCCGAGTTGCCGCGTGATGATCTGACGTTCCAGCGTGCTGATTTTCGGGCAGTCGCGCGGCCCGATCAGGCCCGACTGCTCGGAGACGGTCAGGGTGGGCGCGTAGTCCTGTCCCCACAGTTCCAGGCCGCGCGTCAGG
This sequence comes from Deinococcus sp. LM3, assembly GCF_002017875.1. NCBI lineage: Bacteria > Thermotogati > Deinococcota > Deinococci > Deinococcales > Deinococcaceae > Deinococcus > Deinococcus sp. LM3. Next base: position 468,295 of record NZ_MUFV01000001.1, on the reverse strand, counting down.
CGGGCCAGACTGGCGGATTCCAGCGTGCGCGTCCCGCACTGCACGCCGCCGCCCAGCACCACGATCGCGTCCGCCTTCACGGGCGGCTGCGACAGGGTCAGGGCCGCCAGTGGGCCGCGCAGAACGGGCGTCAGCAGGCAAGCGGCCAGCGTCAGGGCCGCGCCAGCGGCGGTGGCGTGCAGGGCGCGGCGGGATGGGCGGAAGGCTCCGGCCAGTGCGCCCAGGACCAGCAGCACCCACAGCAGGGGCGTGCCCACGCGCACTTCTCCCAGAAAGGCGGCCAGCACGCCCAGGGCCGCGCCCACGGCGGCGCCACCCAGCGCGCCCCTGATCTGCTCGTTGCGGTCCGGTGCGGTCATCGGTGGGCAGTGTAACGGCCGCAGGACACTTCCCCCTGCCGGTCCCGGCGTGGGGGTGCCTATACTCGCGGGCATGTTGCGCCGCCTTGCCCTGCCCCTGCTGGTCGTTCTCGCTGCCGTGCTGGGCGGCCTGCTGCTGCTGCCGCGCCTGGGCGGCCCGGCCGAGAGCAGTACCGAGGTGCGGTTCGTGCGTGAGATGATCCAGCATCACGCGCAGGCCGTGGACATGGCCACCCGCGTGCGTGAGGCAAGCGGTGATCCGGAGGTGCGGGTGCTGGCGCTGGACATCATGCTCTCGCAGCAGGAGCAGATCGGGCAGATGCGCGGCTGGCTGACCCTCTGGAAGCGCCCCTGGGGAGGGGAGGGCATGAGTGCCGGGCACGCCCGCGCGATGGGCATGGCCACGCAGGCGCAGGTCGAGAACCTCAGCACCCTGAACGGCCGCGCCGCCGACGTGAGGTTCCTGCAACTCATGACCCGCCACCACCAGGGGGCGCTGGCGATGGTCACGCCCGCCCTGAAGTCCGGCGTGCGCCCCGAGGTGCAGGCCCTGGCCCGCCAGATTCAGGGAACCCAGTCGGCCGAGGTGACCCTGATGACCCGCCTGCTGCGCGAGCGGGGGGCGCAGCCGCTCCCCGCGCCAGCGGCCAGTCACGGTGACATGGACGGTATGCAGCACTGACACGGACCCGGGTTGAATGGTTCTGCAAGCCCCGAGCGGACGCGAGTAGGCGCCAAGCGGGCTGCCGGGCGTGGAGTTGGCAACCCGGTGTCATTCCGGGTTGTCAGCGAAATAGACGGCAGTCCGATGACACGGCCCCGCGTTGGAAGGCCTGCACAGCCGTTCAATCTGCGGAGCTTCAGCCGGGGCTTACCAGGTGTCCTCGTCCCAGACGTCGGTCTTGGCGTCGCGGCGGGCCTTGCGGCGGGCGTCCTTGCCACCTTTCTTTTTCGGCTGGGGGGGCAGGGCCAGTTCGTAGGTGCGGTCCGGCTGGCAGGGGGCCGGGTGTTCGCCCAGCGACTCGCCGGGGTCGCTGCGGATGTTCCCGGCGACGTGCAGGTGCCGCTCGCCGCAGTACGGGCAGGCGTCCACGACCCAGAACATCACGCGGGTGCCGGGCATGTCGCGCAGGGTCACGAAGGCCTGCTGGGGGGTGCGTCGGTCCTTCTTCGCCATGCCGCGCAGAGTACCGCCCGCTCCACGCCGAGTCTGTGGCGGGTATGGCGTTCCGGTCAGGGCTGCCCGGCCTACACGTCCTCGTCGCCTTCTTTCATGTACGTGACGACGCTGCGGCAGTGTTTCAGGCCGGCGCGGGCGTACAGGGCGCGGGCGGGTTTCATGTGGTCGTGCGCGCGGACGCGCAGGGTGCGGAGTTCCGGGTGGGTGTCGGCCTCGGCGGCGGCCAGGGCCAGCAGGGTCAGGCCCAGGCCCTGGCCGCGCTCGGCGGGGTGCACGGCCACGTAGGTCACGTCGGCGCGGGCTTCCTCGGGGCAGAATTCCAGTTCCGCGAAGCCCAGCGGCTGCTCGCCGCGCAGCAGGGCCACGAGGCGCACGTCGTCATGCGCGAAATGGGCGTCGAACTGTTCGGGCGTCCAGTCGAGCCGCCCGGCCCAGGCGTCCTCGCTGCTGCGGTACAGCGCGCGGTACGTCTCGAAGGGCAGGCGGCGCGTGATGCGCGTCCCGGCCGGCGCGCAGGCGTGCGGGGTCAGCAGCGACAGCGGGCCGCTGTAGAAGTCCGTGGTGTGCATGGCCGCGAAGCCCGCCGCTTCCAGGGCGTCCCGGACGGGCGTGTTGTCGCGCGCGCTGAAGGCGTATACCGGAAGGCCGTCGGCGTGTTCCAGCGCGCGGCGCAGCAGGGCCGGCAGGTGCCCGCCGTCACTCACCGGCCCTTCGAGCACCAGTCCGTCCCGGAAGGGTGACAGGGCGCAGTAGGCGCGCACGCCCTCGTCGTCGGTGTCCACGAGGCAGGTGCTGTCCTCGCATTCCAGTTGCAGTTCGCGGGGGTCGCGGGCGTCCGGGGAGAACACCTCGCGTTCCGGGGCGTCGTCCATCCAGTTCAGGAGGGCGAGAACGTCCGGGACATCGGTGGGCAGCATGGGTCGGATCATGGGAACCTCCGGAAGCGGCGGCTGGGCTCTCATCCCGGCGGGCGGGACGGGGCTGGGCAGCGGGGAGACGGCAGGACCGGGACGACAGGGTTGACGGTACGCTGACCTTCAGCCTAGTCAGCGGCGCCCCCCGCTGTCTGCCGTGCGCTTCACCCCGCGCCCCGGCCCCCCCGTGCTATGCTCTGCGTATGCCCTGAACAGGGTACGCCGCCTGCCTCCCCACAGACACGAAGCCGTGTTTGAGGGGCGTTTTCCTTTTGAGCCGGGGCGGAAGGCGCCAGCCGCACCCCCCCCGGCCCCGCCGGAGAGCCGACCGGGCAGTCCGGCATCATCTCGGAGGTGTTCGCCGTGACGAAACAGTCCAGCAGACCGGGCGTGAGCCCCCCGCCCCGCGCCGCCCGCCCCGCCCCGACCAGCGACCCGCACACGGGCATGGACCTGCTGGTCCTGCGGGCGCAGCTGGCCCGCGCCGAGAAGGCCGCCCGGCGCGCGCAGCACGCGCCGCCCCCGGTGCGCGCCGCGCCGCAGGCGCCGGTCAAGCCGCAGCGTGAGGCGGACCTGGCGGGCATCAGCACCGACGAGTTCAGCCTGAGCCGCGCGCACGCCCGCCTGCGCGAAGCCGTGTACGACGGCCGTTACCACCTGTGCGAGCACGCCATCGGGCACGCCCGCGCCGAGGGCTTCCTGGAGCACGACGTGATGAACGTCCTGCTGACCGGCCGGGTGCGGGCCGTGTACCCCGAGGACCGCCGCTGGCTGGTCTGCGGGTACTTCGAGGCCTGCGGCGTGAAACTCCCGCTGCACGTGGTCGCCGAGCACGCCCGCGACGGGTTCGTGGACATCGTGACGGCGTTCGTGCCCAAGCAGCCGCATCACATCATCAGCCGCGCCCGGCTGGCCGTGATGCTGCGGTACGACGACCAGACCATCCGCGCCCGCACCGCGCAGGCCGGGAACCGCGTGGGGTACCGGGGCAAGGGCCGCTGGAAGAAGAGCGCCTGACGATACGGGAAGAGGCCCGCAGGACAGGTGGGGGAGACAGCAGGGGGGCCGGGACACACGTTGTCCCGGCCCCCCCCTGCCTGTCGGCGGTCAGTGCCGGAAGTGGCGGCTGCCCGTGAACACCATGCTGATGCCCAGTTCGTTGCAGGCGGCGATCACCTCGGGGTCGCGTTTGGCGCCGCCGGGTTGCAGGATCGCGGTGACGCCCGCGCCCGCGGCGAGGCGCACCACGTCGTCGAACGGGAAGAACGCCTCGCTGGTCAGCACGGCTCCCTGTGCCCGCTCGCCGGCGTTCGCCACGGCCCGCTCGGCCGCCCAGATGCGGCTGACCGCCCCGGCGCCCAGGCCGACCGTCACGCCGCCGCGCGCCAGGACCACGGCGTTGCTGCGGGCGTTCTTCACGACCGCCCACGCGAAGCGCAGGTCATGCCACTCCTGATCGGTGGGCTGGCGGGCCGTGACGACTTCCGGGCACAGGTCGTCCCAGGGGCGGGCGTCGCGTTCCTGCACGGCGAAGCCGCCGGTCAGGGGGCGCACGTCCAGCACGCTCACGCCCTGCGGCGCGGCGGCCACCAGCACGCGCAGGTCCGGTTTCTTCTCCGCGAACCACGCGGCGGCCTCGGGCGTGACTTCGGGCGCGATCAGCACTTCCAGGAAGGTGCCGCGCGTCGCCTGCGCCGCCTCCAGCGTCACGGGCGCGCTGACGGCGACCACGCCGCCGAACACGCTGAGGGTGTCGGCGTCACGGGCGCGTTCCCAGGCGGTTTTCACGTCGTCCGCGACGGCCACGCCGCAGGGGTTGGCGTGCTTGACGGCCACGCACACCGCCACCGGGTCGCCGTGCTGCGCCTGCGTCTCCTGCGCCGCGAGTTCCTGGCACAGCGCCCATGCGGCGTCCGCGTCAGCGTAGTTGTTGAAGCTCATGGGTTTGCCCGCCACGACCTGCGCGTCGATGACCGGCCCGACCGCGCCGCCCAGACGGTAGATCGCGCCCGGTTGGTGCGGGTTCTCGCCGTAGCGGACCCCGGCAGCCCGGCTGAGGTTCAGGGTCAGCGTGCCGGGCAGCGCGGTGGGCAGCTCGTCGCTGCGGCCTTCCAGGTACGCGGTGATGGCCGCGTCGTACTCGCTGGTGTGCCGGTACGCCTTGGCGGCCAGCCGCTGCCGGTCGGCAGCGCTCACGTCGTCCTGAAGCGCCACCGGGTAGTCGGCGGGGTCCACGAGGACCAGCACGCCCGCGTGGTTCTTCGCGGCCGAGCGGATCATGGCCGGGCCGCCGATGTCGATGTTCTCGATGGCCTCGTCGAACGCCGCGCCGCGCGCCACCGTCTCCCGGAACGGGTACAGGTTCACGCACACCAGATCGATGGCGCCGATCCCGTGCGCGTCCAGCTGCCCCAGGTGACCGGGTTCACGCCGCGCCAGGATCCCGCCGTGCACGGCCGGGTGCAGCGTCTTCACGCGGCCGTCCAGCATCTCCGGGAAGCCCGTCACGTCACTCACCTGCCGCGCCGCGACGCCCGCCGCCACAATGCTGGCGTATGTGCCGCCGGTACTCAGGATCTCCCAGCCGCGCGCCTCCAGTTGCCGCGCGAACTCCACCACGCCCGTCTTGTCACTGACCGAAATCAGCGCCCGTTTCCGCCCCTGCCCCGTGCCCTGCCCGCCCAATTCCGTGCCGTGCTGCGTCATGTGCCTTCCTCCCAGTACCAGAAAAACGCGAACGGTTCCCACCGACAGGGAGCCGTTCGACCCAGGCGCGCGATCATTCACTCTTCCGGAGGCTCCCCCGTGGTCAGCCCACGTTCAGCGCCAGTCGCCCCCGCGCTCGCCGCAGCATACCGGGTTCACTCCCGGCGGGGTCCGGCAGACGCAGACAGGGGGCCGGGCGAGGTTGCGTCCCGCGTCCGGAGCGGCCCGGCTACACTGAAGTTCCTGGCCGCCCCGCCGTGAATGGCGTTTCCGGATGCCTGTTCCCTCCCGGCCGTTTCCTGCGGCTGCCTGACCGGAGATCCTCTTGCCTCACCCGCACGCCCACCCTGCCGCGCCCCTGCCGGACGCCCCGCCCGCCGGGATTCCAGAGCTGCTGACGCTGTTCCGGCCGCTGGCCCGGACCGGGTTCCTGCCGCCCACCGCGCCCCTGCTGAACCTGCCCGCGCCGTTCCAGGGGCTGCTGGACGCGCCGGCGGCGCTGGCCCCCGCGTACCAGGGGGGCGGCGTGCGCGCGGCCCTGCTGGACATCGACGTGGCCCTGGGCGACCGCCGGGACGACGCCCGGCAGCTGAGCGCCGCGCAGCAGGAGGCGCTTCTCTCGGCCACGGCGATCCTGATGCACCTGTACCGCTGGAACGCCGTGCCGGTCGCGCCCGCCCGCTTTCAGGAACGGCCAGAGTTCCCGCCGCACCTGCACGCCCTGTTCCGCGACCTGAGCGCCGCGCACGACCTGCCGGCCTGCGGCACCATGCACACCCTGAAGTACCTGAACTGGCGCTCGGACGCCCTGCCGCCCGGCCAGCCGTACCACGCCGATCAGGTGCAGGCCGGGCAGGTACGGATCGCGCACAACTGGCACGCCTCGCCCGCCGGGGACGACCGGGACCTCGCGGGGCAGCTGGACCTGTGGATCCAGACCTTCGTGCTGACCGAGGCGCGCGGACAGGCGGTCCTGAGCGCCGCCGCGCAGGCGCTGGCCGCCGCGCACCAGCAGGACCGCCCCGCGCTGGAAACGGCCCTGGAGGCGCTGCACGCCGCCGTGCAGGCCATGACCCGCCAGATCAACACCCTGATGCGGTTCCGGGTGGTGCGCAGCGACCTGTGGCGGGTGTTCATCCAGCCGACCTTCGGCTGGGGTCTGCCCGTGGACGGAATACCGGACGGCCCGGCGCTGGAGGGAGCCAGCGGCCTGCAACTGGGCGGCACGCAGGTCGCGGACCTGGCGCTGGGCGTGCCGTTCGACTCGAACCTGGGCCGCGCCATCCGGCACTCGCGCACGTACATGACGCCGCCGCAGCGGGCGCTGCTGAACGCCTGGGAGCCGCACCGGAACGTGATCCGCGCGGCCGTCCTGGACTGGGGGGGCAGCCGCGCGCGCGGAGCTTTCGACGCGGCGCTCGACGACCTGAACCGCTGGCGGGTCAGTCACCGCGAGCGCGGCGCGGTCTACCTGCGCGGCGACGGCCGCGAGCACGTCATGGCGTCCACCGGCACCCAGCTGGACGCCGGCACCCCCCACGAGCAGGCCTTCCGTGACCTGATGAACGAACGCATCGAGGAAACCCGCGCCCAGACGGTCGGGGCAGAGCAGCCGGAAAGCTGATCGGCAGGCCTGCTGAACGGCAGCGGGGCGCAAGAGGTCTGTCCCTCCGCGCCCCGCTGCCGGTCCGTGCCGGATTCATACGGATTCCGTTTGTTTCGCTGACAGATCGGAACACCACCGATCTGTCAGCTCTACGTCCGGAACCCGTTTTTCTCCTACTCGCTCCGCTCGGATTGAATGGGCTGCAAAGCCCATTCAATCGGAGTCCGTATCAGCCGCTGTTGCCGCTGCCGTCCGGGGCGGGGGCGGGCATGTCGGAGGCGGTGGTGGCGGCCATTCCGTCCGGGAACAGCAGGCGGCGCAGTTCGTCCAGCACTTCCTGTTCCTTCTCGTCGACCAGCTTCCCGCCGATGCCCAGGAACCCGCCCTCCTTGGCGGCGTTCGCGGTGCGTTCCGCCACGCGCATCAGCATCTGGCGGTAGGCGGCGTTGTCGTCCGGGCTGGCCTTGGCGCTGACCAGCCACGCCGCCTGCCGGACGGCCTGAAGGCTCTGGTCGCGGGCTTCCCCGGCGTTGCGGGCGCGTTCCTGGGGGGTTGCGCGTCGGGGGCGGTGCCGAGCATGTCGGCGGCCATGGCCTCCAGCAGCGGGGTGCGGGTCGCGGCGCTCACGCTCTCGCGGGTGGCGTCCGAGATGGCGCGCGCCTCGGCGATCAGGCCGGTCAGGCCACTGGGGCTGGCGGCCATGACGGCCGCGCCGGCCCGGCCGGGTCCGGTCATGATCTTGAACCACTCTTCGGACGTGAAGTTATCCTTGATGCTCATGCGCTCAGGGTAACGGGCGGTGCGGGCGGCGGCGTTCGCCGTTCATTCACGCTCGCGCGGGTCGGGCCGGGCGGGCAGCCCGCTCAGGTCGAAACGCACGGGCTCGGTGTCCTCGCGGACGCTGCGGGGATCGGCCGCCAGACCGTGACTGCCGAACAGCCCCCCGGAGGCCAGATTGACGCCCAGCACGTCGCGGGGCCCCTCGTCGGCCGGGACCAGTGGCCGCATCCGGAACGACAGGGCGATCAGGGCGGCGGGCAGGACGATCAGCAGGATGAAAGCCAGCATGGGGACCTCCGGGTGCGCGGGGCGCCCTGCGGATTCAGCAGGGAGTGGGTTCGGCGGGCGAGACAGTGCCCGTGGGGGTGACGGGGGCGTTCAGGTGCGTCTTGGCCCAGCCGTCGATGGCGTCTATGACGCTCTGCAGTTCGCGGCCAGCGGGGGTGAGGGTGTAGACGCTGCGGGCCAGTTTACCGTGGCTGTCCTCGGTGCGTTTGTTGATCAGTTCGAGTTGCTCGAGGTGCTCGAGGCGCTGCGTGAGGGTGGCGCTGTTGCAGCCGCCGACGGCCCGTGCGAGTTCGTTGAAGCCCTTCTCGCCGTCGAGCAGGGCGCGGACGATGTGCAGCACCCATTTCTCCTGCAACACCCCGATGGCCCGGTAGACCGGGCAGAATCCAGTGTGTTCGCTCATAGCTGGAGTTTACACCGCGTGGCTGACCAGATCATGACGGATCTCACACCGCTTGACTTTTCAAAGTGATTGACATAGCGTGAGTCCATGACCGCGACCATCCCCCAGACCCTGAACGTCAAAGAAGCCATCGAGACCCGCCGCAGCATCCGCAAGTACGTCCAGGAGCCCATCAACCAGGACGACCTGCACGAGATCCTGCGCCTCGCCAGCCTCGCCCCCAGCGCCTGGAACGCCCAGACCTGGCGCTTCGCCGTCGTGCAGGACGCCGCCATCAAGCAGCAGCTTCAGGACGCCTCCTACGGCCAGGGTCAGGTCACCAACGCCCCCGCCGTCATCGTCGTGTACAGCGACATGGAAGACACCCTGGCCACCGTCGAGGAAACCGCGCATCCCGGCATGGGCGAAGCCGGCCGCGAAGGCCAGCGCAAGACCTTCGACGGCGCCTTTGGCGGCCAGGACGTCGCCCAGCGCGGCCAGTGGGGCCTGAGCCAGGCGAACATCGCCTTCGCCTTCGTGATGATCGCTGCCCGTGGCCTCGGCTACGACACCGTGCCCATGCTGGGCTTCCAGCCCGACCGGGTCAAGGAAATCCTGGGCCTGCCCGAGCACGTCCAGTTCGCCGGCCTGCTGCCCGTCGGCAAGCGCGCCGAGGAAGGCTTCCCCCACCACCGCCACAGCGTCGAGCGCATCACCAAGTTCTACTGAACTCCGCGCCGCACTGATCCGGGGTGCCGGGCCCGCGCTCGCGGGCGCACCCCAGCGCTGAACCTACAGGTCGGCCGCTTCCACACCGGAGGCGGCCGACCTGTCCTGCCGGGTGCCGCCTGCCGGTCACGGCTCTGACCCAGGGCAGACGATCACCGCGTTACAATGAACGGCGCATGAAAAACAATCTCCTTCTGATCGGCGCCGCCCTCAGCCTCAGCAGCTGCTCCATGATTCTCGGCCCTTCCACGGTGGACGTCACCGTGATCGGCGTGAACGACTTCCACGGCAACCTGCTGCCCACCAGCTTCCGCGTGCCTGACCCCGCCGACCGCACCAAGACCCTGACCGTCCAGGCCGGCGGCGTCGAGGCCATCGGCGGCATCCTCGCCGAGGCCCGCAAGGCCAACCCCAACACCGTCTTCGTGGGCGTGGGCGACATGACCGGCGCCAGCCCCCTGATCAGCGGCCTGCTGCGCGACGAACCCACCATTGGCGCCCTGAACGGCCTGGGCATGGCCGTCAACGTCGTCGGCAACCACGAATTCGACTACGGCTTCGCCGAACTGCAGCGCTACCAGAAGGGCGGCTGCAACAGCAACGACGCCGCCAAGGCCTGCAAATTCAACAACACCTTCGAGGGCGCCAAGTTCCCCTACATCGCCGCGAACGTCATCGACGAGAAGACCGGCCAGCCCGCCCTGCCCGCCTACAAGATCGTGCAGGTCGGTAGCGCCAAGGTCGCCTTCGTCGGAGCGGTCCTGAAAGACACGCCCACCGTCGTCACGCCCGCCGGGGTCGCCGGCCTGAAATTCGAGGACGAGGTCAAGAGCATCAACGCCGCCATCCCCGCCATCAAGCGCATGGGCGCCGACGCCATCGTCGCGCTCGTCCACCAGGGCGGCACCAGCGGCGATGCCTTCGACATCGTCAACTGCAAGACCCTCACCGGCCCCATCGTGGACATCGCCAAGAACCTCGATCCGGCTGTCAGCGCCATCATGACCGGCCACACCCACCGCGGCTACAACTGCCTGGTGCCCGGCCCGGACGGCAAGGACCGCACCGTGATCCAGGGTGACGCCCTGGGCCACCTGCTGCAGCGCCTGGACATGACCATCGACACCCGCGCCAACCGCGTGACCGCCATCCGCGCCAGCAACGTCGTCGTGGACGCCGCCAAGACCCCCAAGGACGCCGCCATGACCGCCCTGGTCCAGAAGGCCAAGGACCTGACCGACCCCATCTCCCGCACCGTGATCGCCACGCTGGGCGTCGAGCAGATCACCCGCGCCGCCGCCCCCAACGGCGAGAGCCTGCTGGGCCGCGTCATCGCCGACAGCCAGCTCGCCGCCGCCGCGCCCGCCACCAAGGGCGGCGCCGTCATCGCGTTCATGAACCCCGGCGGCATCCGCGCCGACCTGCCCGTGAACGTCCCCAACGCCAGCAAGCAGGTCACGTACGGCGACGCCTTCACCGTGCAGCCCTTCGGGAACATCCTGACCGTCATCACCCTGACCGGCGCGCAGATCAAGGCCGCGCTCGAGCAGCAGTTCGACAACCCCTCGGCCGGCAGCAACCGCCTGCTGCAGGTCAGCCGGGGCTTCACGTACACCTGGGACAACGCCAAGGCCAAGGGCGACAAGGTCAGCGAGATCAAACTGAACGGCCAGGCCATCGACCCCGCCGCCAGCTACCGCGTCGTGCTGAACAACTTCCTCGCCGACGGCGGCGACGGCTTCACCACCTTCGCGCAGGGTACGAACCGCCTGGGCGGCGACCTGGACATCGACGCCTTCCGCGCCTTCCTGACCAGCGGCACCGTCACCCCCGACACCACCGAACGCATCAAGCGCCTGAACTGAACCTGGACGCAAGATGACAGGAGGCCGCCCCCGTGCGGCCTCTGTTTTATTGCGGCCGCCTCACGCCTCCTGCACCCGGCCGCCCCCGACGCGCCACTCGCGCGTGGCGACCCGTTCCACCAGCCGCCGGTCATGACTGGCGAGCAGCAGCGTGCCCGGAAAGTCCAGCAGCAGCGCCTCGAGCGCCTCGATGGCCCGCACGTCCAGGTGGTTGGTGGGTTCGTCCAGCAGCAGCACCTGCGCGCGCGTGACGCTCAGCCGCGCGAGGCTCAGGCGGGTGCGCTGCCCGCCCGACAGCCCGGAGAGGGGGAAGGCCGGGCCGCCCGGCACCTCCAGCGCCGCCGCGACCTCGTGCAGCTGGTGCGGGGTCAGCAGGGGATTGGCGTCCAGCAGCGCGTCCCCCACCGTGCACAGGCCGAGCAGTTCCTCGCCGTGCTGCCCGGTCAGGCTGACGGTCAGGCCCGCGCCCCAGGTCACCGCCCCCGCGTGCGGCACCTCGCCCAGCAGGGCGCGCAGCAGCGTACTCTTGCCGCCACCGTTCGGGCCGGTCAGGGCCACCCGGTCACCACGCCGCACGTGCAGGTTCACGCCGGACAGCACCACCCCTGAGCCGCGCGTCACGCCCAGGTTCCGGACGGTCAGCACCTCCAGCGGCCCCGGCGGCACGGGCGGCAGCGTCAGCCGCACCTGACGGTGATCCTCGTGGGGTTTGGGCGTGGCGTCCGCGTCCGCCCGTTCGATCTGCCGCTCCAGCCGCCGGGCCACCGAGGCATTCACCGCCTGCGCGTTCTGCGCCTTGCCCTTCGCCAGGAGTTTGTCCCCATCGCTGGCGCGCCGGTGGTTGTACTGCCCGGCACTCCGCGCCCGGCTGGCCCGCCGCGCCCGCTCCTCGTCCAGCGCGGCGCGTTTGCGGCGGTACGCTTCGAAATCACGGGCCTGCGCCCCCCGCAGCGTGGCTTTCAGGGCCATCGCCTCCGAGTACGTGCCGGGGTACACGGTCAGCGTGCCGCGTTCCAGTTCCGCCACGCCGGTCGCCACCTCATCCAGGAACGCCCGGTCATGACTGGCCAGCACGAACGCGGCTCCCGACGCCCGGATCCAGTCGCGCAGCCACGCCGCGCCCTCCGCGTCGAGGTGGTTCGTGGGCTCGTCCAGCAGGTACACGTCCGCCGGGGACAGCAGCAGCGCCGCCAGCAGCACCCGCCGCGCCTGCCCGCCCGACAGCCGGTCCGCCCGCGCCCCGGCGTCCAGACCCAGCCCGGCCAGCACCGCCGCCGCCCGCCCCGGGAAGTCGTAGCCACCCGCGAGCCGGTAGGCTTCCTCGGCGTCCGCGAAGGCCAGCAGCGCCGCCTCCGACCCGCCCGACAGCGCCGCCGAGGCCGCGTCGAACACCACCTGCGCCCGTGCCAGTGCCGGGGGCGTCACCGCCTCCAGCACCGATCCGCCCGGCAGCGATCCGCCCAGTGACTGCGCCTGCGCCAGCAGCGCCACCCGGCCTGCGCGGGTCACCACGCCCGCATCCGGCGCGTCCAGCCCCGCCAGCACCCTCAGCAGCGTGCTCTTGCCACTGCCGTTCTCGCCGACCAGCGCCGGCCGCTCCCCGGCCCCCACGGTCAGCTCCACACCCGAGAACACCACATGGTCCGCGAACGACCGCGCGACCCCACTTGCCATCAACAACATGTCATCCCCCTGACGGGACAGGCCAGCCCACACGCAGCAGGCGGCAACTCGGAACACGGCAGTCAGGGGTTACAGGCGCAAGGCGGGGGTAGTCCTTTGAATGAGCGGAGGGCAGAGCAGCCGGGCAACCCCGGCGGTCAGGGCCGACCGTACCACGCGCCGCGCGGCGGGAACATGCGCCGGATGGCGGAGGGACCCCTCACCCTTCCGGCGCTCCGCTCCACTGCTTCGCAGGTCTGCGACTCCCTCTCCCCAGGGGAGAGGGCTGGGGTGAGGGGGTTCACCCTTCGGCGGGCACGTCCGGGAAGTTGCTGAGGGGGAAGGTGTCCACGTTCGCGCTGCGCTGCTGCACCAGCACCCCGCCGTCCACGACCACGAACTGCCCCGTCACGTACGCCGCGTCGTCCGACGCGAGGAACGCCGCCGCGCCCGTCAGGTCCTCGGCGGTGCCGTAGCGGCCCAGCGGCACGGTCTTCTCCCGCTGCGCCAGATCCTCGCCTTCCAGGCCGTAGGTGTTGATGAAGCCCGGCGTGATCCCGTTCACCCGCACCCCGTACGGTGCCATGTCCAGCGCCAGCGCCCGCGTGAACGCCTCCACGCCGCCCTTGGCCGCGTCGTACGACGTGAAGCCCCGGTGCGAGCGGGTCGCGCCGCCGCTCGACACGTTCAGGATCACGCCGCGCCGCCGCGCCGCCATGCCCCGCGCCGCGCGGTGGCTGCACAGGAACACGCTCTTGAGGTTCACACGCAGGAACAGATCCCACCAGTCCTCATCGGCATTCAGGAAGTGCCGCTGGTCACTCGTGAGCGCCGCGTTGTTCACGAGCACGTCCACCGGCCCCAGCGTCGCCTCGGTCGCCGCGAAGATCGCCTCCACGCCGTCGCGCACACTCACGTCGCCCGGCACGCTCAGCGCCTGCGCGCCCGCCGCCGTCAGGGCGCCCACGACCGCCTGCGCCGCCGCCTCGTTCACGTCGTTCACGGCCACGCACGCTCCCTCTGCGGCATACCGGTGCGCCAGGGCCGCACCGATCCCACCCCCCGCCCCCGTGATGAGCACTGTCCTGCCTGTGAACCGCTGCAAAGTCGTCATGACGCACAGGCTACGGCAGGGGAGAGGGAATCATGAAGACCGCCCCCTGCCAGATCGGAAGGGGGCGGCGTTGTGGGCAGGAAGTGCCGGTCACTCCCGCCTGCGGAAGGCGAGTGCGGTCAGGAAGATGGCGGTGTTCACGAGGACGATGGTCGCGCCGGGGGCGGTGTTGGCGTAGTAGCTGATGTACAGGCCCGTGACGCCGCCGACGGTGCCGAGCAGCGCGGCCAGCAGCATCATCTTCTTGAGACTGCGGGCCAGCAGGCGCGCGGCGGCGCTGGACGTGATGAGCAGGCTGACGCTGAGGGTCGTCCCGACGAGCTGCACGGTCAGGACGACCACGAGGCCGATCAGGATCAGCAGCAGGCTCTCCAGGCGGCGCACCGGGAGACCGACGGCGCGGGCCTCGGTGGGGTCGAAGGACGCGAGCAGCAGTTCCTTCTGGATGGCGGTCAGGATGCCGCCCACGACGAGCGTGACGGCCAGCGCGCCCCACAGGTCGGCGGGCGTGACGCCCAGGGGGTTGCCGATCAGGAAGTTGCTGAGGTCGGTGGTGAAGGTGGGCGCGCGGGACAGCATCACGACGCCCAGCGCGAACATGCCGACGAACACGATGCCGATGGCGCTGTCCTGTTTCAGGCCGCTCTGCCGTCCGACCGCGCCGATGCCGAGGGCCGTGAGGACGGCGGCGATCAGTGCGCCGAGCAGCAGGTTCCCGCCGGTCAGGAACGCGCCGACGATGCCGGGGAACACGGCGTGGCTCATGGCGTCCCCGATGTAACTCAGGCCGCGCAGCACGACCCACGCGCCGACGAGGGCGCACAGGACGCTGACGAGGATCACGGCGATCAGCGCGCGGTTGAAGAAGGCAAACTGGAGGGGGTCGGTCAGCAGGTGCAAGGGAAGCCTCGGAGGTGCAGGAAGGTGGTCGGCGCGCGTACGTGTTCCATCAACTATCAACCATCCGCCTCACGCCTCGGCGTGCGTATGGCCCAGGAAGCTGGTGCTGAACGTCGCCTCGATGTTCTGGGTGGTGTACACCTGTTCGGGCGTGCCGTCGGCGATCACGCGGCGGTTCACGAGGACCAGATGGTCGCACCAGCGCCGCGCCTGTTCCAGGTCGTGCGTGACCATCACGACCGCGCGGCCCCTGTCGGCCTGCGCGCGCAGCAGGCCCATCAGGGTTTCCTGCGTGGCGGCGTCCACGCCGGTCAGGGGTTCGTCCAGCAGCAGCAGGTGCCCCTGGCGGGCCAGCATGCGGGCCAGCAGCACCCGTTGCCGCTGCCCGCCGGACAGCGCCCCGATGTGCCGGCCGCGCAGGTCGTACACCCCGGTTTCTTTCAGGGCGCCTTCCACGATCTGCCGATCCTTGCGGCCCGGCCAGTGCAGCCAGCCCAGGCGGCCGGTGCGGCCCATCATGGCGACGTCCCAGACGGTTACGGGAAAGCCCCAGTCGAGCGTCTGCTGCTGCGGCACGTAACTGATGCACGAGCGGGCGCTGTGGCCCTCGTCGAAGCGCACGGCGTCCGCGTGGTCCGGCAGCAGGCCCACCAGCGTCTTGAGCAGCGTGCTCTTGCCCGCGCCGTTCGGGCCGATGATGGCGCTGAACGTGCCGGCCTCGAAACGGACGCTGGCGTTCTCCAGGGCCGTCTGCGGCCCGTACTTCACGGTCAGGTTCTCGACGCCCAGCATCAGACCAGCATACCCCCTCGCGCGGTGATGTTGCGAGCGCAGAATCAAAAGGAAGACGGATGGGGACGTGGGCCACGCCTCCACCCGCCGCTCCCGCTGACGGTCAGCCCTTCAGGGCCTTCACCATGATGTCCACGTTCGTCCGGAACGCTTTCAGGTAGGTGTCGCCGCTGCTGCCCCTGGCGCCGAGGGCGTCGGTGTACAGGGGCGGGGCGACGCGCGCGCCGGTCTCGCGGGACAGCGTCTGGGCGAGGCGGGCGTTAACGGTGTTCTCGGTGAAGATCACCCGGGCGCCCGCTTTCTTCATGGCCTGCGCCAGGGTCGCGAGTTCACGGGCGCTGGGTTCGCGTTCGGTGCCCACGCCGGGGATGACGGCGCCCACGACGCGCAGGCCGTAGCGCTCGGCGAAGTAGCCGAGACTGTCGTGGTTGGTGACGATCACGCGCCGCGCGGCGGGAATGCTGGCGAACTGTTTTTTCGCGTAGGCGTCGGCGGCGCCCAGGGCTTTCAGGTAGGCGGCGGCATTCTTCGCGTACGTGACTTTCCCGGCGGGGTCCAGTTGCGTCAGGGTGGCCTGGGCGTTTTTCACGTACCCGGCGGCCAGCGTGGCGTCCCACCAGGCGTGCGGGTCGAGCGGGCCGTGTTCGCCGGCATGTTCGTCCGCGTGCCCGTCGCCGTGTTCTTCGTGGTCGGCCTCGTGGAGTTTCAGGCCGGCGGTCAGTTCCTTCACCGGGACTCTGGGGGCGCTGGCTTTCAGTTTGGGCAGCCAGGGTTCCAGGCCCGCGCCGTTGGCGAACAGCGCGCGGCTCTGCGCGAGGCTACGGATGGCGCCGGTGGTGGGCTGGAAGGAGTGCGTGTCGGCCCCGGCGGGAACGATGACGTTCACCTGCACGCGGCTGCCGCCGACGACCTGCACGAAGTCCGCGATGATGGTGGTCGTGGCGCTGACCTGTAGGGGTGCGGCCTGCGCAGTGGGCGCGGCGCAGGCGGCCAGCAGCAGCGCAGGGATCAGCAGCGTGGGGCGTTTCACAGCAGTTCGATGCCCTTGTAGGGGCCGCGGCTGAGGGTGCGCAGGGCGTTGGCGCTGAGCCAGACGGTTTTCTCGGTGCTCTTGCCGTTCACGGTCTCGCGGATGGCTTTCTTCAGCAGGTTGGCGCGCTGCACGCGTTTGGTCACGCCGGTGACCTTGCGGCCCACGCCGCCCTGCGCGCGGGCCTTGCCGCGGCGGGTCACGCTGTTCACCACGAGGTTCTTCTTGCCGGTCAGGTAGCATTCACGACTCATATTGATATCTCCTTATCACGTCTGGGGGTGGGGGAAAGGTTCAGCAGCGCACGTTCCGGCACAGGGGCTGACAGGATGGAACTGAATCGCTGATCGCTCGAATGACTTCCGTTTTCCCCTCTCCCCAGTGGGACTCGTAGAGCTGCGCAGCAGAGAGGGAGGGACTCGCAGAGCTGTGAAGCAGTGGAGCGGAGCGACGGAAGGGTGAGGGGGCAATCACGCAACAGAAATTGATCTGACGGTGACGGAGTCATACGGACTCCGATTGAATGGGCTGCAAAGACCGTTCAATCCGAGCGGATGCGAGTGGGAGAAAAACGGGTTCCGGACGTGGAGCTGGCAATCCGGTGAAGTTCCGGATTGTCAGCGAAACAAACGGAATCCGTATCAGGTCTCAGGCGCGCAGGGCGCCGTTCATCAGGCTGTCCAGCGCGGCGCTGTCGAGGTCGCGGCCGATGAACACCAGTTCGCTGAAGGCCTCGTCAGGGCTGAGCCACTCGCCCGCCGTTTCCAGGGCCAGTTGCCGTCCGGTGTGGTTCCACAGGGTCGCCACGCCATTGCCGAGGTTCACCCAGCCTTTGGAGCGGATTACGTTGCGTGGCAGGCCCAGGGTCAGGGCCTCGTTCAGGCGGTCCGGGTCGAAGGGACGGTCACTGCGGTAGATGTGGGTGCTCAGGCCGTACGTCTCGGATTCCGGGGTGTGCTCCTTTTCCAGTTCGGTCATCCAGGCGTCCAGCTGGCTGGAGTGGTCGAAGTCGAACAGGCCGGTGTTCAGCAGCTCTGCGGCGGGCAGGCGGCCCTGGGTGGCGTCCAGCACGCGGGCGCGCGGGTTGGTGATGCCGACCAGTTCGCGCAGCTGCTTCACGTCGTCCGGCAGGGCCAGGTCGAGTTTGTTCAGCACGACGATGTCCGCGAATTCCAGCTGCTCGGCCAGCAGTTCCCCGAAGCCGCGTTCGAAATCGTCGCCGGGGATGGCGTCCTGGCGGTTCCAGAGCGTGAAGAACTGCGCGGTGTCCACGACCGTGATCATGGCGTCCACGTGCACGCGGCCCAGCAGGTTG
Organism: Deinococcus sp. LM3; assembly: GCF_002017875.1. Lineage (NCBI taxonomy): Bacteria > Thermotogati > Deinococcota > Deinococci > Deinococcales > Deinococcaceae > Deinococcus > Deinococcus sp. LM3. The sequence goes on along the minus strand of NZ_MUFV01000001.1, from coordinate 450,673 downwards.
GGAATGGGCGCCTGACCGTCCTCCGGTTCGATTTCCAGTTCCTCGGGGGTCAGGCAGAAACTCTGCGCGATGGGCAGGGGCTCGCCGATGCCGGTGGATTCGATCAGGATGGCGTCCAGTTCGCGGGCCTCCAGCAGGTCGTTTACGGCGTGCAGCAGGTCGCCGCGCAGGGTGCAGCAGATGCAGCCGTTGCTGAGTTCGATGGTCTGTTCGTCGGTCTTGACGACCAGGCTGGCGTCGATGTTCACGGCGCCGAATTCGTTGACGATCACGGCGATGCGCTGGCCTTCGGTCTGGGTGAGCAGGTGGTTCAGGAGGGTGGTTTTCCCGGCACCCAGGAAACCGCACAGGACGGTGATGGGTACGGAGGGGCGGACGGGGGGGACAGTCACCATAGCCTGATAATGATATTCTATTATCAATTTTATGGCAAGGTTCCACACCCTCCGACGCTGCCCCCTGACCGCCCAGTTCTGGTTCCTGGGCCTCGATGCCCGCCAGGGCGACCTGGCCCTGCGCGGCTTTCGCAAGAGCCCCAGCCCGCAGGGCAGCAGCCTGTACACCCTGGGCCACCTGACCCTGCACTCGGCCGGTCTGACCCTGGACCTGCCCGGCGGCGCGCTGCACTTCAACCGCCGCACCCAGACGTTCACCCGGAACGGGCGCACCGTGCCGCCCCAGCAGGGACGCCTGCACCTGCGCGCCGCCCTGGCCAGCCACGAGGCCTGGATCGCCGCGCGCCACGGCGAGGGCTACCGCGAAGAACTGGTGCGCCTGCACCGCCCGCCCCGCCCGGTGGTGGGGGCGCTGGAGCCCTGGCGCGCCTACCTGCGCGGCGGAGGGCCGGCCGGCGGCGCGGGCCTGTCGTTCCAGCCGCCGGTTCCGGTGGTCGGCTGGGTACCCGGCATGGGTGTCCAGGCTGGCCAAGTGCTTTAAAAAGTAAAGTGTGCGTGGCTGACCATGTACAAACGTGCCCGGTGGTACGCTTCACACATGACGGGCAACACTCCCAGCACCCAGCACTACGACGTAGTGATCGTCGGCGGCGGCCCCGCCGGACTGACCGCCGCCATCTACACCGGCCGCGCCAGCCTCAGCACCCTGATCCTCGAAAAGGGCCTGCCCGGCGGCCAGATCGCCCAGACGGAAGAAGTCGAGAACTACCCCGGCTTCCCCGAACCCATCAGCGGCATGGAACTCGCCAGCCGCATGCAGCAGCAGGCCGAGAAATTCGGCGGCAAGATCGAGATGGACGAGGTTCAGAGCATCGTCCGCGCCGACGACGACCGCGAACACGCCTACCCCTTCACCGTCACCGGCTACAGCGGCACCTACCACGCCAAGGCCGTGATCCTCGCCACCGGCGCCAACCCCAAACGCCTGGGCATCCCCGGCGAGCAGGACTTCTGGGGCCGTGGCGTCAGCACCTGCGCCACCTGCGACGGCTTCTTCTACCGTGGCAAGAAGGTCGTCGTGATCGGCGGAGGCGACGCCGCCGTCGAGGAAGGCCTGTTCCTGACCAAATTCGCCGACGAGGTCACCCTGATCCACCGCCGCGACACCCTGCGCGCCAACAAGGTCGCCCAGGCCCGCGCCTTCGCCAACCCCAAGATGAAATTCGTCTGGGACACCGCCCCCGTCGAGATCCTGGGTGACGAGGCTGTCAGCGGCGTGAAACTCAAGAACCTCAAGACGAACGAGGAATACGACATGCCCACCGACGGCGTGTTCATCTTCATCGGCCACACCCCCAACACCGAATTCGTGCAGGACACCGTCAAACTCCGCCCCGACGGGTACGTGGACGTCACCGACGAGATCTACACCAGTGTGCCGATGCTGTTCGCCGCCGGTGACGTCAGCGACTACATCTACCGCCAGCTGGGCACCAGCGTCGGCGCCGGCACCCGCGCCGCCATGAGCGCCGAACGCGCCTTGGCCGCCCTGGAACTCGAAACCGAGACCGCAGCGGATTAAGAACACCTCAGCCTGCGGCGGGACGCTCCGGTGGTGGCCGGGCGTCCCGCTCCCTTATGCTCGGCACATGCCTCACCGCACCTTCATGAGCCGCCTGCGCCGCAAGGCGAACGGGTACGCGGCCAAGGTGCGCCGCCTCCTGCGCAGCCTGCGCGCCAGCGACGCCCACCCCGACGACCCCTGGGCGCAGACCCACCTCACTCCCGAAGAGGCCCGCGTGTACCGCGCCATGGACCCCCGTGACCGTGAACACGCCTGCCGCGTCACCCGCCACCTGATCCGCGAGCACCCGCAGGCCGACCCGGAACTGATCGCCGCCGCCCTGCTGCACGACTGCGGCAAGAGCCTGCGCCCCTACTGGCTGTGGGAACGCGTGCTGGTCGGCCTGATCCCCAACCGCCTGTCGCGCGTGCTGCCGCCCGTCGGGGCCATCGGCATCCGCGCGCACCACCCGGAACTCGGCGCGCGGCTCCTCGCGCACGCCGGAGCGCGCCCCCGCGTGGCCCGCCTCGTCGCCCGCCACCACCACCCCGGCGGCGACCCGGACGCCGCGCTGCTGCACCTGTACGACGATCAGGAATAGGCCGCCCAGGGCACACGGACAGCGCCGCCTCTCCCAGTTGGGGAAGGCGGCGCCGTTTCAGGAAGTCAGGCTTCCCGCTGCGGATTACTCGTGGTCGTGGTCGCCGTCGGCGTGCGCGTGGCCGTGCTCGAGTTCCTCGGCCGTGGCGTCACGCACGGCCAGGACCGTCACGTCGAAGTCCAGCACCATGCCGGCCATGGGGTGGTTGAAGTCCACCTGCACGGTATCGCCGTCCACGTTCATGACCGTAAAGGGCAGCACGCTGCCGTCCTCGGCCTGCGCGTAGTACGTCTCGCCGACCTCGATGTCGTCCTCGAAGTCGTCGCGGGACAGGTCCTCGATGTTGTCCTCGTCGCGGGGGCCGTAGCCTTCCTCGGGTTGCACCGTCACCTGCAGGCTGTCGCCGGTCGCCTTGCCTTCCAGCGCGCTTTCCAGGCCGGGAATGATGTTGCTGTGCCCGTGCAGGTACACCAGCGGTTCGCCGGGTTCGCTCTGATCGACGATTTCGCCGTTCACGGTGAGCTTGTAATCGAGTTCAACAACCTTGTCCTGGGTAATGTTCATGCGGTCTCCATTTCCCCGTCCGTCCCTGGAGGTCAGGGAACGCCGGACAGGCTCTGCTGCCCCAGGAGTGTACCCTCTCGGCGCGGGCGGGAACCGTTACCGCACCCCGAAACTCCAGCCGACCCGCCCGGCGGTGGTACCGAAACTCACCTGCACGCGGTCCCCGGCGCGCAGCGGCGCGTGCGGCAGCAGTACCCCCGCGCCCTGCGCGCCCAGCACACCCCGGCCCACCTGCGTGTCGCCCGCCGAGGCTCCCCGGAACGAGGCGGCGCTCAGCAGGCACGCCGGGACAGGCTGCCCGTTCACCTTCAGGGACGCGCCGCGCACCGTGACGCCCGGCCCCATCAGCAGCGCGATGGGGGCGCCCGCCTGACCCAGACCGCAGTGAACCAGTGGGTCCGGCCATTCCGCCGCCGACGCGCTCGCCGGGAATGCGGCCACATCCAGGCCTGACTCCGGGCCGGGGTAACGCACGGGGTAAGCGGCCGACGCCTGACCGTCTGCCACGACCAGTCCCCGCCGGACATCCAGCACGGCCGCCGACCGGAACGCCCCGCCCGCGTCGTGCGCCTCCCCGAACGCCACGCGGGTCAGGCGCGGGTCCAGCAGTTGCGGCAGGTGAAACGCGCCGCCCACCCAGTACGACAGCGCCCGCCGCAGGTCGCTGCCCGGCTGCGACGACACGAAGTAATGCCCCGGCGCGCAGGCCTCGCCCGCCGCCGACCGGAAGGGACTGGCGGGCTCCTCGCGGTGCTCGGCGCGGTCGGCTCGCACCAGATACCGCGCGTGTGCCGCGCAGCCCGCCTGCCAGTCCGGTTCGGCCTGCACGGCGCCCACGCCCGCCCCGGCCCGCAGGCGGTTCAGGAGAGGCAGGACCGACCCACTGGCCTCCAGAGGCCCGGTCACCGCCGGATCGACAGCCGGGGCAGAGGCAGCGGGAGGGACCGGGCGGGGCGCTGGTGCGGCGGTCGTCCTGTCCGTCGGCGCTGGTGGCCGCGGGAGCGTCACGTCCGGCAGGGGAGGCGCGGCCTGCCCATCGGTCTGTCCACCGGGCAGCGGGGCGGTCGCCGGGGCGGACATGGTCGGCGCGGGCGGCGGCGCGTCCGCCTGCGGTCCGGGCAGCCACCCGGCCGCCCGCAGGCCCAGCCACGCCAGAGCCAGCAGGGCCAGCAGCCAGACGAGCGCCCACGCGGCCCGCCGCGCCGCCCACCGCCAGGAGAAACCGTCCATGAATGCCTCATGGTACGGATGGCCGCGTACCGGCAGGCCTGCCCGGCCCCTATCCTGCCTTCATGACTGCGCCGCTCCCCCCGTTCCCCATGCATGTCAGCGTGGACGAGGCCCGCACCCTGCTGGCCGCCCTGCTGCCCGACCGCCGCACCGAGACCCTGCCGCTCGCGCAGGCGGCCGGACGGACCCTGGCGGGCGATCTGCGCGCCCTGGTCAGCCATCCCAGCGCCACCGAGAGCGCCCTGGACGGCATCGCCGCCCGCGAGGCCGACACGCTGGGCGCTGCGCCGGACGCCCCGGTGCGCCTGCGCGTGATCGGCGAGAGCCGCGCCGGGGCGGCCTTCACCGGCACGGTCGGCGCGGGCGAGTGCGTGCGCATCTACACGGGTGCGCCCCTGCCGCCCGGCGCGGACGCCATCTGCCCGGTCGAACAGCTTCTCGACGACGGGCCGGACGGAGTTCACCTGCGCCGCCCGGCCAGTCCCGGCGACGTGCGCCACGAGGGCGGCGACTTCCGCACGGGCGAGGTCGTCATGACCGCCGGGCCCCTGCTGACCGCGCCCCGGCTGGCGCTGGCCGCCGCGCTGGGGCACCCGCAGGTGCCGGTGCTCGCGCCGCTGCGCGTGGCGCTGCTGTCCACCGGCGATGAGGTTGTCCCGCCCGGTCAGCCCCTGACCGCCGGGCAGGTGTACGACAGCAACTCCGTGGGCCTGCGCGCCATGCTGATCGAGGCCGGGTGCGAGGTCATTCCCCTCGGGCACGCCCCGGACAGCCCCGAGGCGCTCCAGGCCGCCATCGAGCGGGCGGGCGGCGCGGACGTGCTGCTCACCAGCGGCGGCGTCAGCATGGGCAAGTACGACTTCATGCGCGACCTGCTGGTCGAACAGGGCCGCGTGAGCTTCTGGAAGGTCCGGATGCGCCCCGGCGGGCCCGCCATCCTGGGCGGCTGGAACGGCCTGCCCGTCTTCGGCCTGCCCGGCAACCCGGTCAGCAGCCTCGTGGTGTTCCACATCATCGTCCGGCCCGCCCTGACCGGCCAGCCTCCGCAGACGCTGCGCCTGCGCGCCGCCACGCCCTTCCGCGCCCTACCCGACAAGACCGCCTTCTGGCGAGCCACCCTCCAGAACGGCGTGGTCAGCGATTACGGCCAGCAGGGCAGCGGCATCCTCCGGTCCCTCAGTGAGGCCGGCGCGCTCGTCATCGTGCCCGAAGGCCAGCCCGTCCAGCCTGGGGATGATGTGGACGTGATCCTGCTGTGAGGTGAGCGGGGCACGGGGGGCAGGTTGCAGTGAACCGCCGCCCGCGCCCCATATCCCTTACGCCAGCGGCACCAGCACCAGCGCCCCACGGGCCGGGACGCTCAGGGGCGTGTCGGTGGTCAGGGTCAGGGTGCGGCCCGTCAGGACGTCGCGGTACTGGCCGGGCGTGACCCCCGTGACCGGCAGGTGCGCCTCGTGCGGCGCGGCGTTCAGGGCAATGTGCGCGTTGCCGGCGTCGTGGCGGCGCATGAACACCACGCCCTCACCCTGCGCGTGCGTGACCTCGAAGGTGCCGCGCGTCAGGGCCGGCACGGTGCGGCGCGCGGCGATCAGGGTGCGGGTCAGGGTCAGGGTGTCCGCATCCCAGTCCTGCTCGTCCCAGGGGAACGCGCGGCGGCAGTCGGGGTCGGGACCGCCGGGCAGGCCGATCTCGTCACCGTAGTAGATGCAGGGCGCGCCCACGTACGTCATCTGGAACACGGTCGCCAGCCGGTACGCGGTCGCGTCGCCGCCCACGGCCGTCAGGAAGCGGGCCGTGTCGTGCGAGTCCAGCAGGTTCAGCTGCGCGCGCACGATGTCCGGGTGGTACATGCGCGTCACGTCGGTCATGCGGGCCGCGAACGCCTCGGCCGTCATGGGGTCCACGCGGCCCGTGCCGCTGCGTTCGTTCATGGGGTGGTCCAGCGTGCGCGCCCCGAAGAACGCCAGACACGGCCGCGTGAAGTGGTAGTTCATGACCGCGTCGAACTGGTCGCCCTGCAACCAGCGGTGCGCGTCCCCCCAGATCTCCCCGACGATGTACGCCTCGGGATTCACGGCCTTCACGCGGCGGCGGAACTCCTGCCAGAACGAGTCGTCGTCGATCTCGTTCGGCACGTCCAGCCGCCAGCCGTCGATCCCGAACCGCATCCAGTACTCGGCCACGTCCCACAGGAAGTCCCGCACCGCCGGGTTGGCCGTGTTGAATTTCGGTAGGGCGCGGTTCCCCCACCACGCGGCGTAGTTGGCGGGGCTGGTGTCGTCGTACGGTTGCAGCGGCCAGCCGTCCACGTGGAACCAGTCGCGGTACGCGCTCGCCTCGCCCTGTTCCAGCAGGTCGTTGAACTGGAAGAAGCCCCGGCTGGAGTGGTTGAACACGCCGTCCAGTACCACCCGGATGCCGCGCGCGTGCGCCTCGTCGATCAGGGCACGCAGCGCCTCGTTGCCGCCCAGCATGGGGTCCACCTGATAGTAGTCGTGCGTGTGGTAGCGGTGGTTACTGGCCGACTGGAACACCGGGCAGAAGTAGATGGCGTTCACACCCAGACTCTGGATGTGATCCAGCCGCTCGATCACTCCCCACAGGTCACCGCCCATGTACTTATGAAAGTGCGGCGTGTCGCCCCAGGGTTGCAGGTTCAGGCCCGTCACGCGGCCCGAACGGGCGAAACGGTCGGGGAAGATCTGGTAGAACACCGCGTCCGCCACCCAGTCGGGCGTGATGGGATGCGTGTCGTGGGAATGGTCGGTGCGCAGCGGATTCATCTCTGCGGCAGCATAGCGGGGATTCCCTGGCAATCCCCTGACAGCGGACCCGCGCTCACATCAGAGTTGTGGAGTCCCCGCCCGCCCAGGCGCGCACGAACGCCCGCGCCCCGTCCGGCGTGGTCACCTCGCCCAGCGCGGCCGCCTCGGCCAGGGCGCGCGCCGCCATGCCCACGCGCGGGCCGGGCGGGATGCCCAGCAGCGCCATGATCTCCTGCCCGTCCAGCAGCGGCGGCGGCGCAGAGGGCTGCTCCTCCAGCGCTGCCAGAACCCGCTCGAAGCCCCGCGCGTACGCCCGCCGGGACGCCTCGCTGCTCGACGGGCCGCGCGCCGCCTCGCGGTCCGCCAGCATCAGGGACAGCAGGTCCGGCAGCAGCTCCCGCCGCCGGTGCACGAACCGCCGCGCCTCGCGCTCGTTCGCCGGGAGCGGCAGCATGTGCGCCCCCACCAGCGCCGACACCCGCCGCACCTCGTCCCCCGGCAGTTTCAGGCGGGTCAGGATCCCGGCACTCAGCTCGGCGCCCACCCGCTCGTGCCCATGAAACGACACGCGACCCGTCACCGGGTCCACGGCGCGCGTGCGGGCCTTGCCCACATCGTGCAGCAACGCCGCCCAGCGCAGCGCCAGCGGGGCATCCGGCCGGCGCGCCAGCAACTGATGCAGCGCCTCCAGGCTGTGTCCGAACACGTCCAGGTGATGAAAGCCGCCCTGCGCCACCCCCCGCCCCTCGCGCAACTCCGGCACGGTCAGGACCAGCAGACCCAGATCCTCCAGGCGCGCCACGCCCCGCGCCGCGTCCGGCGACCCCAGCAGCGCATGCAGTTCGTCCCGCACCCGCTCCCAGGCAGGCAGCGGCAGGCGGCCCGCGCCCAGATCCACGGCCACCTCCCGCACCGCCGCCTCCGTGCCCGCCTCCAGCCGGAAGCCCAGCGTGCCCTCAAACCGCGCCGCGCGCCACGCCCGCAGCGGGTCGGCCCGCAGGTTCTCCCGCGACACCATCCGCAGCCGCCGCGAGCGCAGGTCCGCGCGGCCACCCGCCGGGTCCAGCACCCGCCCGTCCGCCCACACACCCAGCGCATTCACCGTGAAATCCCGCCGCAACAGGTCCGCCGTCACGTCGCCCGGCAGCGGCACCAGATCATGCTGCACGCCACCCGGCGCCGACACCCGCCAGTACCCCCGGTCCACATCCAGCGGGAAAGCCGCCCCCCCCGACACCCGCGCCAGCTCCTGCGCCGCGCCCGCCGGGTCCGGCACCGCCCAGTCGAAATCCTTCGCCGGCACACCCCGCAACCAGTCACGCGCCGCGCCGCCCACCAGCAACGCCCCAGGCGGAAACTCAGGCAGTGGCGCGCGACGACCGAACATCCCCCCATGCTACCCACCCGCCGCCGCCCACGCCTGCGCCATCTGGCCCACACTTGCCAAACCCCCCGCAAGCTGCTAAAGTTCACGGCGCTGAGGGGGCTTAGCTCAGCGGGAGAGCATCCGCTTTGCAAGCGGAGGGTCTGGGGTTCGAATCCCCAAGCCTCCACCAATACGGGGAAGGGCCAGGAGTTTCGACTTCTGGCCCTTCCTCTTTGCGGCTGGGGTGCGTGTGGGACGGTGCTGCCGACCTCTGGACGGTGCGGGTGTCAGATGGATGTGTGGTGGTATTCCTTAAGGTACGCGTGGTTGTGACCCTCTGATGACGAACCGGTTCTCCCTCCCCTGGATGTTCGCGCCGCTGCTTGTGCTGGCAGGCGCGTACACGGCGCTGCTGGCGTGGGGCGTGCTGACCGGGGTGGATCTGCCGTGGCTGGACCTGCTGTACGGAGCGGTGCCGGTCGTGGCGGTGCTGGCGGTCGGGCAGGCGTGGTGCGCGCAGATGCGCTTGCAGGGCGGGTGCCTGAACCTGAGCGGCTGGCGTGCCAGTGGCCGCCTGGGGTGGGCGCTGCTGAGTCTGCTGGCGCTGGCGGCTGCCGAGGTGGCGTACGTGCTGCTGTTCGACCTGCCGGGCGTGGACGCCCCGGACGTGTCGTTCGTGGACGGCCTGTACTACCTGTACTACCTGGGCCTGCTGGGCGTGCTGTGGATGGACCGCGTGGCCGGGTCGCAGCCGGGGCGGCCGCTGTCGCGCGGGGTGCTGGGCGCGTGGCTGCTGGACAGTCTGATCACGGTGGTCGTGGTGGGCGAGGTCTCGTGGGTGCTGGCCGTGTCGCCGCTCCTTCAGGATTCGGGGGCGTCCGTGGTGTTCAAGGCGGTCAGCGCGTCGTACGTGGTGCTGGACCTGACCCTGCTGACCGTGGGCCTGCTGCTGTTGCGGCGGCGGCTGGAACCGGCGCGGCTGCCGCTGGTTCTGGGGCTGATGGTGTACGTGGGCGCGGACCTCGCATACCTGCTGCTGGGCGATCAGTACCAGCCGCGCGGCGCGCTGGACGCCCTGTGGGTGTGGGGAACGGTGGGGCAGGCGGTCGGCGTGACCCTGCTGACCCGCCTGCAGGCGGTCCCGGCAGACGCCGCGAACGTCACGCGGGGCGGCGGGTGGCTGGACACGCTGCTGCGGGCGCTGCCGTACGCGGCCGTGGCCGTGGCGTGCGCGCTGCTGATCCTGCGCGGCGCGGCGTCCGACCTGACCGGGCGCGGCGTGGCTTGGTTCACGGTGACGGTATTCATGCTGGTCATGCTGCGCCAGGGGCAGGGGTTCGTCGAGACGAGCCGCCTGAACCGCCGTCTGACCGAGCAGGCCGCCGAACTGAAACGCAGCCGCGACGAGATGGAACACCTCGCGCATCATGACGGCCTGACCGGACTGCTGAACCGCGACGGCTTCTACCGCCTGCTGAAGGGCGCGCCGGACCACGCGGAAATGACCATCCTGATGATCGACCTGGACGGCTTCAAACCCGTGAATGACACGCACGGACACGCGGCCGGAGACACGGTGCTGCGCGAGGTCGGCGTGCGCCTGCGGGCGCTGGCCGGGCAGGGGTTCGTTCCGGCGCGGTTGGGCGGCGACGAGTTCGCGCTGGTCAGCCTGGACCCGCGTGGCCCGGTGCTCGCGCCGCCCCTGGCGGGGCAGGTGGTGCAGGCGCTGGGCCGCCCGTACGCGGTGCCGGGCGGGTCGGCGCAGCTGGGCGCGTCGGTCGGGGTGGCGTTCCGCACGGCCAGTACGGCGGCAGCCAGCGGTGGCGTGGTGGGCAGTGGCGCGGTAGGCAGTGAGGTCATCCTGCAACGGGCGGACGCCGCCCTGTACCGCGCCAAACGCGGGGGTGGAAACCGGCTGGAGGTCGAGGCTTTCACGCACGGTTCCACTCCCGGTGCGGGCGGTTGAAACGCTGCTCCCGGCCCGGTCAACGGCCCGGTCGGAGCCCCGGCAGCCGCCCGGAAATGCGCTAGGGTTCTGAACGTGATTCCCTGGTGATCAGCGCGATGATGGTGGCCGTGATCGGCGTGGGCCTGCTGGCGGGCGTGCTGGGCGCGATTCTGGGTCTGGGGGGCGGCGTGATCGTCGTGCCGGCTCTGGAGTTCGTGTTGCCGCTGTTCGGGCGGGAGATCACGATTGCGCAGGCGGTGGCGGTCAGTCAGATCGGGGTGCTGGCGGTCGGGCTGAGCGGCGCCGCCAGTTACCTGCGGCAGGGGCTGGTGCGCGCCCGGACGGGGTACCTGCTCTCGCCGTACACGATTGTGGGTGGGGCGGCCGGGAGTTTCCTGGGGCTGATCCTGCCGGCCCGTGCGGTGGCGACGGTGTTCGCGTTGCTGCTGCTGTACTCCGCGTTCAACCTGCTGCGCGGCCTGAAGCGGGTGGAGGTCGAGCGTCCCCCCAGTCGCCTCGTGCCGCCTGCCATGACGTTCGCGGGGGTCATGAGCGGTCTGCTGGGCATCGGCGGGGGCACCGTGCAGGTGCCGGTCCTGAACCTGCTGGCGGGTGTGCCGATCCGGCAGGCGATTGCCACGAGTACCTTCATCATGGGCCTGACGGCCGTGGGGAACGCGCTGGTGTATCAGGCGGGCGGGCTGCTGGACATTCCGCTGGCGGCCGGGATCGCGCTGGGCGTGCTGATCGGCGCGCGGGCCGGTGCGACCCTGCAGAGCCGCATTCCGGCCGCGCAGCTGAAGCTGTTCTTCAGCCTGCTGCTGATCTTCACGGCCGGGCAGTTGCTGTGGAAGTACTGGGGGCAGGCGTGAGCGCCCCGCAGTCGCCGCCCCCGCAGAAGCCGGACACCGAGCTGGCGGGGCTGCCCGCGTGGCTGTACCCGCTGGGCTTCTGGGTGGGTGTGGTCCTGCTGGCGGGCGGGGTGCTGCTGCCCGCCTATGCGTGGGTGGGTGTGGTGTGGATCGCGTCGGTGCCGGTCCTGGCGGCCGTGTGGGTGGCGCTGGCGGGGTGGCGCGTGGACCGCCGCCTGAGCGTGGCGGCGGTGCTGGCGCTGGCCGGGCTGGCGCTGGTGGTCGTGGTCCGGCAGTTCATCGGGTAGGTCCGGGCGGCGCACGTGGGGCGCGTGGCGGGACGGGTGTGGTGCAATGAGCGGGTGAATCGACTGGCACTCCCGGTCCTGAGCGCGGCGCAGGTGGCGGCGCTGCTGCCGGACGCACCCGCCAGGGTGTCGTGGCTGGGCATGGGCAGTGATCACCACGCCTTCGCGCTGGATGGGGCGCGCGTGCTGCGCCTGCCCCGCTGGCCGGGTGGGGGAGAGGCGCTGCGCCGCGAGGCCCGGCTGCTGGCATGGCTGGCCCCCCGGCTGGGGGGCGCGGCGCTGCCGGAGGTGCGGCACCTGGGTGTCGCCTCGCCGCTGGCCCCGGAGGGCTTCAGCGTGGCGCGGCGTGTGCCGGGTCGGTCGGCACTGGGGTTCGCACTGACCGATCCGGTCGCGCTGGGTGGGGAGCTTGGGCGCTGGCTGGCGGATCTGCACGCCCTGAACCCGCAGGGGTCCGGGCTGACCGTGGACCTTGACCCGTCCGGGCACGACTGGCGGGATGCTGCGCTGGACGATCTGGAGGCGGCGGCAGGGGCAGGTGTCCTTCCTGGGGCCGACGCCTGGGCGGCCCGCGTGCGCGCCCTGCCCGATCTCCGGAAGGTCCTGCCGGTGCCCATCCACGGGGATTTCGCGGCCGAGCACGTCTCCCTGGACGGGCAGGGGCGACTCTCGGGCGTGCTGGACTGGTCGGACGCGGCGCTGGGCGATCCGGCGCGGGATCTGGCGGGCCTGATCCACTGGGGGGACGCGGCGCTGCTGGCGGCGGCCCGCGTGGCGTATCCAGCGGCCGGCCCGTCCTGTGGGGCGGTGTGGGAGCGTGCGGCGTGGTACGCGCTGTGCCGGGCGCTGGCCGATCTGGCGTTCGGTCTGACCGGTGGGGCCGCAGGCGGTCAGGAGGCGTACCTACGGGCGGGACGGCGCGCGCTGGACGGACTGCGGGTGTGGTGGACAAACGCCCCGATCCCGCCGTAAACTTGAACCGAGTCTAATTTTAAGTGAGCCCCTCAGGAGGTCGCATGAAGATACAGAAAGCTGCCGTTATCGGCGCGGGCGTGATGGGTGCCGCCATCGCCGCGCAACTCGCCAACGCCGGGATTCCCGTGATGCTGCTGGACATCGTCCTGCCGGACAACCCCGACCGGAACTTCCTGGCCAAGAGCGGCCTCCAGCGCGCCCTCAAAGCCCGCCCCGCCGCCTTCATGGACCCGGCCCGCGCCGCCCTGATCCAGGTGGGCAACCTCGAAGACAACCTCAAGGACCTCAAGGACGCCGACTGGATCCTCGAGGCGATCATCGAGAAACTCGACGCCAAACGCAGCCTGTGGGAACGCGTGGAGAAGGTCGCCAAGAAGACCGCCATCATCAGCAGCAACTCCAGCGGCATCCCCATGCACCTCCAGATCGAGGGCCGGGGCGAGGACTTCCAGCGCCGCTTCGTGGGCGCGCACTTCTTCAACCCGCCCCGCTACCTGCACCTGCTGGAAGTCATCCCCACCCCCAAGACCGACCCCAAGGTCACCGAGGCCTTCAGCGAGTTCGCGCAGACCACCCTCGGCAAGGGCGTGGTCGTCGCGAACGACGTGCCGGGCTTCGTCGCCAACCGCATCGGCGTGTACGGCATCGTCCGCGCCATGGACCACATGCAGCGCGCCGGCCTGACCCCTGCGCAGGTCGACCAGCTGACCGGTCCCGCGCTGGGCCGCGCCAGCAGCGCCACCTTCCGCACCGCCGACCTGTCGGGCCTGGACATCATCTACCACGTCGCCAGCGACCTCGGTAAGGCCACCCCCGACGACGAGGACTTCACCCTGACCCCCGCCTTCCGCACGCTGGTCGAAGAGAAGAAGATGCTGGGCGACAAGACCGGCAGCGGCTTCTACAAGAAAACGAAGGGCGCCGACGGCAAGACCAAGATCCTGAACCTGAACCTCGACACCTTCGAGTACGAGGACCAGGGCCGCGTCAAGGTCGCCGCCGTGGACGCCGTCAAGGGCCAGCCCCTCGCCGCCCGCGTGAAAGCCCTGTACGCCGCCGAAGGCAAAGAAGGCGAGTTCCTGCGCGGCGTCATGAACGACGGCTTCTGGTACGCCGCCAAGATGGCCGGCAACGTCAGCAACCGCCTCCAGGACATCGACAACGCCCTCAAATGGGGCTTCGGCTGGGAACAGGGTCCCTTCGAGACCATGGACACCCTGGGCGTCCAGACCGTCATCGCCAACCTGGAAGCCGAGGGCCGCACCCTGCCCCCCCTGCTGGCCGCCATGAAAGCCAGTGGCCGGGACGCCTTCTACGCGGGCGACGAGACCGTCACCCCCGAAGGTCAGCCCACGAAGTACGAGGCGCCGTACTTCATCCTCACCGACCTGAAAAAAGACGCCACCAAGGTCATCAAGAAACGCGCCGGAGCCAGCGTCATCGACCTCGGCGACGGAGTGCTGCTGGCCGAATGGCACGCCAAGATGAACGCCCTCGGCGAGGACCAGCTGCGCACCGTGCAGGACGCCCACAAGCTCGTGCAGGACATGGGCTACCACGGCCTCGTCATCGGCAACCAGGGCGAGAACTTCAGCGCGGGCGCGAACCTCCCCCTGATCCTCTCGCAGGCCCAGGCGGACGAGTGGGACGAACTGGACGACATGATCAAACAGTTCCAGCAGGTCACCACCAGCCTGCGCTTCAGCCCCCACCCCACCGTCGCCGCGCCCTTCGGCCTGACCCTCGGCGGCGGCGCGGAATTCACGCTGCACGCCGACCACGTCGTCGCCAGCGCCGAACTGTACATGGGCCTCGTCGAAGTCGGCGTGGGCCTCATCCCCGGCGGCGGCGGCACCAAGGAAATGCTGCTGCGCTTCACCGACATGCAGCAGCCCGGCCAGCAACTCGGCGCCACCCTGCTGCCCGCCGTGCAACGCGCCTTCGAACTCATCGGCACCGCCAAGGTCAGCACCAGCGCCCTCGAAGCCCGCAAACTCGGGTTCCTGCGCGACACCGACACCGTCGCCATGAACAAGAACCACATCCTGCAAGACGCCAAACGCCAGGTCCTCGCCCTGGCCCCCGGCTACGTGCAACCCACCCCCCGCCAGGACATCCCCGTCATGGGCGACGCCGCCATCGGCGCCATCAAGAGCGCCCTGCACGGCATGCACCAGGGCGGCTACATCACCGACTACGACCTCGTCGTCAGCGAACAGCTCGCCAAAGTCCTCGGCGGCGGCACCGGCAACAACCGCACCGCCAAAGTCAGCGAAGGGCACCTCCTCGACCTCGAACGCGAAGCCTTCCTCACCCTCCTCGGCAAGAAAGGCACCCAGCAACGCATCGAGCACATGCTCAAAACCGGCAAACCGCTCAGGAACTGAGCGAAGGCGGATAGCAGATGGCAGAAGGCAGAAGGCAAAACTCAGCTCTCAGCGCGGCGGGATTCTTCCCGTTCGAGGACCTTGAGGTCTACCACCTCTCGGTGGAGTTCGCTGCGGGCATCTACGTCCTGACCCGCCATCTGCCTGCCGAGGAACGGTTCGGGCTGACCAACCAGATCCGGCGTGCCGCCACGTCCATCACGCTCAACATCGCCGAAGGACGCGGCCGGGGAACGGACCGGGATTTTGCCCGGTTCCTGACCCAGGCACGCGGCTCGCTCTACGAGGTCATCAGCGGTCTCCACCTGTCCACCCGACTGGAATTCATCGCCGCGACGGACACCACCCAGCTCAACGAGCAGGGACGCGTGCTTGCCGCCAAACTCACAGCCCTGATCAATAAGCTGGGAACCACATGAGCCATCTGCCATCCGCCATCCGCCATCCGCGCCGCACACTCCGCCCACGGCATCTCGGCTGGGCCGCCCTGGCTTACGCCGGGGTGGTGCTGGCGGGTGCGTTCCTGGGTGCGGAGATCACGTTGCGCAGTAAGACGCGCCGCGTGAAGGGCGTGATCGTGCCGGTGGGTCGGCGGGGGAACAGTGTGTTCCTGCCGGCCAGTGCCGAGACGCTCTCGCGCGGGCCGATCGGAATCGTGCCGCTGCTCCCGAACAAGGGGCACGCGGTGCTGGGCGAGCGGAAGGTCGTGGGGACGCTGGTGCGCCGCGAGGTGACGGGCGAGCGTGGCGTGCTGCCGAACGGGGCGCTCGCGTGGGCCAGTACGTTCGTGTACAACGGCACGCCCGCGCAACTGGGCGTGGCGTTCGAGCACACGGCCGTCAGCACGCCGCTGGGCGACATGCCCGCGTGGCACATTCCGCCCAGTGGGGACGCGCCGGGCCGCGCGGACACGCTGGTGATCGTCATTCACGGGCACGGCGGTCAGCGCGCCCAGGCGTTGCGGATGCTCCCGGCCTTGCAGCGCACCGGGACGGGCAGCCTGTTCGTCACGTTCCGCAACGCGCACGGCGCTCCGGCCTCCCCGCAGGGATACCTGACGCTGGGCGACCAGGAAGCCGAGGACGTACTGGCCGCGCTGCACTGGGCGCAGGACGCCGGGTATAAACGCGCCGTGCTGCACGGATTCTCGATGGGTGGCAATGTCGCCCTGAGCGTCCTGCGGCAAAAGCACCGTCCGTACCCGCTGCCGATCCTGGGCGTCATGCTGGACTGCCCCGCGCTGGACTGGCGGGACACCATCCGCTCGCAGGGCGTCCGCGTGGGCATCCCGGCGTTCATGGCGCGGCACGTGGCACGCTTCGTCGAACGGATCGTCACGCGCCGCAGCGGTCAGGACTTCGACACCGTCGACCAGATCGCTGCAGCGCCCACCTTCGACGTGCCCATGATCCTGTGGCACGGCACCCGCGACCGCACCATTCCCGTCGGGCAGGCCGACCGTCTGGCCGCCGCCCGCCCCGACCTCATCGAATACCACCGCGTGGAAGGCGGCAAGCACATCCGCGTGTGGAACATCGACCCTGAGCAGTACGACGCCCAGCTCGAAACCTTCATCGCCCGCGTGGTGCCGGAGGTGGAAGCGTGAGGGAAGAAGAGAGACAGATGGCACAGGCATTGGCGACTCTCTGGGACACCTTTATTCGCAGTCCACTCGAAATCCCTTCAAACTTGGCTGCCGTCGGTCTGGAGCGTTATAGTGGCCGATCCAATTTCAATGGTTGGGACGGCGCTGGAGACTTCTACGGAAGGTCGGACGTATGGCTGACCCGTCAAGACGGTGTCGATTTTGTGTGGACGGTTGCCGTGCTTTACGAACAGGGATCGAACGATGGTGAGTTCTTCCAGCAAGGTTGCGCTTATGCGTATGCCTCCACCGTACCGGGCGGAACTGGGGCAAATGTTGGCTTATACAACATCGGTGATGTCCAATTGCCGGATCACCGTCTGACATTCAGAGATTTGCCTGACTTTGCCAGTGAAATTGTCCGGCTTTCGGAACGCTGTTTCGACGATCTGTCTTTCGTATATCAACACAATCTCTTCGACAATCTTCTTTCTCTCAGTGATCAGAGAATCAACGGTCAAGACCAGTGGGAGTCGAATCCCCTAAGGAGTAACCAAAATGCGTGACGCTGTTATTGTTTCTGCTGTTCGGACGCCCGTTGGGCGTGGTATCAAAGGCACCCTGGCGAACACCCGCCCCGACGATCTGGCGGCGCTGGTGCTGAACGAGGCCGTGAAGCGTGCCGGGATCGACGCGGCGCTGGTCGAGGACGTGTACTTCGGGTGCGCGATTCCGGAGGCCGAGCAGGGCCTGAACATTGCGCGTCTGGCGGCGCTGCGTGCGGGTCTGCCGGACAGCGTGGGTGGTGTGACCATCAACCGTTTCTGCTCCAGCGGCCTTCAGACGATTGCGATGGCGGCGGCTGCCATTCAGACCGGGCAGGCGGACGTGATGCTGGCGGGCGGCGTGGAGAGCATGAGCATGCTGCCCATGAGCGGCCATAACCCCAGCCCGAACCTGGACCTCGTGGACGCCCGTCCCGGCGCGTACATCGGCATGGGCATGACGGCCGAGAATGTCGCCGCGAAGTACGGCATCAGCCGTGAGGATCAGGATGCGTTCGCGTTCCGCAGTCACCAGCGGGCGGCGGCGGCGCAGGACGCCGGGAAGTTCGACGCCGAGATCGTGCCTGTGCCGGTGCGCGTGGACAAGGTCAAGGGCACGAAGGTGAAGTCCGAGACCGTTAACTTCGATAAGGACGAACTGATCCGTCGGGACGCGAACCTCGCGGATATGGCGAAGGTGCGCCCGGCGTTCAAGGCGACCGGTTCGGTCAGTGCGGCGAACAGCAGCCCGTTCAGTGACGGCGCGGCCGCCGTGCTGATCATGAGTGCCGAGAAGGCGCAGGAGCTGGGTCTGAAACCCCTGGCGAAGTTCGTGGGCTTCGCGGTGGCGGGCGTGGACCCGGAACTGATGGGTATCGGCCCCGTCAAGGCCGTGCCGAAGGTGCTGGCGCAGACGGGCCTGACCCTGGCCGACATCGACCTGATCGAACTGAACGAGGCGTTCGCGGCGCAGTCCCTGGCCGTCGCGCGGGAACTGGGTCTGAACGAGGAGATCATGAACGTGAACGGCGGCGCCATCGCGCTGGGTCACCCGCTGGGGTGCAGCGGCGCGAAACTCGCCACGACCGCCATCTACGAACTGGGTCGCCGGGGCGGCGGCAAGGCCCTGATCACCATGTGCATCGGCGGCGGCATGGGCGCGGCCGGCGTGCTGGAAGTGTACGGGCAGGAGCAGGCCGCCGACTGACCGGCGCGGTCCACCCGTGATACGCAGGCCGCCCGCAGCAGGGGCGGCCTGTTCGCTTGCCGGACTGGGCGGTGCGGTACGCTGGGGGGATGCAGGACGCCGCTCCCACCCCCCGTTCCCGCCTGAGACTGCGGGTCTCTCCGGCCGCCGAGACGCACATCCGCGCCGGGCACCCCTGGGTGTACGAATCGAGCCTGCGCGACCAGAACCGCGAGGGTGACGCCGGGGAACTCGCCGTGATCTACGACCGCCGCGACCGCTTCCTGGCGATCGGTCTGTTCGACCCGGACAGTCCGCTGCGCGTGCGGGTGCTGCATCACGGGGCGCCCGCCACCCTGAACGACGACTGGTGGGCCGCCCGCCTGGACGCGGCCCTGCTGCGCCGCGCGCCGCTGTTCGGTCCGGACACCGACGGGTACCGCGCCGTGAACGGCGAATCGGACGGCTGGCCCGGACTGGTTGTGGACCGCTACGCGGACACGCTGGTCGTGAAGCTGTACACCGCCGCGTGGTTCCCGCACCTGGAACGCGTGCTGGACCTTCTGGAATCCCGCTTTCCCGGCGCCGGGGTCGTGCTGCGCCTGAGCCGCAACATTCAGGTGCGCGCCGCCGCCGCCGGCCTGCACGACGGTCAGGTGCTGGCCGGCGCGGTCCCGGACGGCCCGGTCGTGTTCCACGAGACCGGACTGGCTTTCGAGGCGGACGTGCTGCGCGGCCAGAAGACCGGCTTCTTCCTGGATCAGCGGGACAACCGCCGCCGCGTGGAGCGGTACGCCCGTGACCGCCGCGTGCTGAACGCCTTCTCGTTCAGCGGGGGGTTCAGTCTGTACGCCGCGCGGGGCGGCGCGGCCGACGTGGTCAGCCTGGACCTGAGCGCGCACGCCCTGCGAAGCGCGCAGCGCAACTACGCCCTGAACCCGAAACTCGGTGCGCCGCACGAGACGATGCAGGCCGACGTGTTCGAGTGGCTGACCGGAACGAGCCGCGAGTTCGACCTCGTGATCCTGGACCCGCCCTCGCTGGCGCGGCGTGAAGCGGAACGCACGGGCGCGATCCGCGCGTACGGCAAACTGGCTGCCGACGGCATCCGCCGCCTCGCGCGGGGCGGCATTCTGGTCAGCGCGTCGTGCTCCGCGCACGTCAGCGCCGACGAGTTCTGGGCGGCCGTGCGCGAGGCCGCCGACCGCAGCGGCCGCCCCTGGAAGGAACTGCACACCAGTCAGCACGCCCCGGATCACCACGCGACCTTCGCGGAGGCGCAGTACCTCAAGGCGATCTTCCTTCAGCTGGACTGACCGCGTCGGGGGCCGGATGGGTTACAGCCGGTGTTGCACGGCGCCGTATGCCCAGGTGCCGACCAGCGCGGCTGTCAGCACGATCAGCATGGGCAGCAGGTGGCTGCCCAGCAGCGCGAAGATCGGGCCTGGGCACACGCCGGCCAGTCCCCAGCCCAGTCCGAAGATCAGGCCGCCCAGCACGTAGCGGCGGGTGGGGCCTTCCTTGGCCGGTACGTGGATGGTCTCGCCGTTCAGGGCGTGCAGTCCGGAGCGGCGCAGGAGGGTGGTGGTGATCAGGCCGGTCAGGACGGCGCTGCCGATCAGGCCGTACATGTGCACGGACTGGAAGCGGAACATCTCCTGAATGCGGTACCAGCTGGCGGCCTCGGATTTGATCAGCAGCACGCCAAACAGCAGTCCGGCGATCAGGAACGGCCACTGCCGCAGCAGGTGCGTGCCGGAAGCGGTGGTGGTGGGGGTGGGCGTGGTGCTGATCATGGGTTCACCTCAGGAACAGCGGGAGCAGCAGGTTAGCGCTCAGGATCCCGCCCGCGAAGAAGGAGGCCGTGGCGATCAGGCTGGGTGCCTGAAGGGTGCTGAGGCCCGTGATGGCGTGCCCGCTGGTGCAGCCCCCGGCGTAGCGGGTGCCGAACCCCACCAGCAGGCCCGACAGGATCAGCAGCCCCCACGTGGCGGGGCGACTCAGGTCGGTCAGGACGGCGGGCAGCAGGCCCGGTTGCACGGTCACGCCCAGCGTGCCGAGGCTCTGCACAGCCGCGCCGGACAGCGCGGTGGGGGCGGGGTCGCGCAGCAGCGTGGCGGCCAGGACGCCGCCCAGGATCATGCCGGCGGCGAACAGCAGGTTCCAGCTCTGGGCGCGCCAGTCGTGGCGGAACAGCGCGGGTTTCAGGCGGTCCGGCAGCAGGACAGCGCAGGCGTGGCGCAGGTTCGAGGAGATCCCGAAGGCGCGGTTGCCCAGCAGCAGCAGCAGCGGCACGGTCAGGCCGATCAGGGGGCCGCTCACGTACCACGGCCAGGGTTCCTGGAGCAGGCGCAGCAGCTCAGGCACGCGCGGCCTCCTGCGCGGCGTGCGCGGCCAGACACTGCGCGAAGGCGTCTTTCAGGGCGCTGCCGGCCTGCTCGTGAATGACGAGCTTGATCTTGGCAGCCATCTTGGGCACCAGGGCGCCGAGTTCGGTCAGGTCGCGGCACGCCGAGATCTGCGCCACGTACGGCGCGGCCCGGCCGCCCAGGTGCTCGGTCAGGACGCCGCGCAGGTGGGCGGTGATGTCCGGCAGGGTGTGCGGGAACACCGGAGCCTCGGGCTGTCCGGCGGCGACTGGCGGCGTCTGGAAGCCCGTGCCGGGCAGGGCGTCGTCGGGCAGGGCGTTCAGGGCCGCCTGGGCTTCCTTCATCAGCTGCTCCTGCAATTGCGCGGGCAGCGGGGCGGTGGGCTCAGCGGGCGTGGCGGCGGGGGCCAGCAGGTTCAGCTGTTGCAGGTCCTTCAGGGCGCTCTGCAGTTCGTTCAGCGGCAGGCGGGTCAGCGCGGCGACCTCCTCCAGGGCGCGGCGGCCGTTACACATCATGTAGACCCGCAGCTGTTCCCGCGTCAACTGAAGGCCGTCCGGGCGGGGAAGTCGCTCGTAGATCATCATTATTCCAGGGTTCCCAGCACGTCCCGCACGAGGTTCAGGACCAGAATCACGAACACGGCGCCCAGCAGCAGGATCACGGACAGGATCAGCATCGAGCTGTCGGCGGGACGGCCGAAGGTCAGGGCGCCCACCACCAGGTAACTCAGGGCGAACGCGGCGATCATGGCGAGCAGCTGCGTGAGGCGCGTGCCGATCAGCCCGCCGGACGCCCGCGACTTCAGCTGGTACCCGAAGAAGGTGCTGTAGGCCATGATGAGAAAACCGGCGGCGATGAGTGCAATGGTCATGGGTGGAACTCCTTGAACAGACGAGAGGGCGGGGGAACGCGGGGCGACAGGACACCGCAGCCGCCCGGCAGGGGAGGCGTCCGGAGGTGGTGACCTGAGTGGTGCCTACCTGAGTCCTTCGATCTCAAAGTATGAAAAATCTCTCTTACGGCGTTATGACACGCTACCCCCGCTGGGGACGCACCCAGCGGGGGTTTTTTAGACTCCGGGGGGGGGACTTGCCCCGGAGCGGGCACCCTGTCGGCGCAGGCGGCGTGAGCAGGTGCCAGAGTTGCGGCCCCGTCGCCGGCCACCGTCCCCTACCCTGAAGGGGATGCCCGTGTCCTCTGCGCCCCTGACCCGTTTCCTGGCCCTGTCCGTCCTCACCGGCGCCCTCCTGAGCGCCTGCGGCGGAGGTGGTTCGGGGCCGTCCCAGACGACTCCGGCCACCCCGAATCCCACGCCACCAGCGCCCGTCACCCCCGCACCCGTCACCCCGGCACCCGTCACGACCTTCAGCGTGAGCGGAGTCCTGACGTTCCCCGGCGCGACCGGCGCGGCCACCGACGGCAGCCCGGACGTCCACGCGGCCCGCACGACGCCGACCACCGCCGGGACCGGCGAGATTCCCGGCGAGTACCTGATCGTGACCCGCCCCGGCCTGAGCGTGCAGGGCCTGGGGACCCTGACCGTGACCACCCCGGATGTGGGTGTGACCACGCTGCGCCGCGTGACCGGCTCCAGCGCCGCCGGACTGGCCCTGTACCGCAGCGAACAGACCCTGAGCGGCCCGCAGTCGCGGCTGGTCGCGCAGACGCTGCTGGGCCAGCCGGGCGTGCAGGGCGTCACGCCCAACCGCCGCCTGCACGCACTGGCCACCCCGAACGACCCGTACTACCCGGTGCAGTGGCAGTACCCGGCCCTGAACCTGCCTG
Source organism: Deinococcus sp. LM3 (assembly GCF_002017875.1). Classification (NCBI taxonomy): domain Bacteria; kingdom Thermotogati; phylum Deinococcota; class Deinococci; order Deinococcales; family Deinococcaceae; genus Deinococcus; species Deinococcus sp. LM3. The sequence goes on along the minus strand of NZ_MUFV01000001.1, from coordinate 428,249 downwards.
CCGCCTGGGACCGCACGACTGGCGCGGCCGTCACGGTGGCCGTCGTGGACAGCGGCGTGGTACCGCACGCGGACCTGCGCGACCGCACGCTGCCCGGCATGGATTTCGTGAGCGACCCCGACCTGGCCGGCGACGGGAACGGCGTGGACCCCGACCCCACCGACCTGGGCGGCGACACCGACTACCACGGCACGCACGTGGCCGGGAGCGTGGCCGCGCACACCGGGAACGGCCGGGGCGTGGCGGGCGTCAGCTGGGGCGCGCGGATCGTGCCGGTCCGGGCGCTCGACACGACCGGCGGCGGCAGCCTCGCGGACATTCTCGGCGGGGTGCTGTGGGCGGCCGGCGTGACCGTGGACGGCGTGCCCGTGAACCGCCACCCGGCGCGCATCGTGAACCTCAGCCTGGGGGGTCCGGGCGCCTGCTCGGCCGCCGAGCAGCGCGTCTTCGCGGAACTCCGCGCCCGGCAGGTCGTCACGGTCGTCGCGGCCGGGAACGACGACGTGAGCGCCTCGACCAGCTCTCCTGCCAACTGCGCGGACGTGATCACGGTCGGCGCGACCGGCCCGGACGGCCGCCGCGCGCCGTACTCCAACCACGGCGCCCGCATCGACGTGATGGCGCCCGGCGGGAACTCGCGCCTGAGCGTCAGCGTGAACGGCCGCGCCTACCCCGGCGGGATCCTCAGCACCGTCCGGGACGCCCAGAGCGGACAGGACGCGTACGCCTTCATGGACGGTACCTCGATGGCGGCCCCGCACGTCGCGGGCGCCGCCGCGCTGCTGCTGGGACAGGAGCCCACCCTGACACCCGATCAGGTCCGCGCGCGCCTGCGGGCCAGCGCCGCGCCGCTCGGCAGCCGCTGCGACGTCAGCGGCGGCTGCGGCGCCGGCCTGATCGACGTCAACGCGCTGCTGGGTGGCTCGTCCCCCGCTGCGCCCGCGCCCACACCGCCGGTGACGAACACGGCCGTCGTGGTCGCGGCGCTGTTCATGGACGGCGACACGCTGGACGCCAGCCGCAGCGAATTCACGGAAGTGCCGGGAAGTACCCTCAGACCCCCGTACACCCTGCGGAACCTGAAAGCCGGCACCTACCTCGTCGCCGCGTGGCAGGACACCAACGACGACGGACAGGTGAATGATGGCGAACCCTTCGGCGTGTACCCGGACTCCCTGACCCTCAGCGGCGCCGGCCGCGCCCTGACTGGCATCGACCTGACCATGGAGGCCGCCGCCGTGACGGGCGCCAGCCTGACGGGCAGCGTGACCGCTGAGCGGGCGCGTCAGGCACGCGCCGCACTCCGCGCCATGACCGGAAGCGCCGGGAAGCAGACCACGCGCTGAGCTGCGCTGGGCGGCGCGGAACGCTACAGTTCGGCGCATGACCCGCCCGCAGGCCGTGATTCTCGATCTGGACGACACCCTCTTCGACGACTCGGCCTGCACGCACGCGGGCCTGCGGGCCGTGGCGCACGCGCACGGCCTGAGCGTGGACCCGGCCGAGCTGTTCGCGCGGCACGCGGCGCACATCCGCGCCATCGACCCGCTGCTGTTCAGCGGTCAGCTCAGCGCCCACGGCGCGCGGGTGCGGCGGTTTACGGGCCTGCTGACCGAACTGGGCGCCGCCGACCCGGACGGCGAGGCCGCCACCCTCACGTACCGCGCCGCGTACCGGGAGCACTGGCGACTGCTGCCCGGCGCGCCGGACGTCCTGCGTGACCTGCGGGCCGCCGGACTGCGGCTGGCCGTCCTGACCAACTACGTGCGCGAGGTGCAGGGCCAGAAACTCGCGCACTTCGGGCTCGGCGCCCTGGTGGACGCGGTGCTGTGCGTGGAGGACGTGCCCGCCGCCAAGCCCGACGCCCGCGCGTACCACGCCGCCTGCGCCGCGCTGGACGTCACGCCCGCGCAGACCGTGATGGTCGGGGATTCCTGGGAGAAGGACGTGCAGGGCGCCCGCGCCGCTGGACTGCGGGCCGTGTGGGTGAGCCGGGCCGGGCTGCCTGCCCCGGAACCCGGTGTGCCGGTCGTGTCCCGACTGGCGGACCTGCCCGCCGCGCTGGGCCTCGTGCCCGCCTGATAGTCGGGAGGGGACGGAACACGCTCCCGCGTTCCGCCCCCCGCCCTGCCCGGCTTCAGCCCTGAACGGTGGCGCGCGCCTCGGCGCCCTCACCGGCCAGGTGCAGCCAGGTGCCCAGCACGCTGTCGGGGTTCAGGCTGACCGAGTCGATGCCCTGCTCCATCAGCCAGCGGGCGAGGTCCGGGTGGTCGCTGGGGCCCTGCCCGCAGATGCCCACGTACTTCCCGGCGCGTTTGGCCGCCGCGATGGCCTGTGCCATCAGGGTCAGGACCGCCTCGTTCTGCTCGTCGAACAGGTCCGCGACCAGACCCGAGTCGCGGTCGAGGGCCAGGGTCAGCTGCGTCAGGTCATTGCTGCCGATGGAGAAGCCGTCGAAGTGCTCCAGGAACTGGTCGGCCAGGATGGCGTTGCTGGGGATCTCGCACATCATGATGATCTTCAGACCCCCATCTCCATCAACAGCACTGTCGCCGCGTTTCAGGCCGTTTCGCCTCAGGATCTCGATGATCTGCGCGGCCTCGCCGACGGTACGGACGAAGGGAATCATGACCTGCACGTTGGTCAGGCCCATGTCGTCGCGGACCTCGCGGATGGCCTCGCATTCCAGCGCGAAGGCCGCCGCGAAGTCCGGCGAGCGGTAGCGGCTGGCACCCCGGAAGCCGATCATGGGGTTCTCCTCGTGCGGTTCGTAGGCGGCCCCGCCGATCAGGTGCGCGTACTCGTTGCTCTTGAAGTCGCTCAGGCGCACGATCACGGGTTTCGGCGCGAACGCGGCGGCGATACTGCTCACGCCCTCGGCCAGTTTCTCGCGGAAGAAGTCGCGCGGCGTGGCGTACCCGGCGGTCTTCTCGTCGATCTGGGCGCGCACGTCCTCCGGCACGTCGGGGTAGTCCAGCAGGGCGCGCGGGTGAATGCCGATCACGTTCGAGCAGATGAACTCCACGCGGGCCAGTCCCACGCCCTCGTTCGGCAGGGCCGCGAAACTGAAGGCCCGGTCGGGGCTGGCGACGTTCATCATGATCTTCATGCCGACCTCGGGCATGTTCCCCAGTTCCACGCGGTTCACGCGGAACGGCACCGGCCCGGCGTACACGAAGCCCGTGTCGCCCTCGGCGCAGGACACCGTGACCGTCTGCCCGCTGCTCAGCTCGCGGGTGGCGTTCCCGCTGCCCACCACGGCCGGAATGCCCAGTTCGCGCGCGATGATCGCGGCGTGGCAGGTGCGCCCGCCCCGGTTGGTCACGATGGCGCTGGCGCGTTTCATAACCGGTTCCCAGTCGGGGTCGGTCATGTCGGCCACCAGCACGTCGCCGTCCTGCACCTGACTCATCTGCGCGAGGTCCGTCACGACCCGCACCACGCCCGACCCGATGCGGTTCCCGACGGCGCGGCCCTCGACGAGCACCTCGCCCCGGCCGGTCAGTTCGAAGCGTTCCATGATCTGCCCGGCGCGGCTCTGCACGGTCTCCGGGCGCGCCTGCAGGATGTAGATCAGGCCATCACGACCGTCCTTGCCCCACTCGATGTCCATGGGGCGGCCGTAGTGGTCCTCGATGGTCACGCACTGCCGCGCCAGTTCGGTCAGGTCGGCGTCCGACAGAGAGAAGGCGCGCTGCTCGGCGGGCGGCACCTTGACGGTCTGCACGCCACCGCCCGGCGCGTACTCCATGCGCTTCGCCTTGCTGCCCAGCGTGCGCCGCAGGATGGCCTTCTTCCCGCTTTTCAGGGCGGGTTTGTACACGAAGAACTCGTCCGGGTTGATGGCGCCCTGCACGACCAGTTCACCCAGTCCGTAGGCGCTGGTGACCAGCACGGCGTCGCGGTAGCCGCTCTCGGTGTCCAGCGTGAACGCCACGCCCGACGCGCCCAGGTCGGTGCGGACCATGCGCTGCACGCCGGCCGACAGGGCCACGTCCGCGTGCGAGAAGCCCTGATGCACGCGGTAACTGATGGCGCGGTCGTTGTACAGGCTGGCGAACACCAGCCGCACGTGGTGCAGCACGCTCTCGATGCCGCGCACGTTCAGGAAGGTCTCCTGCTGCCCGGCGAAACTCGCTTCCGGCAGGTCCTCGGCGGTGGCGCTGGACCGCACGGCCACGTCGGGGTCGCTCACGCCGGACTCGGCGGCCAGCGCGGCGTAGGCGTCCCGGATGGCCCCCTCCAGCGCGGCGGGCAGCGCGGCGGCCTCCACCTGCGCGCGGATCTCCCGGCCCGCCTGGGCCAGTGCCACCACGTCGTTCACGTCCAGCGCGCTCAGGCGGGCATTGATGCTCTCCTCGATGCGGTTTTCCTGCAGGAACAGCCGGAAGGCGTCGGCGGTCGTGGCGAACCCGCCGGGCACGCGCACACCGGCCCCGGCCAGTCCCTGGATCATCTCGCCGATGGAGGCGTTCTTGCCGCCCACGATCTCCACGTCGGTCATCCTTAGTGTATGGAACACACGAATCATATCCATTGCTTTTCTCCGATGTAGAGGGAATCCAGAAGACTGGAAACGCGCGAATTAGTGTTGCCTTGCACCGCCAGCTTACCCGAGGTGGCCGCCCCGCTCCGCCACTTGTCCAGTGACACGGGCCGCCTGTCTGGGCAGCCGCCCCCACCGGCCCTCCCGTGTCACCCTGAACGCATGACCCAGGCAGACGCCACGCCCGGCCCCCCACCCCCGCACCCCCGCACGGTCGTCATCGTCAGCGACCACACCGGCCTGACCGCCGAGAACATCGCCCGCGCGCTCCTGGCCCACTTTCCCGGCCAGTCCCTGCGCTACCTGCGCCGCCCCTTCACCGCCGACCTCGCCGCCGCGCAGGCCGTCACCCGCGAGGTCCGCGCGCTGGCCGAGCGCGGCGAACACCCGCTGGTCTTCACGACCGTCACCCGCGCCGAGGTCCTGACCGAACTCCAGACCTGCCCCGCGCAGGTGTTCGACCTGCTCGGCCCCGGCCTGAGCGCCCTGGAACACGAATTCCAGCAGAGCGCCACCCGCATCGTGGGCCGCCACCACGACATGCACGACACCGACGCCTACCTGTCCCGCATGGACGCCCTGGACTTCGCGCTCGCCACCGACGACGGCGTGGGCGACAAGCAGTACGGCCTGTCCGACGTGATCCTGGTGGGCGTCTCCCGCGCCGGCAAGACCCCCACCAGCCTGTTCCTGGCCCTGCAACACGGGGTGCGCGCCAGCAACTACCCGCTGGCGGAGGACGATTTCGACCGCAGCGGCCTGCCCATCCCCCTCGAGGCCCACCGCCACAAGTTGCACGGCCTGACCATCGACCCCCGGCGCCTGCACGCCATCCGCACCCAGCGAAAGGCCGGCAGCCGCTACGCCAGCCTCGAACAGTGCGAACACGAGGTCCGCCGCGCCGAACGCATGTTCCAGCGCGCCGGCATTCCCGTGCGCGACACCACCAGCGCCAGCGTCGAGGAAATCGCCGCCGGGATCCTCAACACCCTGCGCAAGGCCTGAACAGGACACCGGCCGGACGGGAGCGGGAGGCGGGCATGGAGTCCAGGTCGTTCCGGGTGGCAGGCCGCTGCCGGCTGACGCAGAAGCGGGAGGCGGCCACCTGCGTGGGTCACGCCTCCCGCTCCTGCGCGGCTTACCGGCGCGTGCGGTAGCGGCGGATCAGGGTGTTCGTGGAGCTGTCGTGCTGCAGTTCGGGTTCGGCGTCGGCGTGCAGTTCCGGCACGATCTTCCCGGCCAGCACCTTGCCCAGTTCCACGCCCCACTGGTCGAAGGAATTGATGTCCCACACGGCGCCCTGCACGAACACCTTGTGCTCGTACAGCGCGATCAGCGCGCCCAGCGTGTGCGGGGTCAGGCGGTCGGCGAGGATGGTGTTGGTCGGGCGGTTCCCGTCGAACACGCGGTGCGGCGCGAGGTCGGGCTGCACACCCTCGGACAGCACGGCGTCCAGGCTCTTGCCGAAGGCCAGTGCCTCGGTCTGCGCGAACACGTTCGCCATCAGCAGGTCGTGGTGCGGCGCGCTGTCACCCAGCGGCAGCGGGTTCAGGGTCTGGCAGAACCCGATGAAGTCCGCCGGGATCAGCTTGGTGCCCTGGTGGATCAGCTGGTAGAAGGCGTGCTGGCCGTTCGTGCCGGGCTGCCCCCAGATGACCGGGCCGGTCTGGTAGTCCACGGGCTGCCCGCCCAGGGTGATGTGCTTGCCGTTGCTTTCCATGTCCAGCTGTTGCAGGTACGCCGGGAAGTACGCGAGGTACTGGTCGTACGGCAGCACGGCGTGGCTCTGCGCGTCATGGAAGTTGTTGTACCAGATGCCCAGCAGCCCCAGCAGGACCGGCAGGTTCCCTTCCAGCGGCGCCGTGTGGAAGTGCTCGTCCATGGCGTGAAAACCCGCCAGCAGCTCGCGGAAGCGGTCGGGGCCGACGGCCAGCATCAGGCTCAGGCCGATGGCGCTGTCCATCGAGTAGCGGCCGCCCACCCAGTCCCAGAAGCCGAACATGTTCGCGGTGTCGATCCCGAACTTCTGCACGGCGTCCGCGTTCGTGGACACCGCCACGAAGTGCCGCGCGACCGCCGATTCGTCCCCCATCGCCGCGAGCAGCCAGGCGCGCGCACTCTGGGCGTTCGCCATGGTCTCCTGCGTGGTGAAGGTCTTGCTCGACACGATGACCAGCGTCTCGGTCGGGTCGAGGTCACGGGTCTTCTCGACCAGATCCGTGCCGTCCACGTTCGACACGAAGCGCAGCGTCAGGTCCCGCTGCGCGTAGTGCCGCAGGGCTTCGAAGGCCATGACCGGTCCCAGGTCGCTGCCGCCGATGCCGATGTTCACGATGTTCCGCAGGGGCCGCCCGGTGTGGCCCAGCCACGTCCCGGCGCGCACCTGATCCGCGAAGGCCGCCATGCGGTCCAGTACCTCATGCACGTCGGGAACGACGTTGCGGCCGTCCACCATGACGGTCGCGCCTTTCGGGGCGCGCAGGGCGGTGTGCAGCACGGCGCGGCCCTCGGTCACGTTGATCTTCTCGCCGGCGAACATGGCGTCGCGGCGGGCCTCCACGCCCGTCTCGCGGGCCAGGGCCAGCAGCAGCCCCAGGGTCTCGTCGGTCACGCGGTTCTTGCTGTAGTCGAGGTAAAGCCCGGCCCCCTCGGCGTTCAGGCGTTCGCCGCGCTGCGGGTCGGCGCTGAACAGGTCGCGCAGGTGCAGGTCGCGGGTGGCTTCGGCGTGGGCAGTCAGGTCCTGCCAGCTGCGGAACTGGGTGATGGTCGGCATAGGGTGTCCTCCCGGAGCGGCGGTCCTCTGGGGGCCGCGCGCCCTGTACGCCCGCGAGCATACCGCCCGCCAGGGACGGTCCGCGGGGGCTGTCTGGGCGCGTTCACGCTCTTCTCGCGCGCCGCTCATGAGGACTGGCTCCGGCCAGCTGCCGACTGGCACGACCTTTCAATGTTCAGTCAGAGAATTGTGCGATTGTCCTCATTACTCTGAGGGCATGACCAGGAAGGTGAGGGACGCAGAACAATCCAGTTGGGCCCAGTGGGGGACACCCTACCTGAGGGAAGAACCCCGCGTTCAGGCGCCCGGCGCGGCGTACCGCCCTGCCCCCGCCGAACTTCCCACACAGCCGCTGTCGGCCGAGGCCCTGCGCCGCGCCCTGCTGGCCGAGGAGCAGCGTCAGGTGTTCGCGATTCTCAACCGCCTGCGCCGCGCCCGGCAACCCTGAACAATCCCCCTCCGTTCTGACCTTCCACGCCCGCCGTCGCCGGAAATCCGCGCTTCTGCGGGCGTGACCCGTGTGGCGGCCTTGCGGGAGCAGGGGAACGGCCAGTCCGCTCACCTGTGACCTGACAGCGAAACAGACGGAATCCGTATCAGCTGGCAGGGCCGCCCGGAACTCCGGCGTCCGGCTGCCCCTTCCAATCCGGTCTCCGGCGCGCTTGAATGCGGCGGTCGACAACCGGGCCTCAGGTCCTCTCCGCGTCCTGCGGGGTGGTCGTGTCCTGCGGCCCGAAGGAGGAACCCATGACCCAGCCCGCTGCCCCCCTCTCCCTGAACAGCCTGCCGGACCGTGACGTGGTGATCGTCGCGGCCGTCCGTACGCCCATCGGCGCCATCCGTGGCAGTCTCTCCACCGTCCGGCCCGACGACCTCGCCGCGCACGCCATCCGCGAGGCCGTCGCGCGCAGCGGCGTCCCGGCCGATCAGATCGAGGAGGTCATTCTCGGCTGCGCGAACCAGGCGGGCGAGGACAACCGCAACGTGGCCCGCATGGCGGCGCTGCTCGCGGGCCTGCCCGACACCGCAGCGGGCCTGACCGTGAACCGCCTGTGCGCCAGTGGCCTCTCGGCCGTGAACACGGCGGCCCGCGCGATCCGCAACGGCGACGGCGACGTGTACGTGGCGGGCGGCGTGGAGAGCATGACCCGCGCGCCGCTCGTGATGCCCAAGGGCGCGCAGGCCTTCGCGAACGGGAACGTCACCGCGTTCGACACCACGCTCGGCTGGCGCTTCCCGAACCCCGCCATGGAGGAATTGTTCCCGCTGGAGGCGATGGGGGAGACCGCCGAGAATATCGTGGGGCGCTCCCGCGAGGGTGCCTACCAGGGCGGTGAGATCACCCGCGAGGACCAGGACGCCTTCGCGCTGGAGTCGCAGCGCAAGGTCATGGACGCCCTGAACGCCGGACGCTTCCGGGACGAGATCGTTCCCGTGCAGGTGAAGGGCCGCAAGGGCGTCACCGTGTTCGACACCGACGAGCACCCGCGCGTGAAGCGGGAGGGCGAAGGCTTCACCCTCGCCACCGACGGGGCCACCCTGGCGGGCCTGAAACCCGCCTTCCGCAAGGGCGGCAGCGTGACCGCCGGGAACGCCAGCGGCCTGAACGACGGCGCGGCGGCCCTGGTCCTGATGAGCGCCGCGAAGGCCCGCGAATTGGGCGTCACGCCGCTGGCCCGCTGGGTGGGCGCGGCAGCGGCAGGCGTGGAGGCGCGCGTGATGGGCCTGGGTCCGATTCCCGCGACCCGCAAGGTTCTGGAACGCACCGGGTTGAGCGTGCAGGATCTGGACCTGATCGAACTGAACGAGGCCTTTGCCGCGCAGGCCCTGGCCTGCATCCGCGAGCTGGAGTTGCCGCAGGAGCGCGTGAACGTGAACGGCGGCGCGATCGCGCTGGGCCACCCGCTGGGCATGAGCGGCGCCCGCCTGATCGTGGCGCTGACGCACGAACTGGCCCGCCAGGGGGGTCGCTACGGACTGGCGACGCTGTGCGTGGGCGTCGGACAGGGCGAGGCGGCCATCATCGAGAGGGTGGAGGCATGACGGCCACGGCAGCCCCGACGGGTCTGAAGCACGTCCCGGTCATCACCGCCACCCAGGCCGCCGCGCTGGTGAAGTCCGGGCAGACGCTGCTGGTGGGCGGCTTCGGCATGACCGGGAATCCCGTCCACCTCGTGCACGCGCTGGCGGAGACGGACGTGCGCGACCTGACGTACGTGGCCAACAACGTGGGCGAGGCGGGCCTGAGTGGCGGGCGGCTGCTGCGCAACGGGCAACTGCGTAAGGCCGTCGGGTCGTTCTTCACCAGCAACCGCGAGGCGGTGGCGGCCGCGCAGGAGGGCCGCCTGGAGGTGCAGCTCATCCCGCAGGGCAGTCTGGCCGAGGCGCTGCGCGCCGGGGGCGCGGGCATCGGGGGGTTCTACACCCCCACCGCCGCCGGAACCGTCATTGCCGGGGACGCGGACGTGCGGGTCCTGAACGGCCGGGAGATGATCTTCGTGCCCGCCCTGCGCGGCGACGTGGCCTTCGTGCGCGCGTGGCGGGCAGACGAGGCCGGGAACCTCCAGTACCGCCTGACCGAGCAGAACTTCAACCGCGCCATGGCGACCGCCGCCGACCTTGTGATCGCGGAGGTCGAGGAGATCGTCCCGGTCGGCACCATCCCGCCCGAGCAGGTGCACACGCCGGGCCTGTACGTGGATTATCTGGTGCAGGCGACCCTGACCGCCGAGGCGCTGGGCAGCAGCGCGGACGTCAGGGGCAGCGCCAAGAAGGTGGACGAGGCGAGAATGCACATGGCCCGCCGCGCCCTGCAGGAACTGCGGCGCGGGGACGTGGTGAACCTCGGCATCGGCATTCCCACCCTGGTCGCGGACCTGATCACGCCCGCGCACGGCGTGAACCTGCACACCGAGAACGGCATGCTGGGCGTCGGCCCCGCCCCCGAACAGGGCGGCGCGCTCGACTACCCCGTGAACGCCGGGAAGGTCCCGGTCACCGCGCTGCCCGGCGCGAGTTACTTCGACAGCGCCGACAGTTTCGGCATGATCCGGGGCGGGCACGTGGACGTGGCGGTGATGGGCGGCCTGCAGGTGGACGCCCACGCGAACCTCGCGAACTGGGCGGTGCCCGGCAAGCCGCTGCTGGGCGTGGGCGGCGCGATGGACCTCGCCAGCGGCGCGCGGCGCCTGATCGTCCTGATGACCCACACCGACCCCGACGGCACGCCGAAGGTGGTGCCCGAATGCACGCTGCCGCTCACGTCGCGCGGCGCGGTGAGCCTGATCATCACCGACCGGGCCGTATTCGAGTTCCGCTCGGGGCAACTCACCCTGACCGAACTGATGCCCGGCGCCACCCTGGACGAGGTGCGCGTCAGTACCGGCGCGGCGTTTGTCGAGGCCCTGGACTGACACCAACCCGGACGGCTGGAGCCTGCGCTCAGTTCTGGCTGTCCAGGTCGCGTAACTGCACGCCGGGGGCCAGCGCCCCGTGCATCAGCAGGCTGAACCGGTCCTGCCAGTCGCGCAGCACGTCCCGCTGGTCGCGGTGCCCGCCGTGCAGCAGCGCCAGGATGAAGGCGTCCACCAGCAGCACGCTCAGCATGTTGACGTTCGCCTCCGGGCGCAGGCGTCCCTGCGTCTGCATGGCCAGCAGCACGGGCTGCACCAGCGCCGCCAGGGTCAGCGCGGTGCGCAGGCCGTCGCCGGGCGCGCGGTCCACGGTCGCGCCGGGCCTCTCCGCCTCCGGCGCGGCGCCCAGGACCGCCTGACCCACGGCGCCCACCAGATGGCGGTAGCGCACGCCCAGGTCGGCCATGCGGCCCGTGACCTTATCCCAGACCTGCTGGGGGTTTGCGCCGGCCCGCAGGCGTTCCAGGGCGTCGTCCCGGCTGGCCTGCACCGCCTTCTCGAAGTGCGCCAGCAGCATGTGCACCTTGCTGGGGTAGTAGCGGTACAGGTTGGTGCGGCTCACGTACGCGGCGCGCGCGATGTCCTGCGCGCTGATGGCGTCCAGGCCGCTGCGCGCGAACAGCTCGAAGGCCGCGCGGGCAATCCGGTCGCGGCGCGCCTCTTCCTGTTCCTGCCGGTCTACCTTCACGCGTTCAGAATACAGCCGGGGCCGGGCCACGCGCACGCAGTGGATCTTCATCTGACTGGTAGACACCCACCCCAGGCCGGGGCGTCTGCGCGGCGGCATGAGGCGGCACAAGGGGGTTGCCGTACGGCACCGCCGCAGCGACGCCCGTACTCTCTGTTCCGGAGCATACCCCGAAATGCCCGCGCGGCGCAGTGAGCTGTTCGCCTGACACGGCGCTGACCTTGGGCCTAGAGTGAATCACCGGAGCCGATCCCACCCTCCGGGAAAAGGAAGAGGTGAAAGCCGTGCACATCTACAAGCTGTCAGGCCGGAACGTTGAAGTCACCGACGCCATGCGTGATTACGTGCAGGAGAAACTCACGCGACTGGACCGTTACAACGATCAGATCACTGACGCGCGCGTCACCCTGACCGTCCGTGACGTGCGGGACTCCGGCCGGCGAAACAGGGTCGAGGTGCAGCTGAACGTCCCCAGCGGCATCATCCGCGCCGAGGAACACCACGCGGACATGTACGCCGCCATCGACAAGGCCAGCGACGTGCTCGAACGCCAGCTGCGCAAATTCAAGACCCGTTACCTCAAGAGCCGCCACGAGGTCACGCCCCAGCCTGAACCCGGCCCCGCCGAGGCGGACGTGAACGCCGGCCTGGACGACGTGAGCGAGTTCATGCCCGAGATCGTCCGCATGAAACGCTTCGACATGCGACCCATGAGCCCCGAGGACGCCGTGGCGCAGATGGAAGCACTGGGTCACGACTTCTACGTGTTCATGCACATGCAGACGAACACCTGCGGCGTCGTGTACCGCCGCAAGGACGGCCACTACGGCCTGATCGAACCCAGCGTGCAGTGATACGGATTCCGTTTGTTTCGCTAACAATCCGGAACTTCACCGGATTGCCAGCTCCACGTCCGGAACCCGCCCTGCTCCCACTCGCATCCGCTCGGATTGAATGGTCTTTGCAGCCCATTCAATCGGAGTCCGTATGACCCCCCCCTGACAGGGCCTAAGGCCCGCCACCTGAACACGCAGCAGAGAGGCAGACGACCAGCAGTGGCGTCTGCCTCTCTGCTGCGTGTGGCCCAGCGAAGCCGGGCGGGCGTGCTCATGATCGGGCGCCGTCTGTTTCGCCCGCTACCCGGACCGCCACGAGATTGCCAGCGAAACAGACGGCAGTCCGCATGAGAAGACCCTGATCAAGTCCTCATTTGTCCCGGCGTTCCCGGCGGGCGATCTGGTACGCTGCGGCGTTGTGATCGCCCATGTGATCAATCCAGGAACCAGTGGGATCAAGCTCGCCTGCGCGAGCATCGAACCCAGCGAGAATCCGGCGCTGCCCGGACAGCTTCGCCTGACCCTCACGCGCGCCGACCTGCCGCTGGTCATCCCGCCCACCGCCGAACAGGTCCCGGACCTCGCCCGCGCCGTGCTGGCCCTGACCGCCGACTGGCCCGCCCCGGACGCCATCGTCGGGCGCGGCGGCCTGATCGGACAGGTCGCCACCGGCACGTACCGCGTCACGCCGGAACTCTCCGCGTACGCCGTCAGCGGCAGCGGCGCCACCTACCCGCCCAACCTGGGCGGCCCGCTCGCGCTGGCCACCGCGCAGGAACGCGGCGTCCCGGCCTTCATCGTCGACCCGCAGAGCGCCGATGAACTGCTGCCCGAAGCGCGCCTGACCGGCCTGCGGGGCGTGCGCCGCACCGCCGAATTCCACGCCCTGAACGCCCGCGCCGTCGCCCGCCGCGCCGCACACGAGGTCGGCAAACGCTTTCAGGATGCCCGCGTGATCGTCGCGCATCTGGGCGCCACCACCAGCGTCACCGCCTTCGACTGCGGCCGCGCCATCGACACCACCGGCACCGGCCCCGACGGCGGCCCCATGGGCGCCATGCAGAGCGGCCCCATCCCGCCCCGCGCGCTGCTGGCCCTGGCCCGCGACCTGGGCGAGGCCGGCACCCTCACCCGCCTGAGCAGCGAGGGCGGATTCCTGGCCCTGACCGGCAGCCGCGACCTGCGCGACCTGGAACAGCGGCTCCCCGGCGACGCCGACGTGCAGGCCGTCGCCGCCGCGTTCGTGCATCAGGTCTGCAAGGCGCTGGGCGAGCAGACCGGTGCGCTCAGCGGCCGCCCGGACGCCCTGGTCATCACGGGCGGCATTGCCCGCTGGGACGAACTGGCCGACCGCATCGAGCGGCGCGTCGCGTGGATCGCCCCGGTCCTCGTGATCCCCGGCGAACTGGAACTCGAAGCGCTCGCCGAGGGTGCCGGCCGCGTCCTGCTGGGCCTCGAACAGGCCCGCGACTGGCACCCGCCCCGCCCGGCCGGCAGCTGACATGCCGCGCCGCCGCCCCCCCAGAACCGCCCCGGAACCCATCCGCGCGACCAGCATGTGGCGCGTCGATCAGGTCTTCCTGGCCCGCCGTGGTCTGCGCGTCGAGGTGACCTGCTCCATGGTCAACGACCAGGGCGGCCTGCGGAACCTCAGCGTCACCGCCCCCACCGAGGACCCCCACGCCGCTGTCCGCCACGCCGCGCGGTTCATCGCCGGACGCGGCAACGTCAGCAGCGCCCGGCAGGCCCGCGTCCGCTGGACCCGTGAGCAGGCCACCACCGAACAGGACGCCCTGATCCGCGACCGCGCCCTGGAAGACGACTTCCTCGACGAGTTCGAGGAAACGCTCGCCGCCGTGCGCGACCAGCAACGCTGACAGGGGGCAGCGGGTAGTGGGGTGTAGGCCGTAGGGCGTAGATGGGCTTGACCGGGGCGGGTCCGCCGCGTACACGCTGTTGACCATCCGCCATCCGCCATCCGCCATCCGCCATCCGCCATCCGCCATCCGCCATCCGCCATCCGCCATCCGCCATCCGCCATCACCGTTCGCGTCTGGCGTGACTGCTACACTCCGTCCCGATGAGTGTTTCTGCCGCCTCCCTGCCGTCCGTTCCGCCTGGGCCTGTCCGTGTTCTGGGAATAGACACCTCCTGTGACGACACCGGGGTCGGTATCGTGGAACTCCTGCCGGACGGGCGCGTGAACCTGCTGGCGAACCGGGTGTGGTCGCAGACGGTGCATGCCCGCTACGGCGGGGTCATGCCGGAACTGGCGAGCCGCGAGCACGTGGAGCGTATCGACGAGGTCATGGGCGACGCGCTGCGTGAGGCGGGCCTGACCGTGAGCGACATCGGCGCGGTGGCCGCCACGTCCGGCCCCGGCCTGGTCGGCGCGTTGCTGGTCGGCCTGATGTACGGCAAGGGGCTGGCGCAGGCGCTGAACGTGCCGTTCCACGCGGCGCACCACCTGGAAGGGCACATCTTCGCGGCGGCCAGCGAGGCCGAACTGCGCGCCCCCTTCCTGGCGCTGGTGGTCAGCGGCGGCCACACGCACCTGTTCGACGTGCCGCGCGACGGCGAGTACGTGCTGGTCGGCGCGACCATGGACGACGCGGCGGGCGAAGCTTTCGACAAGATCGCCCGGCTGGCCGGGCTGGGCTACCCGGGCGGCCCGGCCATCAGCGAGGCCGCTACGCGCGGCAACCCGGACGCCGTGCCGTTCAAGGAGCCGTTGCAGGGGCAGAAGACCTTCAACTTCAGTTTCAGCGGCCTGAAGACGGCGGCGCTGCTCGCCCACCGGGGAGGGGCCGCGCCGGAAGATCTCGCCGCCAGTTTCCAGCAGGCCGCCGTGAAGGTTCTCGTGAAGACCACGTCCCGCGCCGCGCACGCCCACGGGCGCGGCACCGTCGTCGTGTCCGGCGGCGTCGCCGCGAACACCGCGCTGCGCGAAGCCTTCAGGGCGACCGACCTGAACGTCGTGTTCCCCGGCCGGGGTCTGAACACCGACAACGGCGCCATGATCGCCCTGGCCGGAGCGGCCGCCATCCGCGCCGGCCGGCCCGCCAGCCCACTGGACGGCGGCGCGACCGCCTACGCGCCGCTGGCAAACGCTTAACTGTGGAGTAGAAACAGATAGAAGCGGGGCGTGACCGTTGAACCGGCACGCCCCGCTCCTGTGTTGCCTTACTGCTCCCTGTCAGGCGCTCTTGGCCTTCTGGGTGTCGCGGGCTTCCTGGGCCAGCTGGCGGCGCAGGATCTTCATGGCGGCCGTCTTGGGCAGTTCGGTGCGGAACTCGACGCTGCGCGGCACCTTGTAGTTGCTGAGCAGGCCCTTGCAGTGCGCGATGATGTCGGCCTCGCTGGCGGTCGCGCCGGGTTTCAGGGCCACGACGGCGTGCACGCTCTCGCCGCGGTAGTCGTCGGGCACGCCGACGGCGGCGGCTTCCAGGACGGCTGGGTGGCTCATCAGGACTTCCTCGACCTCGCGGGGGTAGATGTTGAAGCCCCCGGCGATGATCAGGTCCTTCTTGCGGTCCACGATCCGGAAGTACCCGTCGGCGTCCATGGTGGCCATGTCGCCGGTCATCAGCCAGGTGCGGCCGTGGGCCTCGCGCAGGGTCTTGGCGGTCTCGTCGGGGCGCTGCCAGTAGCCTTTCATGATCATGGGGCCGGCGATCCACAGTTCGCCGACCTCGCCGGGCGCGACGATCTGCCCGTCGTCGTTCACGACGATGGAGTCCACGCCGGGGAACGGCACGCCGATGCTCCCTTCGCGCTGCTCGCCGAAGATGGGGTTGGTGTGTGTGCAGGGGCTCGCCTCGGTCAGGCCGTAGCCCTCGACGAGGTTGGCGCCGCCCGTGATCTCCTTGAAGCGGCGGGACGTTTCGAGCAGCAGGGGCGCGCTGCCGCTGATGCACGCACGGATGCTGGTCAGGTTGTGTTTGGGCGTGTCCGGGTGGTTGTTGATGGCGTTGTACAGCGTGGGCACGCCGGGGAACAGCGTGGCGCCGGACGACGTGATCTGCGACAGGACCATCTTGATGTCGCGCGGGTTGGGCACCAGCGCCAGGGTCGCGCCGGTCAGGACGCTGAGGTTCATGGCGACCGTCATGCCGTACACGTGGAAGAACGGAATGGCGGCCAGCGTGACCTCCTGCCCGTCGCGCAGGTCACTCATCCACATGCGGGCCTGCTCGCAGTTCGACACGAGGTTCCCGTGGGTCAGCATGGCGCCCTTGGGCACGCCGGTGGTGCCGCCCGTGTACTGCAGCAGGGCCACGTCGTCGGGGCGGATGGTGACGCTGGGCGCGGCGGCCGCCACCTGGGAGGCCAGCACCTTCGGGTACGACAGGACGCGCTCGTCGAACGGCACCTTCACCCAGGTGCCCTCGCGGCGCGCCTTGACCGGGTACAGCAGGTTCTTCGGGAACGGCAGGGCGTCCTGCACGCCGGTCACCAGCGTCCGCTTGACCGGCACGCGGGCGCGGATCTCCTCGTAGCGGGGGTAGAAGGTGTCCAGGATGATCAGCGTCTCGCTGCCGCTGTCCTTGAGCTGGTGTTCCAGTTCGGACGGCGTGTACATGGGGCTGGTGTTCACGGCGACCGCGCCGGCCAGCAGCGTGCCGTAGAAGCTGGTCACGAACTGCGGGGTGTTCGGCAGCATGATGGACACGCGGTCGCCGGGGCGCACGCCCATCTTGTGCAGCGCGGCGGCGAAGCGCTGGGCGTCCTTGTACAGCTGGCCGTAGGTGGTGTTCGCGCCGATGAAGGACATCGCCACGCGGTCCGGGTACTTCTCGGCGGTGCGGCGCAGCAGGTCCGGGAGGGTCAGGCCGCTGGGCGTGAAGGTGTGGGGCACGCCGGGTTCGTAGCTGCTGAGCCAGGGGCGGGTGGGGTTGGGTTGGGTCATGGCTCTCCTGGGGAAACTGGGGGCGCCCCGGACTCGGTGGATGAGCAGGCGGGGGAGGGGGGGTGAAACCTGTCCCGGCAGGGCGCCTGGGCGTGCAGCGCGTGACCCCGGTGGGTCTGAAGCGGAACAGATCGATTCGAAGTTGAACTCAGTATAAGCAAAAATGAAGCTGCATCAAGAGACCCCCGGCCCCCGCGCGGCTGGCCAGCACCTGCCCTGAAGCGGGCCTTCATACACGGGCAGAACCCAGTCCAGCGCACAGAATTCTGCCGGGCGCCCTTCAGACTGCCGTCATGCCCCCCCAGACCCCCACCCCCGACGACCGCCGCTGGCTGCGCCTCACCCTCGACCTGGCCCGCGAGGCCCAGCAGGCCGGCAGCGCCCCGGTCGGCGCGGTCCTGATCGACGCCAGCGGCCACGAGGTCGCGCGCGGCCGCAACCGCGTGGGCGAGGCCCAGACGCCCGAACACGTCGGCAAGGCCAGCGTCGCGCACGCCGAGATGGACCTGTACTTCAGCGTGGGCAAACTGGAGAACCCCGAGACCCTGACGCTGTACACCAGCCTGGAACCCTGCCTGATGTGCGGCGGCGCCAGCGCCCTGCTCGGCGTGGGCCGCGTCGTGTGGGTCACGGACGACCCCTGGGGCGGCTCCGGACGCCTGATCGCCTGGAGCGATCACCCTGCCATGCAGGAAACCGAGGTGGTCCCCACCCCCGATCCCGAACTGGAACGCGAGGGCGCGCGGCTGTTCGCCCCGGAAGCCCGGCGCGCCTTCCCCGACGAGGGCTGGCAGCTGTGGCGCCGCCGCTACCCCACCGAGACCGCCGGGCTGTGATACGGACTCCGATGGAATGGCTTGCAAAGCCGCTGGGTCCGAGCGGATGCAACTCGTAGAGCTGCTCCGCAGAGTGGGAGAGAAACGCCCCTCCGGACGTGGAGCTGGCAATCCGGTGAAGTTCCGGATTGTCAGCGAAACAAACGGCAGTCCGTATGGCACCCCGCACCGGCCCGGTGCGCCCCGTTGTTCCCCGCGCGGTTCCACCCGCCCCTGCACGCCACTTCACGGTCCGGCCGCCCCGCATGGGCTAGCCTGCCCGCATGCGTTACCGCACTTTCACCGAGGCCGACTACCCGGCCATGCAGGCCCTGGACCTGCGCCTGCAACGCCACCACGACCCGGCCTTCGACACCCTGCCGGAACGGGAACGTGACGGCCGCACGCACACCAGCCTCCCCGCCCTGAAATTCTACGAACGCAGCGAACACTCCTTCGCCGCCGAGCAGGGCGACACCCTGATGGGCTTCATCCTGGCGCAGTCGGTCTGGCAGGGCGACCGGCCCCTGGTGCTGGTCCGCACCGTCGCCGTCGCCCCCGACGCCCCGGAGGGCACGCACGAGGGCCTGCTGCACGCCGCCGTGAAAAGCGCGTACGACACCGCCGTGTACGAACTGCACTTCACCCTGACGCCCGAACTGCACGCCGCCGCGCTGGCCGAGAGTGCCGTCGTGACTGGCCAGAGCGCCGTGTGCCACCTGGGTACCCGCGCCGATACCGCCCCCGGAATTCGCCTGCGGACCGGGCCGCAGGGCGCATAATGACAGGCATGACCAACACCGCCACCCGCGTGCTGCTGGGCGTGCGCGGCATGACCCGCGACGCCGGAACGGGCGTCGCCGCCGCACTGACCGCCCTGCCCGGCGTGAGCCGCGCCACGCCCGACGACGGCCAGATCGAAGTGCACTACGACCCCTCACAACTGACCGTCATGGATCTCGTGCGCGCCGTGCGCCGGCAAGGATTCCTGGCCGGCATGCTCTGAGCGTGGCCCTGGGCTACGTGGGCGTCCTGACCATCCGGGTCGAGATGCCCTGGGTCGCCAGCCTCAAAGAGAAACGCGCCCTGGTCCGCCCGGTCGTGGAGCGCCTGAAGGCCCGCTACCCGCTGACGGTCGCCCGCCTCGACGGCCTGGACGCCCACGACTGGGAAGTGATCGGCGTGGCGACCATCAGCAACGATTACGCCTGGGTCGAGGAAACGCTGCGCATGGCCGCCGACTACATCGCCAGGGAAGGACCGTACCGCGTGACCAGCGAGCACACCGAGATCACGCCGCTGGGTGCGGAGGACGAAGAGGACTGATCCGAAGCCCGCACAGAGAAAAGTCCCCCAGATACCAGTTGATCCGGGGGACTTTCCTTGCGGCGGGGATGGCGGCGTGGTGCGGGTTACGGCGTGACGGGGGTCTTCAGGGCGTCGAAGCCGGCGGGCGGGGTCAGCAGACGCCAGTTCAGGACGTTGTCGCCGCTGAATTCCGCGACCGCTCCGGCCGAGCAGTCGTACGTGACGTTCGCCTTGCGCATGATGGGCCACACGACGGCGGCGGCGCGGCCCGCCACGTCGCGGCGCTCGACGGGGCCGATCATGCGGGAGTCCTCGGAGCCGTTCTGGGTGCGGTTGTCGCCCATCACGTAGTAGCGGCCCTCCGGCACGGTGAATTCCTTGCGGTCCTGCACCACGCCGTAGTTCACGGAGGCCGTGGCGTTGTTCGCCAGGTCGCTCTGGGTGTCCCAGCAGCCCTGCTGCTGCCAGTAGTCGGTCGTCCAGCTGGAATCCAGCGGCGTGCCGTTCACAGTGACCTCGCCGCCCGTGATGCTGATGCGGTCGCCGGGCAGACCGATCAGGCGCTTGATCAGGAACGGCCGGTAGGTCCACAGGCCGAAGGCACTCTTGTTCAGGTTCGAGATGCCGGCGCTCGCCTCGCGCGGCGGTTTGAAGATCAGGATGTCCCCGCGTTTGAATTCACCCACGCCGGCCTTGTGCAGCCAGGTCTCGTACTTGGGTACGAAGACCCGCTCGCCGTTGCGGAGGTTGGGCATCATGCTCACGCCGTCCACGCCGACCAGCGTCGCAACGAACTGCGTGATGACCACCGCGAACGCGATCGGTTCGAGCAGTTCCTTCCACAGCTTCTGGAGGGCGGTCGGTGCAGGTCTGTCAGGTCTGGTCATGCACCGGGCAGAATACCGGATGCGGCCGGGCCGCATGTCTCCGGCGCGGATCAGCCCAGCAGCGCGCGAATGCGGGGCAGTTCGGCCAGGGCCGCGTCCCGCCCGGCCTGGGTGGCCTGTGCGGCGCGGTTGAAGTTCATCAGGTCGATGTCACCCAGGTGCGGGCGCAGCAGCACGTCCGGGCGGTACAGGCTGATGCGGGCGTCGGTCAGTTGCGCCTGCATGATCTCGACCGAGCGGCGCAGCGCCCGCAGCGGCCCCAGGCTGGCCTCGCGTTTCCAGAGCAGCACGCGCCGCTCGTGCAGTTCCAGCGGGTCCGGGGCGGTCACGTCGACCGCCAGCACGCGCCGCGCGCCCAGGAACAGCGCCGCGTCCACCGGCACCTGATTCAGGATTCCGCCGTCCGAGAGCAGCATGTCGTCGACCGGCACGGGTTCCAGCGCGCCGGGGTACGCAGTCGTGGCCCGCAGCGCGGTGTGCAGGTCCCCGCGCGTCAGGTACACGGCGCGGCCCGAGAGCATGTCGGTCGCGGTGATCGCCAGCGGCCGTTTCAGTTCCTCGAAGGTGGGGGGCAGGTGGTGGGCCAGCCACGCGGTCAGGCTGGACGTGCGGATCAGGCCGGGGCCGGGCCGCAGGTCCAGCAGTCGCCGCCACGACACGGACCGCGAGAGGCGCTCGAGTTCCTCGCCGCTGTACCCGGCCGCAATGAACGCCCCCACCAGCCCGCCCATGCTGGTGCCGGCGACCACGTCCGGCAGCACCCCGCGTTCCTCGAGAACCTGCCACACGCCCACGTGCGCCAGTCCGCGCGCGCCGCCGCCACCCAGGACCAGTCCGTACCCGCTCACGCCGCCACGCTCACGCACAGGGTGCCGGGGCGTGTCGGGGGCCGGGGACGGGCAGGACGCAGGGGCATGCCCCGATTCTACGGCGTGCGCGGCCATGTTGAACCGGGTTCAGTTCGGACGGACGGAGCCGCTGCCGGCGCTCTTTTCGGCCGCGCAGAGCCGGGCGCGGCGCGGGCCGGGACTGCCGGGGCCTACCCGCCCCGCGCGCCCCTGGGGTAGCCTGTGCGGGATGCCGCTTGCAGGACAGATCGTGGGTGACGGAGTGAGGCTCATCCGTCCCGTCGGTCGCGGCTCCCACAGCCTGGTGTACTTCGGGGTGGCCCGCGACGGTCAGCCCTGCGCCGTCAAGATCTTTCCCGCGCATCTGAGCAGTTACGCCGACCGCGAGTACCAGCACGCGCACGACCTGCACCACCCCCGGTTGGTGCGGGTGCTGCACCGCGCCGTCGTGGACGACCAGCCCGCGCTGGTGGGAACCCTGGCGCGCGGCGAGGTGCTGTTCCAGCGCTTCACGCAGCGGCCCGCCGCCCGGACCGAACGCCGCGCGTTCCTGCTGACCATCGTGCACCTGCTCGACGCCCTGGCGTACCTGCACGGGCGCGGCCTCGTACACCGCGACATCAAGCCCGAGAACATCATGGTCGACGAGGACGGCAGCGCCAAACTCGTCGATTTCGACCTGTCCGGCCCGGCCTTCGAGACCTTCGACACGCCCGTGCGCATGGGTACGGCCGCCTTCCAGAGCCCGGAGGCGGCGCGCGGCGAACCGCTCGGCCCGGAAAGCGACCTGTACGGCGTGGGCGTCCTGCTCGGCTGGGGCATTCACGGGGCGCTGCCCGACCCGGACGAACCTCAGCCGCTCAGTGGCGATCCGCTGGGCTCCCTGCATGCCAGCCTGATCCGGCCCCACCGCGCCGAGCGTCCCAACGACGCGGGCCGCGTCCGGCAGGAACTGCTGCGGCTGGCCCGGCTGCCGTACTGACCGGCCGGCACGGCAGGAGGCGGGACGGGCGCTGTCGGCTGATCCGTCCCGCCCCGCGTATCACCGTTCAGCGCAGGATGCGGGCCTCGTTCGGGCGCAGGGCCGCGCCGCTCTCGGGCCGGTCCCCGTGGCTGCTCAGGAGGGTCTCGCCGCGCGCCAGTGCGCCGAGGTCGTGGGTCTGCGCGCCGAAGTTCAGCAGGACGGTCAGGGTCTCGCCGTGGCCTTTGCGCACGAAGGCGAACACGCCCTCCGGGGCGTCCACGCTGCGGTACGTGCCGCCGATCAGCGCGGGGTGTTCCTGGCGCAGGCGGGTCAGCGCGCGGAAGTAGTTCAGGTCGCTGGCCGGGTCACTGTCCTGTGCCTGCACGTTCAGGGTGGCGGCGTCGTCCGCCAGCGGCAGCCAGGGAGTCGTGCCGTCCGCGCTGAAGCCCGCATTCACGGAAGCGTCCCACTGCATCGGGGTGCGTTCCGGGTCGCGGCCCGCCTCGGGGCTGTCCGGCTGTTGCAGCGCGGCCGGGTCCACGATGCGGTCGGCGGGGATGGTCACGTCGCGCATGCCGATCTCGTCGCCGTAGTACACGGTGGGCGTGCCGCGCAGCGTCAGCAGCAGCGTCTGCGCCACGCGGTACTGGTCGTCGCCCACGCGGCTGCGGAAGCGGTGCTGGTCGTGGTTGCCCAGCACCCAGTTCGGCCACGCGCCCGCCGCGAGGCACGCCGCGTCGTAGCCATCCGCGAACTGCCGGACCTCGGCGGCGTTCCAGGGCAGCAGGATCAGGTGGAAGTTGAACGGCAGGTGCACCATCCGGGCGTCCTCGGTGCCCGAGTACGGCAGCAGGCGGTCGACCGGCAGGTAGATCTCGCCGACCATCATGCGGTCATCGAATTCGTCCAGTACGGCGCGCATCTCGCGGATGTACCCGTGTGTCTCGGGCTGGTCCTGCGTGTACGGGTGCAGCAGGCTCCAGTGTTCGGGCTGACCGGGCTGCCAGTCGGGGTTCTCGGGTTCGTCCAGGTAGCGTTCGTCCTCGGCCAGCAGCCAGATCACGTCCACCCGGAAGCCGTCCACGCCCCGGCGCATCCAGAAGCGCAGCACGTCGAACATCGCCGCGCGCACGGCCGGGTTCCGCCAGTTCAGGTCCGGCTGGCTGGGCAGGAACTGGTGCAGGTAGTACTGCCCGCTCGCCTCGTCCAGCGTCCAGGCGGGGCCGCCGAAGAAGGACTTCCAGTTGTTCGGCACGCCGCCGTCCGGGGCCGGGTCGCGCCACACGTACCAGTCGCGTTTCGCGCTGCCTGGGCCTGTCAGCGCCTCCTGGAACCAGGCGTGGTCACTGGACGAGTGGTTGGGCACGTAGTCCAGCATGACCTTCAGGCCCAGGCGGTGCGCCTCGGCCACGAAGGCGTCGAAGTCCTCCAGCGTCCCAAACAGCGGGTCGATGTCGCAGTAGTCGGCCACGTCGTACCCGAAGTCCCGCATGGGGCTTTTGAAGATGGGGGAGAGCCACACGGCCCGCACGCCCAGGCTCGCCACGTACGGCAGGCGGCGCGTGATGCCGCGCAGGTCGCCCACGCCGTCGCCGCTGTCGTCCTGGAAGGAACGCGGGTAGATCTGGTAGATGATGCCGCTCTGCCACCACTTCAGTTCGCCGGTCAGGGAGGAGGTCATACCCAGCACAGTACGATCTGAATCGTTTCAGATCAAGGGGGTACAGAGCGCGGGAAGCAGGGCACCCTGAAAGGTCAGTGCCTGCTGTTATTCCCGCGAACCGCTCTCCGCATCCCGCGCACCAGTCTCAGGGCGCGGGCGTGTCCGATCCCAGGCGCACCGTCACGTCCGCGCCCGCCGCGACCGGCTGATCGCTGACCGTCCCGAAGCCCACGTCGCGCAGCACCCGCGCCGCCGCCGCGCCGGACGCGGTGGTCTGCGCCGGGCCGCGCGGCTCGTTCACGATCCAGACGTTCGAGTACCCCAGGCCCTCCAGTCGCGCCTTCAGGCGGCCCGCGCTGCCGTCCGGGGCGTCGGTGTTCACGACCGCCACGCCCAGCGCCCGCACGTCGTCCGGGTCACGGAACTGCTTGGCGATCAGGGCGCCCAGGGCCGCGCGGTCCACCTCCCACACGCTCGCCGCGCCCCGGAAACCGAAAGTGCCCGGCACGCTGAACGTCTGCACCTGCGGCCCGCGCAGCGCCGCGCCGGTCAGGGCCGCCACCTGCGCGCGCGTCAGGTCGGTCTTCATGTTGCGGTCCACGGCGCTCACCATCATCGGCAGTCGCCACACGTTCAGCGGGTTACGGACCTGCGCCCCCAGCGCGGACACGAACTGCTGCTGCCGCGCGATCCGCCCGATATCGCCCAGGTTGTCGTGCCGGAACCGCAGGAACCCGGCCGCCTGCTCGCCGCTCAGGCGCTGCCGCCCCGGCTTCAGGTCGATATGCAGGTTCCCGGCGTTGTCGTCGTACTTCATGGCCTGCCCCACATCCACTGTCACGCCGCCCGCCGCGTCGGTCATGGCGGGAATGGCGTTCAGGCTGACGAGCGCGTAGGCGTCCATCGGCACGCCCGTCAGCTCCTGCACGGCCCGCATCAGCATCTCCGGGCCGCCGTGCACGTTCGCGCCGTTGATCTTGCCCCACCCGTAGCCCGGCATGTTCACCCACGAGTCGCGCGGTACACCCAGCACGTTCACCCGCCCGTCCGGCCACACCTGCGTGAGCATGATGGTGTCCGTGCGGGTCGTGTACGACTCGGCCTTGGCGGGCCAGGGCCACACGGCGGCGCTGTCGTCGTAATCCACGTCCACGCCGGCCAGCAGCACCGTCACCGGGCCGTCGGCTGCGCGCGGAACGGCCGCGTACCGCGAGAGAAACGGAGCGGCAGGGGCAACGACCGCTGCCAGACCCGCCGCCACAACAAGAACCCAGACAATGCGGCGCACGCCGCCGAGCATAGCGCCCACACGCCGCGCGCGGATCAACCGGACGGATGATACGGACTCCGATTGAATGGGCTGCAAAGACCATTCAATCCGAGCGGACGCGACTCGTAGAGCTGCCCCGCAGAGTGGGAGCAAAACGGGTTCCGGGCGTGGAGCTGACAATCCGGTGAAGTTCCGCATTGTCAGCGAAACAAGCGGAATCCGTATGACGCAGGGCGCAGGCGGCGCGGGTCACCCCGGCAGCGTCCAGACCATGTGCGTGTACGTGCCCCCGGCCAGGGTGCGTGTGCCCGCCGCGCGGAAGCCCATGCGTGCGTACAGCGTGGCGGCGCGGTTGCCGTCCTCGACCAGCAGGCCCACGCGGTCCAGGCCCCGTGCCCGCGCCTGCCCGGCCGCCGCCTCCAGCAGCGCGGCCCCCACGCCCCCCCGCGCGCCGCTTCAGTCACGGCCAGCGTGTCCACGTACAGTTCGCCGGGCGTGCCCTCGGACTCCACCTGCGCGGGTCGCCCCAGCGACGCCAGTCGCTCGCGGAAGGGATCGTCCAGCGCGTGGGCGTCAGCGCCGGGGTAGGCCAGCAGCAGCCCCAGCGGCTCAGGGCCACGCGCGGCGATCAGCACGTTCTCGTAACTCAGGCGGTTGCCGCGCAGCGGAAAGAAGCCCAGCATCGCCCGCGCCGCCCCGGTGTCCGAATCGGCGCCGGTCAGGGCCAGACCGACCCGGCCGATGGTCTGCTGCACCAGCGGAACGGCGAACGCCGCGTCGAAGGCAGCGGCGGGGCGGATCACGAGGGGTTCGGGCATGCCGCGCAGCATAGCGCTGCCCCAGGCCGGAGCCGGCCGACACAGAACAAACCGGACCCCCGCAGGAGTCCGGCTGTGCATGATCCGGGTGGATCAGTTCAGGGTGATCTTGTTGGCTTTCAGGGTGCTGGCGGCCTCGTCGATCTCGCCCTCGACGGCGATGCTGGCGTCGGCGCGGTCGGTACCGAAGAACTCCTCGGCGGTGGTGGCGCCACCCTCGAACACGGTGGACTCGTCGACGGTCACGGCGTAGTTGGCGTCGTTCTCGTTCAGCGTGAAGGTCTGGGCGGTGCCGTCGAATTCGGTCACGGTGCCTTCCAGGCCGTCGCCGACGGCCATGTCGACTTCCTCGCTGGTGTTGGCGTCGTCGTCGTTGGTCATGGTGCTGTCGACGCCGGGGTCGGCGGCGTCATCCATGGCGCCCTCGCCTTCAGCGATGGGGTTGTCCACGCCGGGCTCGTTCGTCTCGGTGGAGACGGTGCCGGTGTCGGTCGTGGTGGTCGCTTCTTCCTGGGGAGCGCAGGAGGCGAGGAGGGCAGCGGTCAGCAGGGCCAGCAGGGTGGGTTTCATGCCCTCATCTTCACCGCTCGCCCTGCCCGTCAGATGAGGAGAATCGCAGGAAGTCTTTACGTCCAAGACGATGAAAATCCGCTCGGGAACGTGAACATTCCGTGAACTTCCCGGCCCGGATCAGCGCCGGGCGAAGCGGCCGGATGTGCTACGGCAACGGCCCTCGCCGCGCCCGGCCGCGCCTTCATCCGAACGGGCCCTCAGCTGAACGTGAATTCTCCGTTCCGCACGCCCACCTTCACGGTTCCGCCGCCCTTCAGTCGCCCGAACAGCAGCTCGTCGGCCAGCGGTCGCTTGAGCCGCGTCTCGATCACGCGGCCCAGCGGACGCGCACCCATCGCCGGGTCGTACCCCAGTTCGGCCAGTCGCGCGCGCGCTGCCGGGCTGACCGTGACCGTCACGCCCCGCTCGGCCAGCTGCGTCTGCAACTCCCGGATGAACTTGTCCACCACGCCGCCCATCACGGCCTGCGACAGCGGCGCGAAGTGCAGTACCGCGTCCAGGCGGTTACGGAACTCCGGCGTGAAGGTCCGCCTCACCGCCTCGGCCTCCTCGCCCGCGCGGCCCACCCGCCCGAAGCCCAGCGCGGGCCGCGACGCGTCGGCCGCCCCGGCGTTGGTGGTGAAGATCAGGATCACGCCGCGCCCGTCCACCTTCTTGCCGGTGTGGTCGGTCAGGGTGCCGTGATCCATCAGTTGCAGGAAGACGTTGTACACGTCCGGGTGCGCCTTCTCGATCTCGTCGAGCAGCACCACCGCGTGCGGGTGCTTCGCCACCGCGTCCGTCAGCAGGCCGCCCTGATCGAAGCCCACGTAGCCGGGCGGCGCCCCGATCAGGCGCGCGACCGTGTGCGCCTCCTGGTACTCGCTCATGTCGAAGCGCGCCAGGTGAATGCCCAGCCGGTCGGCCAGCGCGCGGGCCAGTTCGGTCTTGCCCACTCCGGTCGGCCCGGCGAACAGGAACGCCCCCTGAGGTTTCTGCGGGTCGCGCAGGCCCGCGCGGGCCAGTTTCACGGCGCTCGCCACGGCGTCCACCGCCGCGTCCTGCCCGAACACCCGCGCCCGCAGGTCCGCGCCCAGCGTCGCCAGCGACGTGACCTCCTCGGCCCGCACCGCGCCCACAGGAACGCGCGCCATGCGGGCCACCGTGCCCTCGATGTCCGGCACGTCGATCACGCCGCCCTTCCCGCCGCTGGAGCGCGCCGCGCCGGACTCGTCGAGCACGTCGATGGCCTTGTCCGGCAGGAACCGGTCCCGCAGGTAGCGCACCGAGAGCCGCACCGCCGCCTCCAGCGCCCCCGGCGTGAACGTCACCCCGTGGTGCGCCTCGTAACGCCCGGACAGCCCCTGCACGATCTTCAGGGCGTCCTCCTCGGACGGCTCGGGCACCTCGACCGTCTGGAACCGCCGCCACAACGCCCGGTCCTTCTCCAGGAAGCGCAGCTCGGCGGGCGTGGTCGCGCCCAGCACCCGCAGCCCATGCCCGTGCGCGCTGCCGCGTGCCAGGGCCGGCTTCAGGAGGTTCGCGGCGTCCACGTTCCCGCCCTCGGTCGCCCCGGCCCCCACCAGCGTGTGCAGCTCGTCGATGAACAGCACCGCGTTGCGCCCGTCCAGCGCCGAGAGGACCGCCTTCAGCCGCGCCTCGAAATCCCCGCGGTACCGCGTGCCCGCCAGCAGGGCCCCCAGGTCCAGCGCGAACACACTGGCGCCCTTCAGGAAGCCCGGCGCCCGCCCGTCCGCGACCCGCTGCGCGAGCCCCTCGGCCAGCGCCGTCTTGCCCACGCCCGGCTCGCCGACCAGCACCGGGTTGTTCTTCCCGCGCCGCGCCAGCACGTGCACCACGCGCTCCAGCTCCGCCTCACGCCCGATCACCGGATCGAACTTTCCGGCCCGCGCCAGTTCCGTCAGGTCCGACGCGTACGCCTCCAGCGGGTCCACCTCCGGCGCCGCGCCCTCAGCGCCGTCCGGGGCCGCGCCGTCCACGCCCGCCACGCGCCGCTCCCGCTCACGGCCCGGCACCTTCGCCGCCCCGTGAGACACGAAATTCAGCACGTCCAGCCGCGACGCTCCCTGCGCCTCGATGGCCGCGCGCGCCGGACTGTCCTCCTCCTCCAGCAGTTCGACCAGCACGCGCGCGCCGTCCGCCTCCTGCCCGCCCCGGCCGCTGGCGTGCAGTTGCAGCACCGCGCCCTCCACGACCCGGTGAACGCCCAGCGTGAAATCCGGCTCGGCGTCCGGCACGGTGTCCAGCGCCGCCAGCACCGCCTTCAGGTCGTCCCGCAACCGCTCCACGTCCACGCCCACCGCCAGCAGCGCCTCGCGCCCCTCCGGGTCGTGCGTCAGGGCCAGCAGCAGATGCTCCAGCGTCACCAGTTCATGCCCCGCCTCGCGCGCATAATCCGCCGCGCGGCCAATCGTCACCTGCAGGTGATCACTGATCATAGGAACTCCGGTTGAACGGTTTGCAAAAACCGCTGGGTCCGAGCGGATGCGACTCGTAGAGCTGCCCCGCAGAGAAGGAGCGGAACGGGTTCCGGGCGTGGAGCTGGCAATCCGGTGTAGTTCCGGATTGTCAGCGAAACAGACGGAATCCGTTTCATTCGCCCGCCTCCGGTTCGGCCACCACGCGCAGTGGGAACCCTTCGTGCCGCGCGGCCGCCATCACCTGCGCCACTTTCGTCTCGGCCACGTCCCGCGTGTACACGCCCGCCACGCCCTGCCCCTTGTGATGCACGGCCAGCATGATGAGTTCGGCTTCCTGCTCGGACTTGCGGAAGAAGCGGCGCAGCACCTCCACCACGAACTCCATCGGGGTGTAATCGTCGTTCAGCAGCAGTACCCGGAACAGCCGGGGCCGCTGCGTTCGCGTGCGCTCCAGCGTCTGGGTTCCAGAGTCAAGGTCCCGGCGTGTCATGCCGCCGAGTGTAGCGGCCCCGCGCCGCCCCTGCCGGAGCCAGCGTCACGGTCCAGCGGGGCAGATCAAGAGGCCGCGCCCCCTCCGGTGGGGGAGGGGGCGCGGCACTGGCAGGAATGGATCAGGATTTCTTGGCGTCGCGGGCCGCGCCCTTGACGTCGTTGGCGGCCTTCGTGGCGTCGGCCTTCACGTCGGCGACCTTGGCCTGCGCGTCGGCCTTGACCTCAGCGGCCTTGTCGGCAGCGGCGTCCCTGGCCTTGTCGGCCACGTCGCCCGCCTTGTCGCTGGCGGTCGCGGCCGTGTCCTTGGCGGCGTCGGCAGCCTTGCCCGAGGCGTCGGCCACGGCGCCTTTCACGTCACCGGCGACTTCCTTGACCTTGTCGGCGGCGGCCTGCGCGCCACCGGCGGCGGCGTCCTTGACCTCGCCGGCCTTGTCGGCAATGACGGCGCCGGCATCCTTGGCGGCGTCCTTCGTCTTCTCCCAGCCCTTGGTGACGCTCTGGCCCACGTCCTGAGCGGCGTCCTTGAGGCCCAGTTCAGCCAGTTTGGAATCCAGGGCGCGGCGGTTCTGCTCGCGGCTGAAGTAGTACGCGCCGGCGCCGACCAGCGCACCCAGGACCAGCAGACGTTTCACGGGGAAATGACGATCACTTTTCATGAGAGTCAGCCTACGCCCGCCTCATCTGTGCAGGATGAGCCGCGATTCACGCGCAGTTCACGCCCCCCACCCGGACCGGCCGCACCCGACCCGGACGGTCAGAGCAGGCCCAGGCGGCGCGCCAGTTCCTGCCCCAGAATCCACTCCTCGGGTTCCTCGGTGTCCTGCACGCGCACCAGCACGCACTCGCGGCCCAGGTAGAACGCCACGATCTTCTCCCAGGCTTCCTCCTCGGTGTCCGCCGTCTCCTCGATGTCCTCCAGGGTGCCCCACACGTCGCCGTCCACGTCGGCGCTGCGCAGCGCCTCGGCGTGACCGCTCATCACGTACGCGTCCACGACCTCGTCGCGGCGGTACGTTTCGCCTTCACGGCGCAGGTCCAGGCGGTCGTCCCGCTCGAACAGGCTCTCCAGAAGGGCGTCCCACTGCCCGGCACTCAGGGTAATCACGTCGCGTCGCTCGTCACTCACGCGCGCAGTGTACCCGCCCGGCCCCCACCGGCCGCACTCCCACCGAAAGAACACGTGAAGGCGGGCCGTTCAGGTGCGTGCCCGCGCCGCCCCGTACACTGCGGACATGCAGCCCGCACAACGCAACCCTGGCGTTCCCCGCCGCCTCTTGTCCCTGGGCGTCCTGCTGCTCTCGCTGCTGACGCTGCTGGCCCTGCTCTCACCGCTGGCGCAGGCGCAGTCCGGCGGCGGTTTCGGCGGCAGTTCCCGCAGTTCCGGCGGCAGTTCCGGCGGCAGCTTCGGCGGGTCCGGCAGCAGCCGGGGCGGCGGGTACAGCGGCGGTGGCTACAGCGGAGGCGGGTACAGCGGCCCGATCATCATCAACGGCGGCGGCGGGTACGGGTACAGCAGCGGCGGCGGCGGCGGCCTGATCACCATGATCATCTTCGGCGTGGTGATCTTCGTGGTGATCAGCGGCATGCGCCGCAGTCTCGGCGGCGGCGGACGGGGCCTGGCGGGCCTGAGCGGCACCGCCCAGGCGCTCAGCGTGCAGATCCTGATGGCCGAGGGTGACGAGGTCAAACGCGCCCTGCAACGCGTCGCGCAGACCGGCGACCCCGACACCAACGAGGGCCTGACCCGCATGATGCAGGAAGCCGCGCTGGTCGTCCTGCGCCACCCGGAACGCTGGGTGTACGGCAACGTGCAGCGCGCCCAGGGAGCCGCGAACACCGCCGACAGTCAGGTGGGCGCCTGGGCCACCGAGGCCCGCGCCGCCTTCACCGAGCAGACCACCAGCAACTACCAGAACAACGACCCCGCCAGCGGCTACGCCCGCCGCGACGACTACACCTTCAAGCACGACGCCGCCGACCAGTACCTCGCCGTGACGCTGGCCGTCGCCGCGCACACCCTGGCCGCCCTGCCGCCCGCCGGAGCCACGAACGCCGACGAGGCCCGCGCCGCGCTGCGCGCCATCAGCGCCGTCACGCCCAGCGACCTGATCCGCGCCGAGGTCGTCTGGAGCCCCGACGCCGAGGGCGAATTCCTCAGCGAGGACGAGGCCATCCAGAAGTACCCCGCCCTGACCCGCCTGTAGCTGCACTGTCGCGCCCCGCCCGGCCGGACTGTTCAGCGTCAGACAGTCAGGCCTCCAGGTGCACCCGTATCTTCACGCATGGCCCGCCGGCACCCTCCCAGCACCTGGCCCCCGCCGCCCAGGCCCGATCCGACCTGCGCGCTGTGCCAGCGGGCCGTGCCGAACCTGACCGAACACCACCTGCTGCCCCGCTCGCAGGGCCGCCGCCAGGGCGTGCGCGTGGCCGACCTGCCCACCACCCTGCTGTGCCGCCCCTGCCACAGTTTCCTGCACCGCACCTTCAGTAACGCCGAACTGGCCCGCGACTACCAGGACATCGGCGCGTTGCTCGCCCATCCGGAAGTGCAGCGATTCGTGCGCTGGCTGCGCACCCAGCCCGCCACCAAGAGCGTCCGCGTGCGCTGATAGGGAAGCAGGAAGTGGCCCGCCGCTGCGGTGCAGGGCGGGCCACTTCCCCGTGCGTCACTTCAGGGTGGCGACGTACGTGGCGACTGCCGTCAGGTCGGCGTCGGTCATGGGCGTCAGGGCGATGTGCATGGCGTCGGGATAGGGAATGCCCGTGACAGGGCCGCTCTTGTAGGCGCGCAGCTGCGCCAGCACGGACGCGGCGGTGCGGCCCGTGATGGCGGGCACGCCCACGTCCTCGGCCCCGGCGCCGGTCTCGCCGTGGCAGACCGCGCAGGCGATCACGCCGCGCGCCGCCGCGCCCACCTGATACAGCGTCTCGCCAGTTGCAGTCGTTCCGGTCGTCGTCGGGGGCGGCGTGACAGGCGGAGGCGTGACGGGGGGAGTGGTCGCCGGGGGTGGCGTGACGGGTGCCGGGGTGACGGGAGGGGTGGCCGGTGCAGGGGCTGGCGCAGTGGCCGGCGCGCTGCTGTCGCCGGAGTAGAACGCGGCGATATCCACGATGTCCTGGTCGCTCAGGCGGGAGGCGACGTTCTGCATGGTGCCGTTCGGCCGGGTTTTCGCGCGGAATGCCAGCAGCGCCGTGCGGATCTGCGGGGCCGGGTCGCCCTTCAGGACCGGGGCGCGCCCGGTGGGGGCGTGACACCCGGCGCAGCTGCCGCTGAGGGTCTCGCCACGCGCGGCGCTGGGCGTCAGGCCGGCCAGGGCGCTGTCCGTGGTGGCCGGAGATGTGGCCGTCTGCGCCAGCACCAGCGGAGCGCCGAGGGCCAGCAGGCCGGGAAGAAGGAACCGTGAGAGCCGTCCGCGTCTGATCTGCATGTCCCTGACCTCCACTCTGAACAGGGCGGCGTTTCCCGCCTGAACAACGCCTGCAACGACCTGTCGCCCTGCAACTCCCGGTCGTCCCGCGATACTTGTTGAAACGCCTGACAGTGTACTCCCTCCTACCGTTCCGGGTGTGCGGGGGCTGCTCAGGCCGTCACGCGTTCCGGGGCGGCGCGGCCCCGGACTTCACCGACCGGCAGCCAGCGGCGCAGCAGCAGCGGGACACCCTCGGCCGCCACCAGCACCAGCAGCGCGTAGCGCAGCGCCCGCACCAGCCCGACCTCCTTGACCCCGTCCGGCAGCGCCCCCAGCGCGAAGTACACCGCGAACACCACCGCCAGCCCGGCCACCGCCACGATCACGCGGCCCAGCGCCGTCGCGGGCGGCGTGAAGCGCGGCTGCACGAACCAGAACCCGGCGGCCATGCCCAGCCCCGCCGCGAACTCGCGCGGCGCGCCTGCCGGCAGCAGCGCCGCCACGACCAGCGCGCCCAGCGGCGGCCCCCAGCGCAGCGCGCCGCCCTGCGGGAACTGCACGCGGGCCGCCAGCAGCGCGAACAGCACGCCCAGCGTCAGGCCCACGATCACGTCACTGGGGTAGTGCACGTTCAGCACCAGCCGCGACCCGGCGATCAACGCGACGAGCGCCGCCGCCGCCCAGGTCACCCACGGACGGCGCAGCTGCGCCGCCACGCCCCACCACAGGGTCGCGGCCATCTGCGAGTGCCCGCTGGGCAGGCCCGGCCCGCCCGCCGTGGCCCGCGCCGCCTCGGACGCGGCCGCCGGGTCGTTCGTGAACGGGCGCGGCAGGTTCAGGCCGTACTTCAGGGCCGCGTTCAGCAGGTAACTCAGTGCGAACGCTACCCCCAGGTTCCGCCCCCCGACCGGCCGGACCAGCCACGTGTACAGCGCCAGACCCACGATGAAGACCTCGTCCCGCCCCAGATTCGTGACCGCCAACCAGAAAGTTTCCATGACGCCCCACATTCTGACCCACCCGCCGGGCGGGTGCGCGCCACCATCCGCGCGCGCCCGGCCGGGTGCTGCCCAACAGCCTGTCTGGACAGTAAACTGAGGGGTATGACCGTTCCCACTGCCGACGTGCTGCGACAGGTGCAGCACAACTCCCCGAACGCGCTGGAGTTGCGCGGCATCACCAAGCGCTTCCCCCTCGTACTCGCCAACGACGACATCTCCATGCAGGTCCGCTGGGGCAGCGTGCACGCGCTGTGCGGCGAGAACGGCGCCGGCAAGAGCACCCTGATGAAGATCGTGTACGGTATCCAGCCTCCCACCAGCGGCCAGATCGTCGTGGACGGCGAGACCGTCGACCTGACCGACCCCAGCGAGGCCATCAAACGCGGGATCGGCATGGTCTTCCAGCACTTCATGCTCGTCGAGACGCTCACCGTCACCGAGAACGTCATCCTGGGCATGGAACCCACCAGCGGCGGCGCCATCAACTACGCCGCCGCCCGGAAGCGCGTCGCGGAACTCATCAAGCAGTTCAACTTCGACCTGAACCCCGACGCCATCGTCGGTGAACTCGCCGTCGGCCTGCAACAGAAAGTCGAGATTCTCAAGACCCTGTACCGCGGCGCGCGCATCCTGATCCTCGACGAACCCACCGCCGTCCTCACGCCCAGCGAGACCGAGGAACTGTTCGACTTCCTGAAAAACCAGTACGCCGCCAGCGGCAACGCCGTCATCTTCATCAGCCACAAACTGCACGAGGTGCTGCACATCAGCGACACCATCAGCGTCATCCGCGACGGCCGCATGATCGGCACCATCCCCACCCAGGGCGCCACCACCGAACTGCTCGCCCGCATGATGGTCGGCCGCGACGTGTCCCTGAAAGTCAACAAGGCCCCCGCCCAGCCCGGCAACGTGGCGCTCGACGTGCAGAACGTCGTCGTGAAAGGCGAGTACGGCAACGCCGTGGACGGCGTGAGCTTCCAGGTCCGCGCCGGAGAGATCGTCGGCATCGCCGGCGTCGAGGGCAACGGCCAGAGCGAACTCGTCGAGGCCATCACCGGCCTGCAACCCTACCGCGGCCAGATCACCTACCTCGGCAAGGTCGCGCGCGGCGTGCGTGAAGTCGAGGCGTCCGGGCTGTCGCACGTGCCGGAAGACCGCAACGAACGCGGCCTGGTCCTCGAAATGACCACCGCCGAGAACTTCATCCTGGGCGAACAGGACCGCGCGCCGTTCGCCGGACCGCTGGGCCTGCTCAACCGCGAAGTCATCGAACAGAACGCCCGCGACCTCAGCGAGAAGTACGACGTGCGCCCCCGCTCCACCACCCTCCAGGCCGGACGGTACTCGGGCGGCAACGCCCAGAAACTCATCGTGGCCCGCGAGATGCGCAAAGGCCCCAAAATCCTGGTGGCCAGCCAGCCCACCCGCGGCGTGGACATCGGCGCCATCGAATTCATCCACGCCCGCATCGTCGAGGCGCGCGACCAGGGGCTGGCCGTCCTGCTCGTCAGCGCCGACCTGGGCGAAGTCATGAACCTCGCCGACCGCATCCTCGTCATGTACGAAGGCAAGGTCGTCGGCGAGGTTGACGCCGCGCACGCCACCGACACGCAGCTGGGCCTGCTCATGACCGGCAGCGGCGAGGCCATGAACACCCAGGTCAGCTGGCAGGAGTGACGCCGGGAGTGTAGGCCGCAAGCACTGGGCCGCAGGGGAGAGGTCCGCCCCACCCGCAAGGACCCAGGAGGAAGGCCCGCCAGCTGGAATGCTGTGCGGGCCTTCTTGTCATCAATGGTGCGGACACTGTTCAAGGGCCAGAGGGGGCAAGCATGGACACGTCTTCTGCAACGCCGTTCCTGCTCACCCCCTCCCGGCCTCCCCCCTCAAGGGGGAGGGGTCAACACGGCGTGTTCATCGCTGGTCTGCCCTGAAGGGATGAATCCGCAGGGGCGTTTCTCTCCTTCTCCGCTCAGACCCAGCGGCTTTGCAAGCCATTCCATCGGAGTCCGTGTCAGTTCACCGGTTCGGGTTCGCTGTGCGCGGTGGGTTTGCCGGTCAGGTTGATGCCGGCGCTGGCGGCGATCACGCACAGCATGGCGATCCACTGCGCGGCGCCCAGACGCTCGCCCAGGAACAGCAGGCCGCTCAGGGCGGCGATGGCCGGCTCGACGCTCATCATCACGCCGAAGATCCGGGCCGGAATGGCCCGCAGTGCCCGCATCTCCAGGGTGTACGGCAGGGCGCTGGACAGCACCGCCACGCCCAGCCCCAGCAGCAGCGCGCCGGGCGTCAGCAGGTCCGTGCCGGCCTCTGCCACGCCGAACGGCAGGGTGACGATGGCCGCCACGATCATGCCCGCCACCACCCCGGTTGTGCCGGGCACACGCCGCCCCACCGCGCCGCCCGCCAGGATGTACAGCGCCCAGAACGCCCCGGCCAGCAGCGCCAGCCCGATCCCGACCGGCGAGACCGGCGCGGCCGCCACGCCGCCCGTCAACTGCTGCCCCAGCGGCGAGATCAGCGCGATCCCCAGCCCCGCCAGGACCACCCACGCCACGTCCAGCGCGCGGCGAGACAGCAGCAGCGACAGCGTGAGCGGCCCGATGAACTCCAGCGTGACCGCCAACCCCAGTGGCAGGGTCCGCAGCGACTCGTAGAACGCGAGGTTCATCAGGCCCAGCGCCGTGCCGTACGGCACGATGGCCGCCCAGTCGGCGCGGGTCAGGGCGCGCAGGTTCGGGCGCAGCAGCACCACCAGCAGCGCGGCGGCCAGCGTGACGCGCAGGGTCGTGGTGCCGGCCGCGCCCAGCGTGGGGAACAGCGTCTTGGCGAACGCCGCGCCCCCCTGAATGCTGACCATGGCCAGCAGCAGCGCCGGAATGGGAGGCAGGCCCGGCCGGGGGCGCGCGGTGGAACGGGCGGCGGTCATGCCGGGCATTAGACCACCTGCGCCGCGCCCATCTGGGAAAGGCCCCTAGTCGGCCCGCGCCGCGCGTCTGTCCGGCCGGGACGGACCGGCAGCATCCGGTTCAGGTGCCTTCCGGCGGGTCCGGCCGCTCCGCCAGAACCGCTCCGGCCAGCCGGAAGCCGCTCAGCGCGGCGGGCACGCCCGCGTAGATCGCCACCTGATGCAGCACATCGCTCAGGTCGCGTTCGCTGACGCCGCTGCTGGCGGTGGCGCGCACGTGTCCCTCGAATTCCCGGTCGCGTCCCAGCGCGGCCAGGATGCCCAGCGTGATCATGTGCCGCTCCCGGTCGCTCAGGCCGCCGCGTCCCCACACGGCGCCCCAGGCGTACTCGGTCAGGAACCGCTGGAAGTCCGCGCCGAAGGCCTGCGGGTCGCCGGCGAAGGCGCGGTCCACGAACTCCTGCCCCATAATCTGCGCCCGCTTCTGTTTGCCGCGCGTGAGCATCTCGCTGTCCTGCGGGTCGGTCGCGGCCGGATCGTTCGTGTGGTCACTCATGCCCCACGCTACCTGCTGCGGGGGCGGCGGGGCTGTCACCCCGTGCAGGGCAGCGGGGGACAGTGGGGGAGCGTGCACAACGGCAACCCCCCGCCGGACTGGGCGGGGGGTTGCGTGTCGCTGGGCGAGCGGAGGCTCAGCTTGGTCTGATCAGGCCCACTTGATCAGGCCGGCTTCCAGGTCGTTGCTCAGGCCGTCCACGACGGGAATCATGCGCACGCCGACCGAGTACAGGCCGCTCTCGTTCAGCGGCACCTGGGCGCTGAAGGTGCCGTCGCCGTGGCTGGTCAGGGGCACGTGGGTGCGCTGGCCGGCGCGGGTCAGGACGGCTTCCACGCGCAGTTCGTCGAGGTTGATGCCCGCCGGGTTGACGGTCGCCGTGACCGGCACGGTCTGGCCGGGCTGGCTGGTGGCGGGCAGCTGGGCGTGGGCGCTGAGGGTGGTGTGCGGCCACTGCTGGCGCACCCAGCCTTTCCAGCTGGCGATCTCGCGGGCGCGGGCGCTGTCGCTGGCGGCCAGTTGCGCGCCGCGCGCGGCGATGGGCACGTAGTACTTCTGCACGTAGTCGATCACCTGACGCTGCATCGAGAAGCGCGGGCTGCACGTCTCGATGGCGCGGCGGACCGTGTGAGCCCAGGATTCGGCGCCCGCGCGCTGCCCGTAGTAGCGGGGCACGATCTCGCTTTCCAGCGTCTGATACATGCTGTAGGCGTCGGCATCGTCCTGCACGTTCAGGTCGGCGTACTCGCGTTCCTCGCCGATGGGCCAGCCGTTCGTGCCGTCGTACCCTTCGCGCCACCAGCCGTCGAGGATGCTGAGGTTGGGGCTGCCGTTGAAGCTGGCCTTCATGCCGCTGGTGCCCGAGGCTTCCAGCGGGCGGCGGGGGTTGTTCAGCCAGATGTCCACGCCCTGCACGAGGTGACGGGCGACGTGCATGTCGTAGTTTTCCAGGATCACGATCCGGCCGCGGAATTCGGGTTCCTGGCTGAGTCTGTAGATCTCCTGGATGAAGGCCTTGCCGGGGTTGTCGGCCGGGTGGGCCTTGCCGGCGAACACGAACTGCACCGGACGCTCCGGGTGGTTCACGATGCGGCTGAGGCGTTCGCGGTCACGGAACAGCAGCGTGGCGCGCTTGTACGTGGCGAAGCGGCGCGCGAAGCCGATGGTCAGGGTGTTCTCGTCGAGCAGCGTCTCAGTGGCGGCCACGTCGGCGGCGCTGGCGCCGTTGCGGACCTTCTGCTCGCGCATGCGGGCGCGCACGAAGGCGATCATGTCGCGTTTCATGTCGCGCTGCACGTCCTGAAGCTGCTGGTCGGTCAGCTGCTCGACTGCCTGCCACATCTGCTCGTCCTCGAGGCGTTCGGTCCAGTCGGCGGGCAGGACCGTGCCGAGCAGGTCGCGCATGGCCTGACTGGTGAAGGTCAGGTTATGCGCGCCGTTCGTGACGTGCCCGATCGGGACTTCCTCGGTCTGCGCGCCGGGGTACAGGAAGTTCCACATGTCGCGGCTGACCTCGCCGTGCAGTTCGGACACGCCGTTCGCGGCGCGGCTCATGTTCAGCGCGAACACCGTCATGGAGAAGGTGGGGACGAGGTGGCCGTCCCACAGCTGCTCGTGCTCGGCCAGTCGGTACAGTTCGTCGCGGCTGGTGGCGAGCTGCGCGGGCCACGCGCCGACGTAGCGGTCCATCAGTTCGTACGAGAAGGCGTCGTTCCCGGCGGGGACGGGCGTGTGCGTGGTGAACAGGGTGGAGCTGGCGACGGTTTCCACGGCGGTGCGGAAGTCCAGGCCCTGCGCCACGTACTCGCGGGTGCGTTCCAGGCCCAGCAGGGCGGCGTGGCCCTCGTTCATGTGGTACACGTCGCCGGGGATGTCCAGCAGCCTCAGCGCGCGGATGCCGGCCACGCCCAGCAGCACGTACTGCTGTACGCGCAGTTCCTGGTTGCCGCCGTACAGGCGGGCCGTGAGTTTGCGGTCTTCATCGCTGTTCTCGGGAACGTTGGTGTCCAGCAGCAGCACCCTGATGCGGCCCACGTTCAGGTTCCACACGCGCGAATGCACGGTGCGGCTGCCGATCACGACGCTCACGCGCGCCTCCTCGCCGCCGGGGGTCAGGGCGGGCGTGATGGGCAGGGTGGTCAGGTCCAGCTCGTCGTAGGTTTCGTTCTGCCAGCCGTCCTTGTCGAACAGCTGCGTGAAGTACCCCTGGTGGAACAGCAGGCCGACCGCCGTGAAGGGAATGCCCAGGTCCGAGGCGCTCTTGCAGTGGTCGCCGGCCAGCACACCCAGGCCGCCGGAGTAGATGGGCAGCGACTCGTGGTACGCGTACTCCATGCTGAAGTAGGCCACGGGTTTCATGTCGGGCACGTTCCGGGCGGCCCAGGTGTCCTTCTTGCCCATGTAGGCGTCGAAGTCGGCCATGACCTGCGCGTAGCGTTTCAGGTAGGCGGGGTCGGCCGCCACCTGTTGCAGGCGGGTCTGCGGAACCTCGAGCAGCGTGCGGACCGGGTTGTGCTGGAAGCGCTCCCAAATAGTGGAGTCCAGTTCCTGGTACAGCTCCTGCGCGCGGGGTGTCCACGACCAGTACAGGTTGTAAGCGAGTTCAGACAGCCTTGCGATGCCGGGCGGCAGCTGGGGCAGCACCGTGACCTTACCAATGACGTTCATACCAGATGAGCTTACACTAAGCCCATCTTGACCACCTAAATTCCCGGCAGGCGTGCAGCACGGCCCCCGGCGGCGGTTGTCCAGACAGCCGCCCGGCATGTCAGCATGACCCCATGACGCTTCCCGACCCCCCACCAGACACCGACTGGCCCGCCGATCCGCAGGCCGCCCTGATGGCCGAGGGCGACCGGCTGGCCCGGCACCTGACCCAGACGCTGGGCGCCACCCTGCCCGACCAGCCGCGCCTGACCCTGCTGGGCCGCAGCCTCGCCCTGAACCTCGTGAACGCCTTCGTGCCCACCCTGGAACACGTCTCGCGCCGCGCCGGGCGGCCCCTGCACGCCACGCTGAGCCTGGACGACCGGGGCCGCCCGCTGCTGATCACCGCCACGCCGGACGGCGAGAGCGGCCCGGCCCTCAGCGCCGACGACCTGCTGCGCGACCTGCTGTTCGTGCGCGGCCACCTGCACCCAACCGTGCGCGAGCACCTGCAGGGCGGCCTGCGCGGCAGCGAACATCAGGCCACCCGCGCCCTGGTCGCCTGCCTGAACAGCCGCCCCGTCCTGGACGCCATGACCCGCACCGTGCAGACCCTGATGACCACCCACCCCTGACGGTCCCGGCAGCAGAAGCCCTGACGGCTATCCGGGAAGAAGGACGACATCAGACAGCTGGCGCCTGATGTCGTCCTTCTTCCCGGTGCTTCCCGGTGCTGTGGGCGGGTCGCTCAGCGGTGCTGCTGCCGCTCTCCGTTTTCGCTGGCGACGGGCACCGGGCCCTGCAGGTGGCGGACCAGCATGACCAGCACGACGCTGGCGTGCAGGGACAGCAGCATCAGGAGTTCCAGGGTGGGCTGCATGACGTACCCGACCGCGCCGACCAGCTGAAACAGCGTGAGAATCAGCAGGCCCTGCGCCCGGCGGTCCGGCAGGCACAGGTAGACGTAGGTGCCGCCCGCCATGCTGAACATCAGCGGCAGCAGCAATGCGTTAAGCATTTCTTGATCCATACCTCATTATGTTGCGGTCATCATGACAGCGTCATGACCGCCGGCGCCGCCCGGACCTTCACAGTCGTTTCTGCGGCCGGAACTGCCTAAACAACCTGCCCCGCGCACACCCCGGTCCTCGCATCGGTCACAGGCGGTAGCGCTCCAGGCGGGCCGGGTCAATCCGGTGATCGCGGAGGCCGGTCACGTCCAGCCAGCCGTCCCGGAACTCGATGGGCGCGTTCAGCAGGTCGGCCTGCAACTTCAGCACGAAACTCAGCTCGCAGGGCTCGGTCACCTCGGCCTGGGTGGACAGCAGCGCCGCGTGCAGGGTGCCCAGGCCCGTGCTGGCCTGCGATCCCACCATGCCGCGCTTGCCGTGGGCGGCGGCCGCGCGCAGCATGTTCAGGCCGTCGGTGAAGCCGTTGCGGGCGGTCTTCACGTTCAGCACGTCGAAGGTATCGAAATCCAGTTCGCGGTCCAGGTCGGCCGGCGTGAAGCACGAATCGTCCGCCACGACCGGGAGCCGCCCCTGCGCGTGCAGGGCCGCGCGGGCGCGCAGGTTGCGGGCCGGGAGGGGTTCTTCCACGTACATCAGGCCCGCCTCGCGCATGGCGTCCAGCGCCGCCGGGGCCGACTCGGGCGTCAGGGTCTCGTTGCTGTCGGCGTACAGCAGCACCTCGTTGCCGAACTCCTCGCGTAGCGCCCGGATCACGCGCAGGTCGCGTTCGTGTTCGCGGCCCACCTTCACCTTCAGGCAGCGCACCCCGGCCTCCACGACCCGCCGCGCCTCGGTCAGCATCTCGTCCGGCGCGGCGATGCCCAGGATGAAACTCACGCGCACGCGGGTGTTCGGCCCGAGCAGCGTGTCGAACAGCGTGCCGCCACGGGCGCGGGCGCGGGCGTCGTGCAGGGCCATGTCCAGCGCGCCGCGCGCCGTGTGGTTGTTCGTCACGCTGCCACGCACGCGCTCCAGCGCCGCCGTGTCCGTGATCTCCAGGCCGCGCAGGCCCGCTTCCAGGTGCGCCAGGATGCCCAGCACGCTCGCGGTCGTCTCGCCGTAGATGGTGGGGCGCGGCGTCGCCTCGGCCAGACCCACCGTGCCGTCCGAGAGGATCACGCGCACCAGCACGTGCTCGGCGGCATTCAGGGCCGAGTGCGCGCCCCACGCCAGCGCCGAGGTCAGCGGCAGCCGGAAGGGAACGCCCTCGACCCGCGCGACGGTGGGGGCGTTCACGCCGCCCCTCCGGCCCAGGCGCGCACGGCCGCCGCCACGCCCGCCGGGTCCAGCGCCACGGTATCCAGCACCAGCGCCCGCGCGGGCGGCAGCGTCCGCAGGAACGCCTCGGCGGCCGCCGGGTCGTAGTTACGCCGCTCGGACACCACGATCCGCACCTTCGCCAGCACGTCGCCCGGCGCGAAGCCCTGGGCGGGCAACCCGGCCAGATCATCCAGTTCCGCCGGGGTGAACACGGCCTCCACATCCGCCAGCGCGGCCAGCTCCGCCCGCAGCGTTCCGCCGCTTTCGGCCGCCACCTGATCGAAGCTGTCCGCGCGGCCCAGCAGCCGCCGCACCCGCACCCCGTCCGGCGCGCCGAGCGCCACGAAGCGCCACGCCGGGAACGAATCGGCCGCGAAGCGCACCTCGTCCAGGCCGCGCAGTCCGTCGAACACCGGAGCCTCGCCCCAGTGCCGCACGTCGGCCACCAGCGACCCCAGCGCCTGCGCCATCCCGCCCGGCTGCTCCTGGCGGTAACGGGCGGTCAGCCGGAACCGTTCCTCGCGGTCCCGTACGGGCGCGCCGCCCGTGGCAGGCAGGATCATCACGGCGTCCGTCACCTCGCGCCGGTCCGGCAGGACCCGCATGGCCGGGTCCGCGCCGGTCAGGGCCGCCAGGGCCGTACTTTTTCCCACGCCGGTCACGCCGACCAGCACGGTCAGGGGCAGGTCGGACAGCCGCCGCTCGGGCGGGGCGAGGGGCGCGGCGTCGGCACGCAGGAACGGCAGGGACGGACCAGAGAGACTCACGGTTCCGAGCCTAGCCCCTGCGCCGCGTAAAGAGGGGACCAAGGTTCAGTCAAGTTGTCATGGTCGGCGCCGCACGAGAACGGCCCGGCCGCTCCATACACTCGGGAGTGGAGGCATCATGACCCGACTCAAAGGCAATTCCGGTGGCAACGGAGGCAAACTCCTGATCCTGCTGCTCGTGCTGATCGCACTGTTCCTGCTGCTGTACTTCCTGTACCTCAAGCCCCAGGGCCTGCTGGACCTCGGCTTCATCTGAACCCCAACGTGACCTTCCCCGCACTTCCCGGAGTCCCCCATGATCAAAGCTAAGGAAATCCTCGGCCGTCCCGTCATCGCCATCAGCACCGGCGAGAAGATCGAAACC
This sequence comes from Deinococcus sp. LM3, assembly GCF_002017875.1. Taxonomy (NCBI): domain Bacteria; kingdom Thermotogati; phylum Deinococcota; class Deinococci; order Deinococcales; family Deinococcaceae; genus Deinococcus; species Deinococcus sp. LM3. Next base: position 385,101 of record NZ_MUFV01000001.1, on the reverse strand, counting down.
GTTCACGACGTCATCTTCGACCATCAGGCCAATCAGGTGCTGGGTCTGCTGGTCGACGAGGGGGGCTGGTTCAGCGCCGCCAAGGCCGTGCCCTTCGTGCAGGTCCGCTCCATCGGCGAGGACGCCATCATGGTCGCCGACCCCGACGCCGTCACCACCACCCGCGAGGACGGCCGCCTGAAAGAGGCGCTGGACAGCAAGAGCAGCCTGATCGGCCTGACGCTGCTGACCACCGACGGGCAGAACCTGGGCCGCATCGCCGACGTGTTCTTCGACGAGCACACCGGCCGCGTGGAAGGGTACGAGGCCACCGGCGGCCTGTTCGCCGACCTCAGCAGCGGCCGCACCTTCGTGCCGGTCCCCGAGAGCGTGCAGATCGGCGCGGACACCGCCATCGTGCCGGTCGAGGTCGCCAGCGCCATGCAGGAACAGGACGACGGTGGGCTGCGCGGGGCGCTCCAGAGCGCCGGTCAGGCCGTTGCCGGGGCGTACACCGGCGCGGCCGACAGCGTGAAGGACGCCTACGAGAATATCGCCGAGGCCACCCGCGAACGCCAGAAGGAGTACGTGGTCGGCAAGACCGCCGGGGGCGACATCACCGCCGGGGACGGCCGCGTGATCGTCTCCAAGGGCGAAACCATCACCGCCGCACAGGCCGACGAGGCCGAAACCGCCGGGAAACTCGCCGCGCTCGCCACCGCCGCCACCGGCGGAGTGATCGCCGACGCCTACGGCAGCGCCCGTGACCGCGTGCAGGACACCTACGCCGACGTGAAGGACGCCACCGCCGAACGTCAGAAAGCCTACGTGACCGGCAAGATCGCCAGCAGCGACATCAGCACCGACACGGGCGAGGTGATCGTCGCCTTCGGGGACACCATCACCGCCGAACACGCCGCGCGCGCCGAACAGACCGGCCGCCTCGGTGCCCTGACGGCCGCCGCGACCGCCGGAGCCATCAGCGAGGCCTACGGCAGCGCCCGCGACCGCGTGCAGGAATCCTACGCCGACGTGCAGGACGCCACCGCCGAACGCCAGAAAGCCTACGTGACCGGCAAGACCGCCAGCCGCGAGATCGCCACCGACGCCGGTGAGGTCATCGTGCCGGCCGGCGCGACCATCACCTCCTTCCAGGCGGACCGCGCCGAGCAGACCGGCCGACTGGCCGCCCTGACCGCCGCCGCGACCGGCGGGGCCATCGGGAGCGGCGTGCAGGGTCTGCGGGAACGCGCCGCCCTGGACCCGAACACCCTGGAAGCTGCGGTGGGACGCCGTGCCCGCAGCGACGTGCGCGCCCCTGGTGGGAGCCTCGTGGCGGCGCAGGGGCAGATCGTCACGCCCGCCATCGCGGACCGCGCCCGGCACCTGGGCGTGCAGCAGGCCCTGATCGACGCCACCACCGGCGGCGCGTCCGGCCCGGCTGCCGGAACCGCCGTCGCGGGCGGACTGGCCAGCGTCGGCGAGGGCGCCGGGAACCTGATCGACCGCGCCAGGGCGTGGCTGGGCGACAAGCGCGAGCAGGCCAGTGAGGTCATCGACCAGCGCCAGCAGGAAGCCGAGGAGCAGAAGGTCCGCGACGCCCTGGGCCGCCCCGTGACCCGCGTGATCCTCGCGCCCGACGACTCGATCATCCTGAACATCGGCGAGATCGTCACCAACCGCGCCGTGCAGGCCGCCCGCGACGGGAACGTGCTGGACATCCTGGTCAGCAGCGTCAGCCGGGACATGCCGCACATCGACCCGCTGGCCAGCCGCCCCGACGCGACCGGCGAGGCCGCGCTGCCCGAACAGGACGCCCCGGACAGCCAGCCCCCCCGCTAGGCACCAGAGGAATAGGCAGGGAGCCGCGCGCCGTGATGGGTGCGCGGCTCCCTGTGCTGTGGGGCGCCCCCTGTCTGCTTCCCCCCGATTCCTGCGCCGCGCAGGGCCTATCCTGGGCGGCATGATCGAGTCGCTCATCGGCCACACGCCCCTGGTGCAGTTGCAACGCGTCACGGAACCCGGCATGGCCGACGTGTTCGTGAAACTGGAGGGCCAGAACCCCGGCGGGAGCATCAAGGACCGCACCGCGCTGGGACTGGTCGAGGACGCCGAACGGCGCGGCCTGCTGAAACCCGGCGGGACCATCGTGGAACCCACCAGCGGCAACACCGGCATCGGGCTGGCGCAGGTGGCGGCCGCCAAGGGCTACCGGCTGATCCTGTGCATGCCCGCCCAGATGAGCGAGGAACGCAAGCGCACGCTCGCGGCGTACGGCGCGGAACTCGTCCTGACCGACCCCGAGCGGCGCATGCTGGCCGCCATCGAGGAGGCCGAGGCCATCGCCGAGCGCACCGGCGCGGTCATGATGGGCCAGTTCACCAACCCCGCCAACCCCGCCGTGCACGAGGCCACGACCGGCCCGGAACTGTGGGAGCAGATGGAGGGCCGCATCGACGCGTTCGTGTACGGCAGCGGCACCGGCGGCACCATCAGTGGCGTCGGTCGTTACCTCAAGCGCATGAATCCGGCGGTGCAGATCATCGCCTGCGAACCCGCCCGCAGCAACGTCCTGAGCGGCGGCGAACGCGGCGAGCATGGCTTCCAGGGCATGGGGCCCGGTTTCGTACCTGCCAACCTGGACCGCAGCGTCATCGACGACGTGATCGCGGTGTGGGAGGAGGACGCCTACCCGCTGGCCCGTCGCCTGGCACGCGAGGAAGGCATCTTCGTGGGCATGAGCAGCGGCGCGATGGCCTGGGCCGCGCTGGACGTCGCCCGCCGCCTGGGGCCGGGAAAGCGCGTGGCGACCATCGCCTGCGACACCGGCGCCCGTTACCTGACGACCAGTCTGTTCCAGAGCGAGCAGGACACCCCGCCCGGCTACCGTCCCCGCTCACGCGAACGCACGGACAGCTGAGCGCCGCAAACTGAGGGCCGCCGACTGAACACGGGGAAACAGACGCCGGGGCGGGTGAGCGATGTGCCCACCCGCCCCGGCGCCGGTGGAGTCAGCGGCGCTGGCCGGAACCGCCGAACATGCCGATCAGGTCGTCCAGGGCGCTGCCGTCCCCGTCACTGTCCAGCGCGCGGTTCAGGGTGCCCATCAGGCCGCCGCCGGCCGGGGCCGTCTGCTGCTGCTGCCCGCCGCCCAGGACGCTGCCCAGCAGGCCGCCCAGGTCGCCGCCCGTGGAGGCCGGTGCGCGGCCGGTCTGCGCTTGAGGCTGTGCGCCGCCGCCCAGCATCCCGCCGAGCATGCCGCCCAGTCCACCGGCCGCGCCGCCACCGAGCAGGCCGCCCAGGACGCTGCCCAGGTCGGCGCCGCCACCCTGCGTTCCCTGCCCCTGCTTCTGGCGGCTCAGGTACGCCAGCACCAGCGGGGCCAGCATGCTCATGATCTGCATGGCCATCTGCGGGTCGATCCCGGCGCGTCGGCTGACGGCCTGCGCCGCCTGGGTCTGCTGCCCTCCGAACACGTGCCCCAGGATCTTCTGGCCGTCCTGCGTGTCGGGCGCCTGCCCCTGCGTGAAGGCGTCCAGGGCGCTGCCATCGTGGCGGTTCAGGGCGCCGCTCAGGGCGTCCAGGCCGCCGGGCTGCGTGGCGTTGCGGGTCAGGGCGCCCAGCAGCAGCGGCAGCGCCGCCTGCATGGCCGCCTGCGTCTGGTCCGGGCTGGCCCCGGTCTGCCGCGCGACAGTCTGCTGCGCCTGTCCCATTCCGCCGAGCATGTTGAAGATGTCCATCATGGTGTGTTCCTCCGGTTGGTGAAGTGCATTCAGCGTACCCCGCGCGCGCCCCGCCCCCGTCGGGGGTCCTTCAGGAATCCCTGACGTAGAACGCCGGTCGCTCGGCCACACGGCGTATTCCACGCCCATCCCCGCGCCTGTAGCCTGAACGCTTCCAGTTCGGCAACTGGAGGAGGGAACCTATGACCACCATGCCTGCCCCCCCCATGGGGGGCTGCCTTTCACGTCTGTCCCGGCTGGCGCTGCCCTGGGCGGTGGCGCGGCTGGGCTTCCGGCGGCAGTTCGCGTACCCGCAGGCGGCGCTGTGGGGCCTGATCACCAACGCGTTTTTCGGGCTGCTGCGCGTCGCGGTGCTGCTGGCACTCTTCGGCACCCGCCCGCAGGTGGCCGGGTACACCCCGCAGGACGCCATCACGTACACCGGCCTGACCCAGGCGTTCATCATGGCCTTCAGCCTGTTCGGCTGGTTCGACTTCATGCGCGCCGTCCACCGGGGCGAGGTCACGTCCGACCTGCTGCGCCCCGCCAGCCTGCTGGGCTTCTGGGCCGCGCAGGACGCCGGGCGGGCGCTGGGACAGCTGGTGCTGCGCGGCCTGCCGATGCTGCTGATCTTCCAGGTCATCTGGGGCCTGAACTGGCCGCCCGGCCCGCTGGCGTGGGCGCAGGTGATCCTGAGTGTCCTGCTGGCCTGGGCGCTGGGGTTCCTGTTCCGCTTTCTCGTGAACTGCGCGGCGTTCTGGTCGCCGGACGCCGTGGGCTTCGGGCGCTTCGCGTGGGCGCTGCTGGGTCTGGGCTGCGGGTTCCTGATGCCGCTGGCGTTCTTCCCGGAAGGTTTTCGCGCGGCGCTGGCCTGGACGCCGTTTCCGGGCATGCTGAACACCACCCTGGAACTCTGGGTGGGCGTCACCACGGGTGGCGCGGCGTGGGCGGCACTGGGCGCGCAACTGGGCTGGACGTTGGCGCTGCTGCTGACCTGCCAGTTCACGCTGCGCGCGGGCCTGCGGCGGCTGGAGGTCGCCGGTGGCTGACCTGAAATGGCACCTGAGCCTGTACGCGCGGCTGCTGGGCGCGCAGATCCGCTCGCAGGGCGCGCACCGCACCTCGTTCCTGCTGGACGCGCTGGGCAGCCTGCTGATCACCGCCGCCGAGTTCGCCGCCCTGGCGCTGGTTCTGCCGCGCTTCGGCGGGCTGGGCGGCTGGAGCTTCGCGGAGATCTGCCTGCTGTACGGCCTCGCGGAACTCGCGTTCGTCCTGATGGACATCCTGTTCGGGGGTTTCGACGCGCCCAACCTGTCCGCGCACGTCCGCAGCGGTTCGTTCAGCACCTTCCTGCTGCGTCCCGCCCCGCTGACGTTGCAGGTGTTCGCGTCGGACTTCGCGCTGCGCCGCCTTCCGCGCGTGCTGCTCGCCGCCGCCATTGTCGGGTACGGCCTCATGCACGCGCCGCTGGCCGCCAGCCCGGAAACGGCCGCGCTGCTGCTCGCCTCGGTGCTGGGCATGATCTGCTTCTTCGGCGGGCTGTTCGTCATCGGCGGCACCCTGACGTTCTGGACGGTGGACAGCGTCGAGGCCATGAACGTCCTCACCTACGGCGGCCGCACCCTGATCAGCTACCCCATGGACATCTACGGCGCGTGGCTGCGCCGCATCTTCACGTACCTGATTCCCGCCGCGTTCCTGTCGTACCTGCCCGCCCTGCACCTGCTTGGCCGCCCCCTGCCCGACGGTCTGCCCGAGGGGGCCGCGCTGCTCGGGCCGCTGGCTGGGCCGCTCGTGCTGGCCGGGGCCTTCGCGTTCTGGCGCGTCGGCGTGCGGCACTACCAGGGCACCGGGACATGAAACCGCTCGCCATAGACCCGAAAGGAGGCACCCCATGATTCACGTCGAGCACCTGCACAAGACCTTCACCACCCGCACCGGCCGCTTCCTGAGCGCGGGGCGGCGCACGCACGAGGCCGTCCGGGACGTGTCCTTCCACATTCCGCGCGGCGAGATCGTCGGGTACCTCGGGCCGAACGGGGCGGGCAAGAGCACCACCGTCAAGATCCTCACCGGCCTGCTCGTGCCCGACAGCGGCGTGGTCACGGTGGGCGGCCTGACGCCCTGGCAGGACCGCCGCCGCCACGTCGCGCGGCTGGGGGCGGTGTTCGGGCAGCGCACCACCCTCTGGTGGGACCTGCCGGTCATCGAGAGCCTGCGCCTGCTGCGGCACGTGTACCGCATTCCGCACGCCCGCTGGCAGGAGAACCTGGACACCTTCACGGACCTGCTGGACCTCGGGCCGTTCCTGCACACCCCCGCCCGCGCCCTGTCGCTGGGCCAGCGGATGCGCGCCGACCTGGCCGCCGCGCTGCTGCACGACCCGGAGCTGCTGTTCCTGGACGAACCCACCGTCGGCCTGGACGTGGTCGCCAAGGAACGCCTGCGTGAATTCATCGCGCATGTGGGCCGCGAGCGCGGCGTCACGGTGCTGCTCACCACCCACGACCTGGGCGACGTGCAGCGCCTCGCCGGGCGGGTGCTGATCATCGACCACGGGCAACTGCTGTTCGACGGCCAGCTGGCGCACCTGCAGGCGCGGTACGGCTCGCACCGCGAACTGCACGTGGAGTTCAGTGAACCCGTCCCGGACGCCAGCGTGCCGGGCCTGACCCTCCTGAGCAGCGACGCGGGCCGCGCCACCTACGCCTTCACGGGCGCCGCTGCGGACCCCATCGCCCGCGTCACCGCGCACGCTCCCGTCCGCGACCTGACCGTGCGCGAACCGGACATCGAGGCCACCATCCGCCGCATCTACGAGGGCGACCTGCTGCGCGCCGGGGTACGGTAGAGGCGTGACCGACGCCGACCACTCCGGCCCGCCCCCCAGCGTCAGCACCGGCACGCTGTTCCTGGTGGTCCTGACCTTCGCGGTGGCCGCCAACACCCTGTCCCTGATCCTCATCCCGGAGGACCGCGCCCTGCGGCTGGTACTCGCGGCGCTGCCGGTCGCCGGGCTGATCTGGAGTGCCGCCACCGTCTGGCGCACGCGAGCGGTCCCCGGCACATGGCCGGCGGGGCCGATCATGCTGACCCTGTGGACCGTGCTGGTGTCGCACACGACGCTGCAACTGCTCCTGGGACGGCCGGTCGCCACCTCCCAGTGGATAGGACTCGCACTGAACACGGTCGTCTGCGGGCTGCCGCCGCTGCTGTCGCGCCGCCGCTGACCCTTCTCATGGGGGCCTTACCTAGGCTGCGGGCGTGGAAGGCCTGACCCTGGACATGCTGCTGGGCGCACTGCTCATCTTCGCCCTGAGAATCGTGGACGTCTCGCTGGGCACGCTGCGTATCGGGATGCTGGTGCGCGGTAAACGCCGACTGGCGGGCGTGCTGAGTTTCTTCGAATCGCTGATCTGGCTGGTCGCGGCCGCGCAGGTGCTGGGCAAACTCGAGAGCCCCATCCAGTTTGTCGCGTACGCCGGCGGGTACGCCACCGGCACCATGCTCGGCGCGAACATCGAACGCTGGCTGGCGGTCGGGAAGGTCGTGCTGCGCGTCATCGTGCCCGTCAGCGCCCCGGACGTGCAGGACGCGCTGCGGCAGGCCGGATTCTTCGTGACCACCGTGAACGCCAGCGGCCGCGACGGCGAGGTCCGCGTGATGTTCAGCGTCATCGCCCGCAAGAAACTCCGCGCCGCGCTGCGCGTCATCGAGGGCACCTACCCCAAGGCGTTCATCACGGTCGAGGAAGTCACCACCGCGCAGCTTCAGGAGGTCGCCACCCGCGAGGACCGCCTGTCACGGCGCTTCCGGATGATCCGGAAATAGGCAGTGGGCAGCGGCCTGCCGGCACTGGACAGAAAGTGGGGCCGCCTCCGGTGGATGGAAGCGGCCCCGCCTGATCGTTCCCGGCTCAGTGGTTGGGTGGGGTTACCGGGTCGGTGGGGGAGGGGGCCGCGCTGGCGGGGCGGGGCGTGCGGTTCTCGCTCTGCAGGGCGCGCATCAGCGAGACGCACATGCCCAGCATGATCACGCTGAACGGCAGGGCCGCCACGATACTGGCGTTCTGCAGCCCGCTCAGGCCGCCGCTGAGCAGCAGCGCCACCGCGATCAGGCTCTGCAACACACCCCAGCCGAGCTTCACGCGGCCGCTGGGGTTCTCGCTGCCCTCGCTGGACAGGCTGCCCAGCACGTACGTGGCCGAGTCGGCGCTGGTAATGAAGAACGACGCGATCAGCAGGGTCGCCAGGACGACCAGCACGCCGCTCAGCGGGAAGTGCCCCAGCAGCGCGAACAGCGCGGTAGACACGTCTGCTTTCGTGGCGGCCATGACGGCGCCGTCACCGGCGAGGGATTTCTGCAGGGCGCTGCCACCGAACACGCTGAACCACGCGAAACTGACCAGACTGGGCACCAGCAGCACGCCGGTCACGAACTCCTTGATGGTCCGCCCGCGCGAGATGCGCGCGATGAACAGGCCCACGAACGGAGCCCAGGCGATCCACCACGCCCAGTAGAACAGCGTCCAGCCGCCCACCCAGGTGTTCCCGCTGAACGGGGTCAGGCGGGTACTCATGTTCACGAGGTCCTGCGCGTACCCGCCGACACTGGTGGTGAAGGTCTCCAGCAGGAAGCGCGTGGGGCCCAGCACGAACACGGCCAGCATCAGTAGCGCGGCCAGGACCATGTTGGTGTTCGAGAGAATCTGAATGCCCCGCGTCAGCCCGGTCGAGGCGCTGATCAGGTACAGGACCGTGACCACCCCGATGATCGTCAGTTGCGTGGGCACACCCACGCTGAGGCCGAAGGCGCTGTTCAGGCCACTGTTGATCTGCACCGCCCCGAAACCCAGCGAGGCGGCCACGCCGAACACGGTCGCGATGATCGCCAGCACGTCGATCAGTTTCCCGATCGGACCCTCGACCCGGTCGCCCAGCAGCGGCCGGAAGGTGCGGCTGATCAGGGCCTTCTCGCCGCGCCGGAACGAGAAGTAGGCGATGCTCAGGGCGACCACGCTGTAGATCGCCCAGGGGTGCAGGCCCCAGTGGAAGAACGAGTACTTCAGGGCCGTGCGGGCCGCGTCGGCCGTCTGCGCTTCCACGTTGCCGGGTGGGGTCAGGTAGTGCGAGACGGGTTCGGCCACGCCCCAGAACACCAGCCCGATGCCCATGCCGGCACTGAACAGCATGGCGAACCACGAGGAGCGGCTGAACTCGGGTTCCGCGTCGTCCCGGCCCAGCTTCACGCTCCCGTGACGGCTGAACGCCAGGTACACGCAGAAGATCAGGAAGGCCAGCACGGCCAGCAGGTAGTACCAGCCGAAACTCTCGGTGGTGAAGGTCATGGCGGCCGTGGCGGCGGCGCCGAATCCGTCGGGATTCAGCAGGCCCCACAGCACGCAGACGGCGATGATCGCCATGGAAAGGGACAGAACCACGGAATGAACCTCCAGGGTCAGGGTCGCGGCAGTCGGGACGTCCGGGAGTCGGGTGGGCACTGCGGGGCAGTGTGTCCGGGCGCCGCCGCGCGACGGGAAAGGCAACGGTCCGTCTGGCTTGCCCGGTGACCCTGCCGGGCCGTGGACCGGTCCGGTGTGGTTTCGTGGCGTGCCGCGCGGAGAGGCGGATGGACCCCCCTGGCTGACCGGTGGTCACGGGGGCGGCCCGTCACCTTACCCACGCCTCATGAGGGTCATGAGGCGGTTCCCTGAAGGCCGACCTGACTGACCGCGCGGTAGGCTCGGGGCATGACCGCCCCCCTGCCGCCCGCCCATTTCAACGGGAATCCCGTGCAGATCGCCCGGAACCTGCTGGGCGGCACCCTGATCCGCCACCTGCCCGACCATGAGGGCACGGTGGGAATCAGCCTCATGGGCACCATCGTGGAACTCGAAGCCTACGACTGCCCCCGCGACCCCGCCTGCACCGCCGGACGTTTCCACGCCGCCCGCAGCGCCGACATGGCCGTGCGGCCCGGCCAGTGGCTGTTCTGGACCGCGCACGGCCATCCGCTGCTTCAGGTCGCCTGCCGCGAACAGGGCGTGGCCGCCAGCGTCCTGATCCGCGCCCTGCAACCCACCCACGGCCTGGCTCAGATGCTGAACTTCCGGCCCGTCACCCGCGAACGGGACCTGACGAACGGCCCCGCCAAACTGGTCTACGCCCTGGGCCTGGACCCCGCGCAGATCACCGGGCGGCCCGTGAACGCCCCGGAACTGCACCTGCTGCCACCCCCCGCCCCCCTGCCGGACGAGCAGGTGGAGGTCACGGCCCGCATCGGTATCCGCGAGGGTCGCAACCTCCCGTGGCGCTTCACCATTCGCGGCAACCCCTGGGTGTCGCCCGCCACGCCCAGCATGGACCTGAGCGTCAGCTCCGGGGAGTAGGGGCAGGGCCACCCAGCAGCGCCGCCACGCCCTGCACCGCCGTCAGGCGACCCTCCGCCACTTCCGCGCGCAGCCCCTGCAGCCGCGCCGGGTCGAGGCCCGTCTGGAACGCCCGCCACGCCGCCTCGCGCAGCAGCTCGTCAAACCACTGCGCCGCCTGCCCCTGGCGTTTCACGCGCAGATCGACCGCCTCGCGGTAGGCCTCCACGGCGTCCCACACCCCGTCCAGGCCCTCACCCGTCAGCGCGGACGCCCGCAGCGCCACCGGCCGCCACGGCGCGTCGTGCGGCGTGAGCAGCGTCAACGCCGTCCGTAACTCCGTCTGGGCGCGCACCGCCGCCTGCGGGTTCGTGTCGGCCTTGTTCACCACGCACACGTCCGCGAGTTCCATGATCCCGCGCTTGATACCCTGCAACTCATCCCCCGCGTTCGGGAGGGTCAGCAGCACGAACAGGTCGGTCATGGCCGCCACCTGCGTTTCACTCTGACCCACACCCACCGTCTCGACCAGGATCACGTCGTACCCGGCCGCCTCGCACAGCGTGACCGCCTCCCGCGTGCGGCGCGCCACGCCGCCCAGCGTGCCCCCGCTCGGGCTGGGGCGGATGAAGGCATTCGGATGCACCGTCAGCCGGGGCATGCGGGTCTTGTCGCCCATGATGCTCCCGCCCGTGCGGGCGCTGCTGGGGTCCACCGCCAGCACCGCCACCCGGTGCCCCGCGTCGGCCAGTCGAACGCCCAGCGCCTCGATGAACGTGCTCTTGCCCACGCCCGGCACGCCCGTCAGGCCGATCCGTACCGACCGCCCCGCACGCGGCAGCACCTCCGAGAGGAGTGCCTGCGCCTGTGCCTCATGCTCGGGCCGCGTGGACTCGGACAGCGTGATCGCCTTCGCCAGCGCCCGCCGGTTCCCCGACAGGAGCGGCAGGGTCAGGGGATGCGGAGCGGCGGGCACGTGAACCTCTCTATCAGCTCGGCGGGACGCAGTTCCCGCTCCAGGGTCGGCCAGGGGATGCGGTCCTGGGGCTGCACGTCGCCCCACTCGCGGGTCTGCACGACCTGCCCGTCGGGGCCGATCAGCAGCTCTATCCGCGCGGCCACCGTGTCCTGACCAGACACGCGGCGCAGCGCCCAGCTGTACGCGCGGGGGCGGCCCGCGTCGTCCCAGTCGATGCGCTGCTCGGTCCGGTCCGGGTTCCAGCCGGACGCGGCGCGCAGCACCAGTCGCCGCACCGTGCCGCGCGTGTCCGTCCAGGTCTGCACGTCGAAGAACGCGTCCATGATGCAGGGCATGGACGAGCCCTGGAACGCCCGCCACCCGCCCAGCGCCGCGTCGTTCCCGGTCACGACCGCCCGCGCGGACGCGGCAGGGGAAAGGGTGACCGGGCCGCCCGTCCCGCCCGCCAGGGCCGCCCCACCCGACAGCGGCGCGGTCAGGCACAGCGCCAGCAGCGTCTGTTTCAGCATTTCACTCCTTTCGGCACCGCGCGCAGGTACGACCCCAGCGGCGTCGTCACGTCCCGCGCCCGGAAGCCCGTCTCCTTCACCAGTCGCCCCTGCGCGTCGAACGCGCCGCGCACGTCCAGCAGGCGACCCGAGAAGCCACTCCAGTTCACGCTGAGCCCCGTCAGACGCCCGGCGCGGTCGTAACTCTGCCGCACCCACAACCGGTTGTCCGGCACCAGCCGCATGTATGTCAGGCTCCGCACCCGGCCCGAGCGGTCCAGCAGGTACGTCGTGTCGCCCCGCTCGCACACCCGCAGTCCGCCCACCTGCGCGGGCGGCCCCGCCGGCGGCGCGGGCAGGGTTGTACCTACCGCACCCGCCATGCCCAGCACGGCACACGCCACCACAGCCCTCAGTCGCTTCAGCATGCGGGCAGGTACGCGGGGGAGGCGGCAGAGGTTGCACTCATGCCAGTTCGCGTTCCCGCAGCAGTCTCAGTACCTCGCGGGCGCTGCTGAGGATGGGCGTGCCGGGGCCGAAGATGCCGGCCGCGCCCGCCTCGCGCAGCGCGGGGTAGTCCTGCTGCGGGATCACGCCGCCCACGACGACCAGGATGTCACCGGCGCCCTGTTCGCGCAGCGCGGCGATCAGCTGCGGGACCAGGGTCTTGTGTCCGGCGGCCTGACTGCTCACGCCGACCACGTGCACGTCGTTCTCGACGGCCTGCCGCGCGGCCTCCTCGGGCGTCTGGAACAGCGGGCCGACGTCCACGTCGAAGCCCAGGTCGGCGAATCCGGTGGCGATGACCTTCGCGCCCCGGTCGTGGCCGTCCTGGCCCATCTTCACGACCAGGATGCGGGGGCGGCGGCCTTCGGCCTCGGCGAAGGCTTCGATCTCGCCTTTCAGGGCGTTGAAGCCCTCGTCGCCGTCGTACCCGGCGGCGTACACGCCGCTCAGGGTGCGGATCTCGGCGGCGTGGCGGCCCCAGACGCGTTCGAGCGCGTCGCTGATCTCGCCGACCGTGCAGCGGGCCTGCATGGCGGTGACGCTCAGGGCCAGCAGGTTGCCTGACCCGGTGCGGGCGGCGTGTTCCAGGGCGTCCAGCGCGGCCTGCACGGCGGCATTGTCGCGGCTGGCCTTCACGCGGTTCAGGCGTTCGATCTGCGAGTCGCGCACGGCGGCGTTGTCGATGTCCAGCACGTCCACCGGGGTGTCCTGCGTGGGGCGGTACTTGTTCACGCCGACGATCACGTCCTCGCCCCGGTCGATGCGGGCCTGCTTGCGCGCCGCCGATTCCTCGATCCGGAGTTTCGGCACGCCGCTCTCGATGGCCTTTGCCATGCCGCCCAGTTCCTCGACTTCCCGCATCAGTTCACGGGCTTTCTGAGCGAGGTCGTGCGTGAGGCGTTCCATCAGGTAACTGCCGCCCCAGGGGTCGATGACGTGCGGGATGCCGGTTTCCTCCTGGATGACCAGCTGCGTGTTGCGGGCGATCCGGGCGCTGAAGTCGGTGGGCAGCCCGATGGCCTCGTCGAAGGAATTGGTGTGCAGGCTCTGCGTGCCGCCGAACACGGCTGCCATCGCCTCGACGGTCGTGCGGATGACGTTGTTGTAGGGGTCCTGTTCGGTCAGGGACCAGCCGCTCGTCTGGCAGTGGGTGCGCAGGGCGCGGCTCATGGGGTTCTGCGGGCCGAACGGGGCGATCAGTTCGCTCCAGAGCAGCCGCGCGGCGCGCAGTTTGGCGACCTCGGTGTAGAAGTTCATGCCGATCCCAAAGAAGAAACTCAGGCGCGGCGCGAACTCGTCGATGTGCAGGCCCTTGCCCAGCGCGGCCTTCACGTACTCCAGCCCGTCCGCGAGGGTGTAAGCGAGTTCCAGCGCGGCGTTCGCTCCGGCCTCTTGAATGTGGTACCCGCTGATGGAAATGGAGTTGAAGCGCGGCATCTGCTGCGCCGTGAACTCGATGATGTCCGCGATGATCCGCATGCTGGGTGCCGGCGGGTAGATGTACGTGTTGCGCACCATGAACTCTTTGAGGATGTCGTTCTGGATGGTGCCCGACAGCTGATCCAGCGTGGCGCCCTGCTCCAGCCCGGCCACGATGTACCCCGCCAGGATCGGCAGGACCGCGCCGTTCATGGTCATGGACACCGACATCTCTGACAGGGGGATGCCGTCGAACAGCACCTTCATGTCCTCGACGGAGTCGATGGCGACCCCGGCCTTGCCCACATCCCCCACGACGCGCGGGTGGTCGCTGTCGTACCCGCGGTGCGTGGCGAGATCGAAGGCCACCGACAGGCCCTTCTGCCCGGCCGCAAGGTTCCGGCGGTAGAAGGCGTTGCTGGCCTCGGCGGTGCTGAAGCCCGCGTACTGGCGGATGGTCCAGGGGCGCGCGGCGTACATGGTGGCCCTGGGGCCGCGCGTGAACGGTGGCAGGCCCGGCACGGTATCGGCGTCCAGACCGTCCGTGTCGGCGCGGGTGTACAGGGCCTTCAGGGTCAGGCCCTCGGGCGTCACGCGGTTCAGGCTGTCGGGTTCCGCGCCGCGCAGGTCCTTGCGGGCCAGGGTTTTCCAGGCGTTCAGGTCGGCCGGTGGGTGGGCAGAATCGGTCATTGAGGGGGACCTCCGGCGGGTCGGGAATGGAGGGGAAGCGCCGCGCCGCACAGGGCGCGCCGGGCGTGCAACTTGATGCGTCCATCATGCCACGCGGCCAAACGTGCGTTAGGGTCGTGCGCGTGGTCCGGCGTTCCCGGCGGCGTGACAGCCGGGGCCGGACCAGGGCCGGGGCGGGGGTTGGCAGTTGCGTGCAAACCCGCCGGATTTCATTTCACGTAGAACAAAGCCCGGAGGGTCTGTTCCAGACGTAACGTGAGGAATGTTAGACTGACCGGCGTGACTGCCGAATCCGACACCCCCCGGCGCGTACTTCTCGCCCCGAGCCTCCTCGCGAGCGACTTCAGCCGCCTCGGCGAGGAACTCCAGGCCATCGCCGGCGCCGACTGGGCGCACGTTGACGTGATGGACGGCCAGTTCGTGCCGAACATCTCCTTCGGCCTCCCCATCCTCGCCGCCGCCCGCGCCGCCAGCCCCCTGTTCATGGACGTCCACCTCATGATCGACCGCCCCGAACGCTACCTGCGCGACTTCGCCGACGCCGGAGCCGACGGCCTGACCGTCCACGTCGAGAGCACCCCGCACATCCACCGCGCCGTCCAGCAGATCCGCGAACTCGGCAAGAAGGCCGGCGTGACCCTCAACCCCGGCACGCCCCTCGAAACGCTCCGCCCCCTCCTGCCCGACGTGGACCTCGTCCTGATCATGAGCGTCAACCCCGGCTTCGGCGGCCAGAAATTCATCCCGCACAGCCTCGAGCGCATCCGCACCGTCCGCCGCTGGCTGGACGAACTCGGCAGCGCCGCCGAGTTGCAGGTCGACGGCGGCGTGGGCCCCACCAACGCCCGCGCCGTCGTGAACGCCGGGGCGAGCAACCTCGTGGCGGGCAGCGCCGTCTTCGGTCCCGGCGGCGCCCAGGCCGGCCTGGAACGCCTGCGCGAGGCCCTGAAGTAACATGCGCCTCCGCGTCGATCTTCTTCCCCACGGCAACTACCCCGACGTGGTCGTCATCATGGACGTGCTGCGCGCCACCACCACCGCCGTCGCGTACCTCGAACGCGGCGCGGACGCCCTGCTCCTGACCGCCACCCCCGAAGTCGCCCTGGCCCTGCGACCCGAAGGCGAAAGCACCCCCTACCTGCTCGGCGGGGAACGCGGCGGCCTGCCCATCCCCGGCTTCGACTTCGGAAACAGCCCCGTCGAGGCCGCCGGGCAGAACTTCACCGGCAAGACGGTCGTCATGAACACCACCAACGGCACCGGCGCCGCCCACACCGCCGCGCAGAGCGGCAAGCACGTGTTCCTCGCGGCCCTCACGAACGCGCACGCCGCCGCCCGCCGCGCCCGCGCCACCGCCACCGAGGAAATCGCCATCGTGTGCGCCGGCACCGACAACCACGTCGGCCTGGAAGACGTGTACGCCGCCGGGGTCATTGCCGAGTACCTGCTCGCCATGGGTGAATTCAGCATCGACGACGGCGCCCGCATCGCCCTGACCGTGCGCCGCAACGGCGGCAACCCCCTGGAGGCGCTGGGCAGCAGCGGTCACGGCGCCCACCTGAGCCGCCTGGGCCTCAGCGAGGACGTCCGCTACGCCGCCGGCCTGAGCACCAGCACCATCGTCCCGACGCTGACCCGCGACGACAGCACCCCCGAACAGACCCTGAAATTCATTGCCGGGTGATCTGCCGGGCGGCGCCCCTGATCCCAGGGATCACTGAACGCCCGCTGACCTTCGGCGCGCCCCGCAGCGGTTAGGCTGTGGGGCGTGACTGTAATTGATTTTGCCCTGCCTGCCGTGACGCCCGTGGATTCCGTGGACTGGGCGGCGATTCCCAGTCCAGCGTTCGTACTGGACGAGTCCCGCCTGCGCCGGAATCTGGCCCTGATCTCGCATGTGCAGCGCGAGAGCGGCGCGCAGATCATCGTGGCGTTCAAGGGCTTCTCGATGTGGTCGGCGTTCCCGCTGCTGCGCGAGTACGGCATCACGGGCGCGACGGCCAGCAGCCTGAACGAGGCGCGTCTGGCGCGCGAGGAGATGCAGGGCGAGGTGCACGTGTACGCCCCGGCGTACAGCGACGCGGAGTTCCCGGCGGTGCTGGAACTGGCGGATCATCTGGTGTTCAACTCGTTCAGTCAGTGGGAGCGCTTTAAACCGCAGGTGCTGGCAGCGCGTGAGGCGGGCCGGACGGTGCATGTGGGCATCCGCGTGAACCCGGAGTACGCCGAGGTCGAGACCGACCTGTACAACCCGGCCGGGCCGTTTTCCCGTCTGGGCGTCACGCGCCGGGAGTTCCGCATGGACCTGATGGACGGCGTGGACGGCCTGCACTTCCACACGCTGTGCGAGAAGGACAGCGACACGCTGGAGCGCACGCTGGAGGTGCTGGAACGCAACTTCGGGGACGTGCTCTCGCAGGTGAAGTGGGTGAACTTCGGGGGCGGGCACCTGATGACCCGCGAGGGCTATGACATCCCGCGCCTGATCCGCGTGGTCCGCGCGTTCCGCGAGAAGTGGGGCGTGCACGTGATCCTGGAGCCCGGCAGCGCGTTCGGCTGGCAGACCGGGTGGCTGGTGAGCAGCGTGCTGGACGTGGTGCATAACGTGAAAGACGCCCTGCTGCTGGACATCAGCGTGTCGGCGCACATGCCGGACGTGCTGGAAATGCCGTACCGGCCCCGCATCCTGGGCGCAGGCGACCCGCCGGAACTCGACCATCACCGCGAGACGAGCGAGGGCGTGGGCGGCCACCCGTACCTGATCGGCGGGACGACCTGCCTCGCGGGCGACGTGGTCGGCGAGTACGTGTTCCCGCAGCCGCTGAAGATCGGGGACCGCGTGGTGTTCGACGACATGATCCACTACACCATGGTCAAGACCACCTTCTTCAACGGGGTCAAGCACCCGGACATCGGCATCCTGCACCTGGACGGCACGTACGAGTGCGTGAAGTCCTTCGGGTACGAGGAGTTCAAGGCCAAACTCAGCTGAACGCGGCGGATCGTGTGTGCGGCGCACTCCCGGGGGTGGGGGGTGCGCCGCCGTCTGCTGGGGGCTGATTGGCACCCGCCGGGGGCCGCGCACAGTGCGGCGCCGGTGGGGTTGCGGTGGAGGCCGGGGGGTGGCGGGGGCGCAGGTGAGGGTGTCCCCGGATCGGGCGCGTGGTACCCAACAGCCGGGCTGACTGGTATTAACCTGTTGGGGTAGCGTCAGAGTAGTTCTGCTGCCTGACCCGCACCTGAACACCCGGTTCATGGCACTCATCACCGGAGGGCCGGTACCCCAGACACGCCGCCACCCCGAACGACAGTGGGGTGGCGGCGTGTCTGGTCGGCAGGCAGGAGCCCCGCCTGGACCTGGATTACTTGCGGTAGACCTTCACGGCGCCGTTCACGGTGCGGATGGTGCCGCCCTCGAAATCGGCGGCCCAGGCCCCGCCGATCTGATACTGGTCACGGGTGGGGAAGCCCAGGAACGAGCCGCTGCCGCCCAGCCCCTGGTAGGTCCTGAGGACCGCGCCGGTCAGCCAGAACGTGCCGTACTTCTCGGTGCCGTACAGCGCGCCGTTCTGGAAGAAGCCGTACAGGCCGCTGGTGCCGTAGGTGTTGCGCGGGATGACCTTCTCGTCCCCGGCGGCCCAGCCCAGGCGGCTGGGGGGGCGGGTCGCGCCGTTCTCGGCTTTCGCCAGCGCCAGGTAGCGCTCGAGCAGCATGCCGTGCACGGCGTACGAGCGGCTGCTGCCGTTCGCGCGCAGCAGTACCGCGTCGCCGTACGCGCCGACGCCACGGAACTTCTGCCACAGGCCGTCACCCCACGGCACGGCGTACGTGGTGGCCTGCCCGAGGCTCTCGCTGCCCTTCAGGCGGGCGTAGGCGTCCACCATCGCCTGATCGCGCGCGGCGTTCTGGCGTTCGCCCGGCTGGATCTGCCCGGTCGGGGTGGGCTGCGGCGCGGGGGTGGGTTGCGGGGCCGGGGTGGGCTGGGCGGGCTGACCCTGGCCGGGCGTGATGGTCACGCTGCCGGTCGCGCCACCGGGCGCCGGGGCGGGCGGGGTGACGGCCTCGCCGCCCACGCGGAAGGTGACGGTATCGGTCGTCCAGCCGTCGGCGGGCAGGGGACTCACGACGATGCTCAGCGCCCGGGCGAGGTTCTCCTGCCCCTGCACCCGCACCTGCGCGAAGCCCTGCCCCTCGGCGAAGCGCGCCACGTCCTTCAGGTCCAGTTCACGGGTGCTGGCGACGGCCAGCAGGCGGTCCTGGCCGTTCGGGCCGCCCACCGTGAAGTTGTACTTCGCGCCCTGCGACGGGAACACGCGGGTCACGCCGGCCTGCACGAAGTTGCTCTCCTCGAAGGTGTTCGGGAAGAACAGGTCGATCTGCCCGTTGGCGTTCACGTTGAACAGGTACACGTAGGCGTCCTGGTTGGTTTTCAGGCCGACGCTCAGCTGCTCGCCCTTGCGGTACACCGGGTTGCCCCGGCCGCCCGCGTCGCGGTTCACCCAGACTTCCACGTTCAGTTTCGTCTCGACGGGATTCACGATGATGCTCTGGGCGGTGATCTTCGCGGGGCTGGCGCCCGCCCAGGCGCCCAGGCCCAGCAGGCCCGACAGGATCAGGGTGGCGGTCTTCAGCGGACGTTGGAACTGGTGATCGGTACGCATGGTGTCTCCTTTGTGAACGCATGGATTCCTCGGGTGAGGGGTGCTTGAGGAGTTCACCGTAGGGCGCGAAACTGACGCACAGCTGAGCAGCGCCCACGCCGCAAGGAATCCCGAAGGTCAACTGAAGGGCGGCTGGCCGTTCAGTGCGGAGCATGAGGAGCCGCTGGCACAGTCCTGAAGGCCCGTTCATCCCGCTGCCCCCGCGCCGGCGCTCCCGGCAGCGGTAGGCTGACGGCATGGTCACCCGCCGAACCGCACTGGGCGCGCTGCTGGGAACGCTGCTCTGGAACGCGGGAGCGGCCGGGGTGCTTCCGGCAGGCCGCCCCGCTCCGCCGGACCCCTGGCCCGCCGCGCCGGTCCTGACCCGGCTGTTTCGCCTGCCGGCCGGCCGCGCCGACGCCCAGGCGATGATCGCCACGCTGGACCTGACGGTCGCGCAGGTCTGGGAACTGCGGCGCCTGGCGGGCAGCGAGACCCTGTCGGCCAGCGCGCCGGACTCCGGGACGGCCCGCGCGAAGATCGCCGCCACGAACGCCGAGAAGGACCGCAAGGTGCGCCTGCTGCTCGGCGCGGACTACGCCCGGTTCCGCGAATGGGTGCGGGTCTGGTGGCGCGAACAGCTGCGCCGCTTCTGACGCCGACCACAGCGGCCGGGGGGTGTCCTCATCCTCCCAGGCGGGTCACGGCCCACAGCGCCAGCGGCGCGAGCAGCAGCGCGGGCAGCAGGCTGCCGACCCGCACTCGGCGGTCCTCGAACCCCAGCCCGGCCAGCATCAGGTTCCAGCTGATGCCGATGATGGTCAGGCCGCCCGCCCCGGTGATCAGCAGCACGTACGGGTTGGTTTTCAGCACCTGCGGGTCCGCGCCGCCCAGCAGCCCGGCCGCGAACGTTCCGGCCAGCAGGCTGATGCCGCCCTGCACCAGCAGGACCGTCAGGGCGCTGAAGCCCACCCCCACCCCGTACGCACCGGCCAGGGCCAGCGCGGCGATGCCGTCCAGGGTGCTTTTCAGGACGTAGGTGCTGCTGTCGCCGGTCAGGCCGTTCTGCAGGCCGCCGATCACGGTCATGGGCCCCACGCAGAACAGCAGGCTGGCCGCCACGAACCCTTCCGTGAACCGCCCGCCACCCCGGAACCGGCGCTTGAGGGTCTGCCCCAGGCGCTCGAGGGCCTCCTCGACTCCCAGCGCCTCGCCGATCACGGCGCCGGCGGCGAGGCTGATCAGGGCCAGGATCACGCCCGGCACCGCGCCGCCCTGCACGCGGTTCAGGCTGCCTGCCATGTCCAGCCCGATGAACAGCGTCACCAGGCTCAGGGTCTGAAGCAGCGTGCGCTGCGTGCGTTCCGGCAGTCGCCCGCCGATGGTCAGGCCCAGCAGGGTGCCCAGCAGCACCGCGCCCACGTTCACGAACGTTCCGGAAAGTTGCGTCAGGAGACTCATCGGCCCCGACTGTAGCGTCCCGCCGATTCTGAAGGTCCGGGTAAGGCAACCCTGACTTGCACTTGACGGGGGCTGTGGTAAGTTCTGTGCAAGTTGAAACGAGTGACCGCCCACCTCCCGAACACGCCGCGCCGATGCGGCGGGCCGGGCGGCGCGGGCAAGACCGCCAGCGTGAAGAATCTGAACTTGTGTGTGGGGCTGCCGTGTGGTGGCCCCACGTTCGTTTGAGGAGGCCAGCACCATGACCTTATCCGACCAGTACCAGAACATGCCCAAACTCCTGAAAGTCAGCGAAGTGGCCGATTTCACCGGCACCCACGAACGCACCGTCCGCCGCTGGATCCGCGACGGTCGCCTCGGCGCGGTCGAGCATCCCAGCGGCCTGCGCGTCCCGCGCCGCTCGCTGTGGCGTTTCCTGGGACTGGATCTGGCCCTCAGCGCCTGACCCCGTTGCCGGGCCGCATCCGCCCCGCGCACATCGCGTCCGGGTATGGCGCTTGCGCTCCCGCGTGACCCTCTGCGGCTGGCCCTCTGCCAGTGGCCTCGCGCCGGTGGCCCCTTGCCGGTGGCATAGTGTCGGGCGTGATGGACCTGACGGCCGCCCTGACCCTCGGTGACTCGGAGGCCCGCGCGGCCCTCGCGATCCTGCCCCCCGGCGACCGCACCCACGCGGGAGCGCACGCCCTGCGGCTCGGCCGCCCGCACTTGACCCTCGACTGGTCGGCCGAGCCGCTGCTCCGCGCGGCCGCGTACCTGCGACTGGGGAGCACCGGAGCGGCCCGGCAGGAACTGCGTGGCCAGCCCGATACGGCCCGCCCGGCGGTTCTGCATGCCCGAGCGGCCCGTCTGGACCGCGCCCCGGACGCCGCCGCCCTGGCCGCGCACGCCGCTCGGCTGGCCCGCGCGGAAGGCGACGGGAACGCCCTGATCGCCGCCGCAATCCTGAACGCCGAGCAGGACCTGAGCGGCGCCGATCGCGCGGCGCACTTCGCGGCCCTGCGCTCCCTGGCCGAGGGCCTGAAGGTCGCCGAACTGACCGGCCAGCCTGCCGACCCGCACCTGCTGGCCGTCCTGGCACACGCGCAGCGGCCCCTGAACGCCCGTAAGGCTGCCGCGACCGCCGCCAAGGCCCTGGACCGGGGCGAACCCGGCAGCCCGGCGCGCGTGCTGGCCCTGCTGGCCCTGGACCGCCCCGACGAGGCCCACGCGCAGGCGCAGCGCGGCTCGCTGGCAGCGGCGTGGTGGGAACCGTTCGCCGGTCTGGTCAGCGCAGCCCGGCCTCCTGCCACAACGCCGGGAACGGACGGTACGGCGGCGGACGGATGAACGCACGCGGCGCCGGGTTTCCCTCCAGGTACACGCTGCGGTACGTCCAGACGTTGCGTTCCTGAAGCGCGCCGTACAGCTCTGCACCGGCGCGCAGTTCATCTGCCGCCAGTGGCTGGTGCGCCCGGTAGGCGCGCAGGAACGCAGTCCCCAGTACGGTGTCCAGCGCAAAGCAGAAGTGCAGGGCGCGCACGATCTCCCAGGCGCGCGGGGCGAGGCGAGGCTGCTCCCAGTCGATGATTGCGGCCGGACGCTCCCCCAGGAAGAACACGTTCCCGTCGTGATAGTCACCGTGCAGGAAACGCCGGGGCAGGTGGTCGGCCACCGGAGTGTCATCGGGCGCGGAGTGCAGGTGCGCCAGGCGCTCGCGGGTGCGGGCCAGCGCCCAGCTGTCCACCGTATCCGGGTGGGGGAGGGCCAGGATGGCTGCCTCGACCTGCCGTAATTCCTGTCGGGTGGCCCCGGCGCTGGTGGGCGGGCCGAGCACCGACACGGGAAAGTCCACGCGGCGCGGCAGGCGTGCGTGCAGGTCGGCCAGGAACGCGCCCAGCGCCGCTGCGTGGGTGGAGGTGAGAGTGGCTCGCGGGATGGGCGCACCGGGGGCCACCTCGAACAGCGCCGCCCAGTGGCCGTTCAGGTCGGTCACGGTGTCGCCGGAGTGGGTGGGCAGGACGCGCGGCGTGGGAATCCCGGCGGCGCGGGCTACCCCCACGGCCGCGTGTTCCCGCCGCGCCCGGTCCAGGCGCGGGTCGCGGTACACCCGCAGGTGAAAGACTCCGGCCTGGGCCTGCACGCGGTACGCGGCGTTCACGCTGCCGCCGCCCAGCGGCGTGACCGACCCCACGGAACCGACCGGCCACCGCGCCTCTATCCCTGGCACCGTGACCTGCGCCGCTGTGGGTGCAGCCGCGTTCACGGTGGGCTACCCGACCTGCACAGTCAGGCGGTCCAGGCCGCGAATCACAAAGCCGCCCGTGTACTGCGCGGCGTCCGGGCCGCCCAGGTGCAGGTCCGGCAGGGCGCGGCACAGGGCGCGCAGGCTCATGGCGAGTTCCAGGCGGGCCAGTGGGGCGCCCAGGCAGTAGTGGATGCCCAGCCCGAAGGTCAGGTGCGGGTTCGGGTCGCGGTCCAGGCGCAGTTCGTCCGGCGCCTCGAAGCGCTGCGGGTCGCGGTTGCCGCTGGCGTACAGCAGCGCGACCCGGTCGCCGGGGTTCAGCGCCGCGCCGCCCAGTGTGACGGGGTCCAGCACGATCCGCTCGAACATCGGCAGGGGCGTGTCGAAGCGCAGCAGTTCCTCGACGGCGCGGCGGAACACCGGCAGACTGCCTTCATGTGGCGCGGCCTGCACCAGCGTCTCCCAGTGCCGCCGGTCGCGCAGCAGGGCCTGCACGCCGGCACTCAGGCCGTTCACGCTGGCCTCGTGCCCGGCATTCAGCAGCAGGATGCAGGTGTCGATCAGTTCCTGAGCGCTCAGGCGGTCGCCGTCCTGTTCGACCTGCACGAGCGCCGTGATCAGGTCGTCACGCGGTTCGGCCCGGCGTTCGGCGGCCAGTTCGCGCAGCAGCGCACTGAAGTCCAGCACGGCCTGCTCGGCCGCCGCCTGATCTGCCGCGCCTGCCGACGGTTCGTACAGTTTCACGATGGCCGCCGACCAGGGCCGCAGCTGCGCGCGGTGTTCCTCCGGCACGCCCAGCAGCTCGGCGATCACCGTGACGGGCAGCGGCTCGGCGTAGGCGCTCACCAGATCGAAAGAACCCTGCTCGCGCAGGCCGTCCAGTTGCGCCGCCAGCAGCGCCTCGATGCGGCCCTGGAGCGCCTCCACGCGCCGGGGCGTGAACGCCAGCCCCACCAGCGAGCGCAGGCGCGTGTGCTTGGGCGGTTCGCTGTCCAGCAGGTGGTTGGAGTTGAACGCATCGAAGTTCGCCTGCGCTGGGTCCGGGCGCGGCCAGCCCAGCTCGTCCCGCGAGTAGCGGTGCAGGGCGCTGCGGCCCAGCCGCCGGTCGCGCAGCGCGGCGCTGATGTCCGCGTGGCGGGTCAGCACCACCCGGTCCAGCGCCGGGTCCACGAACACCGGCGCGTCGGCGCGCAACTGCGCCAGCAGCGGGTACGGGTCGCGCACGAACGCCGGGTCCGACACCGGCAGCGTGCGGGTCGGGACGCTACCCGACAGGCGCCCGTGCAGCGGGGCGCGTTCCGGGGCGGCGCCACTCACAGGAACTGCTGCCCCTCGACCCGCAGTGGCGTGTCGCCGCTGTCGGCCTGACTCCCCGTGGGGTGGGCGCCAGCCAGTTTGACCCCGCCGGACGGCGTGACCAGCGCGTGACGGGTCAGGTCGGGTTCCGCGCGGGGAGCGGGCGCGTCGGTATTCCCGGAGTCGGGCGTACTGGCTGGTGCGGCGCTGGCCGGTGCGGTGTCCGGCAGGGGCGCGGCAGCCGCTTCCGGCGCCAGTGGGGGCAGCGGGGTGGCCGACAGCGGGCCGGTGGGCAGCGGCGTGGAGGGCAGCGGCGCCTCCTCGGACAGCACGTGCCGGCCGGACAGGTCCGTGAAGGACGACATCAGCGCCCGGTAGCCGCTCAGGAACTGCGAGTACTCCTGACGGGCCGCCGTGAGCCGCGAGGTCAGCTCGGCGTGCCGTTCCGAGAAGGCCCGCTCCAGTTCCGCGAAGCGTTCGGCCTGTGCCCGCTCGCGCTCGCGGATCAGTTCGTGATGCTCGCGTTCCATGTCCGCGAAGCGCCCCCGGAACGCCGCCTCCAGCGCCGCCAGCCGCGCCTGATGCCCGGATTCCAGTTCCGCGCGGCGGCTCTCGGCGTCCCGCAGGGTCGCGTCGCGTTGCAGGGTGGCCTGGGCGATCATCAGCTCCGATTCCCGCACGGCGTTCTCGCGCAGTTCGTGCGAGATCCGTTCGGCCGCCACGACCGCGCGGCGGATCTCGTCCTCGTTCTGCCGCTGCTCCTCGAGTTGCCGCTCCAGGCCCGTCAGCTGGTCCCGCAGCGCCTGATGCTGTTGCAGCAGCGTTTCCATGTCGTCGGACAGTTCGTTCAGGAACGCGCGGACCGAGGTGCGGTCGTAACTGCCCAGCCGGGTCGGGAATTCCTGATGACGCACGTCGAGAGGGGTGAATTTCACGAGAACAGACTCCTTCCCACCCGGACGAGGGTGGCTCCTGCGCGAACGGCCAGCGGGTAATCCCCGCTCATGCCCATGCTCAACTCTGACAGACCCAGATCATGCGCCCGCCGGGCCGTGTCCGTAAACAGCGCCAGCAGCCGCGCGTCCCGCTCGGCGTCCTCCAGGCCCCCGACATCCGGGGCCATGACCATCAGGCCGCGCACGGTCAGGCCGGTGGCCTGCACCTCGCGCAGCGCGCCCGGCAGTTCCGCGCCGCTCAGGCCGTGCTTCTGGGCCTCGCTGTTATGCACTTGCAGCAGCACGTCCGGCGCGCGGCCCCACCCCTGCGCGGCCTGCGCGATCGCCTCGGCCTGCCAGACAGCCTCGATGGAATGCACCAGCGTGACCGGACGCAGGTACTTGACCTTGTTACGCTGGAGTGTGCCGATGTAATGCCATTCCAGGTCCGGGCGCACGGCCGCCTTGTCCCGCAGTTCCTGCGCGCGGCCCTCGCCCAGCGGGAACGCCCCGAATGCCAGGACGCAGCGTTCGATGCTGGGCAGGTCCTGGCCCTTGGTCACGGCCACCAGCCGCGCGCTGCCGGAGGGCCGCCCGGCCTGCGCTTCGGCCTGCCGGATGGCGGCCAGAACCGCCGGGACGCTCAAGGTGACCCCGCCGGGGCCTGTTGCCCGGCCGGACCGGCGGGGCGCTGCTGATAAACCGTCACGTCCGTTATTCTCACCCAATCGGCGGACGCACTCAAGCCTGCGCCGGAGGCGGCGGCAGCGCGCTCCGGCTGCGGCGGGGGCCACGCCCGCCCACGGTCCTCGCAAGCCATCCGCAGAGAACCTTCACCCTTCTCAGGGACGCAGCGGCAAGTGTGAGCGCAGTGCTCGCCGTCCCCAGCCCCCAACCTTTCTCCCCGGTGGGGGCGATTTCAGGGTTCCGTGCGAAACTAGGAGAAGAATGCGACACCCCATGACGCTCGCCGTGACCGTCCTCCTCGCCGCGCCCGCCGTCGCACAGACGACCGGGACCGTGCAGGACGTGACCGTGGTCGGTACCAGTGAACTGCTGGCCAACTTTGTCCGTGCCACCCTCAGCGTCCAGAGCGGCGCGCCCCTATCCAGCATCAACCTGCGGCAGGTCGAACAGGAAGTCGTCGCCAGCGGCTACTTCAAGAGCGCCACCGCCGAACTGCGCAGCGTGGGCGGCAAGGACAGCCTGTTCATCACGGTCGTTCCGAACGCCACCATCAAGGACGTGACGGTCACCGGCCTGACGTTCCTGCCCGCCGACGGCTTCAAGAAGAGCGTCGGGGACCTGCTGAACATCGCGCCGGGCGCCACCCTGAACACCCAGCGAATCGACGAGGCCAAGACCGCGCTCGCCAGCAACTTCCAGGGCGAGGGGTACCCCTTCGCGCCCAGCATCAGCGCGGCCGTGAAGACCGAATCCGACGGCACCGTCACCGTGAACTTCGTCGTCGACGAGACCGCCCCCCTGACCCGCGTGGAAGTGCAGGGCGTCACGCTGCTGCCCGCCAGCACCGTCACCTCCATCTTCAAGCCGCTGTACGACGCCCGCCGCTTCACCCCGGACGCCTACTTCGCCGCCGTGCAGCAACTCCAGCAGGCCTACGACGCCGCCGGCTACCTGCAGTCCGGCGTGAACCCCCAGGCCAGCACCCTGGAAGGCGGCGTGCTGAAGATCGGCGTCATCGAGGGCCGCGTCTCCACCGTCGACCTGACCGACTTGGGCGTCACGAACCCCACCCTGCAGACCCGCGCCGGGCAGCCCATCAGCCTCCCCGCGTTGCAGGCCGACGTCCGCACCCTGGCCAACCAGACCGGTAAACCCGTCGGGTTCGCCATCCAGCCCAACCCGCAGAACCCCGCGCAGGTGACGGTGCTGTTCGGATCGGCCGGCGTGGCCACCGGGCCGGTCAAGAGCATCGAGGTCAAGGGCAACACCCTGGTCCCCGCCGCCGACCTGCTCGCCGCCGTGAAGACCAAGACCGGGGACGTGTACAGCCCCCAGCTCGCCCAGGACGACTTCCTGGCCATCCGTGACGTGTACCGCAAGGCCGGGTACGAGATCAGCACCCGCGACGCCATCAGCTTCGACGGTGGCGTGCTGACCTTCAACACCCGCGAGGTCCGGGTCGCCGGGTACGAACTGCAGTGGCAGGGCAAGCACAACACCAAGGACCGCGTGATCCTGCGCGAACTGCCGGAACCCGGTCAGGCCTTCAACCAGAAGGACCTGTACGCCGCGCTGGGCCGCATCAGTCGCCTGGGCTTCGTGCGCGTCGTGACCGAGAGCGTCCGCAGCGACCCCGCCAACCCCGAGAATGTCACGTACGTGCTGGGCCTCGCCGAGACCACCACCGGCATTCCCGTCAGGCTGGGCCTGACCTACGATGCCTTCGCGGGTGGCTTCGGCGGTGACGCCGGGTACACCAACAGCAACGTGTTCGGCCTGGGCCACAACTTCACGGTCTCGGTCGGCGGCGTGCAGAACGACGCAGGGCAGAACCTCCTGGGGAACGTCTCTTACGCCATTCCCTGGCTGGACCTGGACTTCCTGGACTTCCGCAAGACCCCCACCAGCCTGTCGGTCAGCGCCGGATCGAACGTGGTCAGCAACAACCCCCTGATCAGCACCGACACCGACACGCCCGCCAAGACCGACACCGGCTGGGACTACACCACCCGCAACAACTCTTTCAGTGTCAGTGCCGGGCGCAGCCTCGCCACAAACCTGTACGGCCGCGTCAGCGTGGGCACCGGATACTCCACGTACTACCTCGAGGCTCTGAAGGACAAGGAAAACGTCGTCAAGTACAAAGACGCCAGCGGCACCGAACAGACCCGCACCTTCGATCAGGCGTCTGCGGCCGCGCTGGTCCCGGACTCCTCGCTGACCACCCGCGTCAGCACCGGCCTGAGCTACGACAGCACCACCAACCCCGAGTTCCCCGACCGCGGCGTGCGCGCCGGCGTGACCGCCGGGTACAACTTCGGCCGTCAGAACAACGAGAACGTCCGCTGGGGCGACCTGGAAGGCGGCGTCAGCACCTACTACGGCCTGGGCCGCACCCTGGAGAAATCCCTGGGCGTGACCAGCAAGCAGCAGGTGTTCGCCGTGCGCGCCAACGCCGGCACCACCCTGGGCGTCGGCACCGCCCCCACCGGCACCGGCTACTCGATCGGCGGCGGCAGCAGCGCCAACGCCTCCCGCCAGATCCGCGGTCTGGACGACGGCGCGCTGTTCGGCACCAACTACCTGACCACCAGCGCCGAGTACCGCTACGACTTCGGCCTGAACTCCGGCATCGCGCAGGGCCTGTACGGCGTGGTCTTCGCGGACGCTGGCAGCGCCTGGGGCAGCGCCACGACCGCCAACACCAGCTTCGACCTGAAGTACGGCGTCGGGGCCGGCGTGCAGCTGAACCTCGGCATCGGCGGGGCGCTGCTGCCCAGCCTACGCTTCGACTACGGCTTCAGCCCCCAGACTGGCACCGGGCGGTTCTACTTCCGTTTAGGTAATTTTTGGTAACTGGCTACAATGGCTGTAAGTCTGAAAGCTTAAGCTGGACTTTGGCCATTGACAGGGGGAGCGGCATGCCGCTCCCCCTGTCAGACTTGAGCATGACACTGCTGCCGAACTGGTTCACTGGAGTCCTGCAAGGATTCGCCCCGCTCTTATCGGCACGGGTCTGGCCGCAGGTCCAACTCCTTGTGGTCGGGGCAATATTGTCGCCTGGGAAGCGGACGGTGACCGCCGCTCTCCGGGTACTCGGATTGGCCGACGATCCCAGGTTCGGTACATTTCACCGTCTGTTGAGTCGGGCGCGCTGGTCCAGTCTTCAGGCCAGTCAGGTGCTGTTCAGCCTGCTCCTGACTGCCTTTGTGCCCTCTGGACCGCTCGTTCTAGGCTTGGACGACACCATCGAACGACGGACCGGCAAAAAGATCAGCGCCCGAGGCATCTATCGTGATCCGGTGAGGTCCAGCCATGGGTACTTCGTGAAAGCCAGTGGTCTCCGCTGGTTAAGCCTGATGGTCTGTGATTAGCGGGGGGAGCTAGACAAGTTGCCAGAAGTGCTATTTGACGTCCCAGCGCTAAAATATCCGAGGCATCTCCAAGGAATAATACCCCAGTGTACCGATTGTAATCCAGACTATTATTTCTAAAAACCGCGTCCAGCACGCTTATGTTTTTAGCTAAAAAGGCAAAGTGTCTTTAATGGGTAGTCATTTCTAGCGTCTTGGACGGCAAATTTGGTGCCGACTTTACAAATGATACCCGCTAATCACAGACGGAAGGTCTCGCAGTGCAGCAAGAATGCGGTGGGTGCGCAGACGTACATGCGGATCAAGTCCACCGTGGAGACCGCGCAGTTGCGCGGTCAGGACCCCGTCGCGGTCCTGACCAGCCTGATGCGCTGACTGGGCACTTGACCTTTCGGCCGACCGCTAAGCACAGACGTTGACTTTTTGATGCCGTCCCACACGAACTTTTCGAAAAGTCTCGGGGATTGAGATCTGATGTATAGACATGTTGCGTCAATCTAGCGCACGGCTGAAATGTCACAGTTGTAAGCTTTTTGAGCGGTGAGTAAACGTGGTAAAAAAGTAAACGGCCACCTTTCTTTTATTTCATCGCAGGGAGAATAATGAAGAAGCTTGATATCGTGTCCGATGTTATTGATTTCGACTTGGTTGAGATTCTTGAAGAGCGCTTGGATATGTGCACTGCGCCAATCCCTACTCCTGGGGCACCTGTAACTGGATGCGGCGGGGGAAGCGAGGACGGCGTGGATGTTGGAATTCGCATCGGAATTTAAAGTCTCCATAGAGTAAGTTAATTTTGAGGAATCGTGAGAGGGTTCGTCTCTCTCACGATTAAAATTTATGAAGATAAAAGATGAAGTAAGAATTTCCAAAAATCAGAACGGCGACATGATACTGACGCTGGCTGAATGTGTGCCTTTAAAAATAAGGTTCGAAGCTGTTGAGTACTTCACTGATATTTTTATTAACGGCAACCATAACATTCAGCTCAACGATCATAAATATGACTATTTTGTTAAATTGCTGTGGGACTCTGGTTATATTGCTGGGGGCTCTATAAGCACTAGTTCCAAGCGAAAAATATTTCCTTTATTTGAATTGTGTTCGCTTAAAATTAATCCTCCAATACTTAGTAAATTTGGTGCTATGCATGCAGTGCTGAGTCTTATAGTTTCTACATTATTATTTTTTTTTGCACTTATTATTCACTTTGAAAATCCAATTCACGGCGAAATAAATTATTTAACCGTGTATATATTAGTGCTGATTTATATTTTTATACACGAGTTAGGGCATATAGCTTTTGCATCATTCATGGGTATAAAGGCAGAAAGAGTGGGGCTTGGGCTTCTTTTCTTCATATACCCATCAGCATTTGTCAAGATCAATCAGATATACCACCTCAAAAGAGAACAGGCGATGTTGGTAAATTTTGGGGGAATAGTTTTTGGAAATTATGTCTTTTTTATTGCATCATTGGTCAAAGTGCATACTAATGTGCCTGGCATAGAATGGGCAATGAACTCCGTACTTGCTATTATTGTTTTCAATTTAGTGCCGCTCAATCAGGGTTCAGATGGGTACTTAATTCTTACAAGTATAATTAAAAGCCCTTTTTACAGGAAAGGATATATAATGATAGCGAAATTATTCGCAATTGTTATCATATGCAGA
The DNA here is from genome assembly GCF_002017875.1 of Deinococcus sp. LM3. NCBI lineage: Bacteria > Thermotogati > Deinococcota > Deinococci > Deinococcales > Deinococcaceae > Deinococcus > Deinococcus sp. LM3. Next base: position 354,662 of record NZ_MUFV01000001.1, on the reverse strand, counting down.
TTTATATATACGCAGCTCATATACTTCTGGGGGAAATTGCATGGTTGATGAAGTCAGGATGATACAAGCGAAAAGAAATGCTTATATTAAAAATATAATCAAAGAGATAGGCTTAAGCGATGAGGATACAAGCGCATTATCAGATAAGCTAGAATTAAATCTAGAAAGTCCTCAGATATATAATCTCATTATCTATGAACTGGCGAAAAGTAACAGTAATTATACTGAGATCGAAAAAATAACCGAGTCAGCCTGTTATTTCATAGATAGTCAATTAGTACTGGATGATATTATAGATGAGAGGATTTCTGATCCAAAATACTTAGCACTGTATGATATTCTAGTATCTAAATCTGTATCTATCTGGCCTAATATTGTTTCCTCATCCCGTTATACTATAGATAGATTAGATTTACTCGCATCCCATTGTAATACGATCAAAAATTCCAATCTTAATCCATATATCTTATATAAGAACGACTCTGTGAGAAAATCCGCCATGTTTCACGCTATTATAAAAGAAATTGACCCGCACGCTTGTCCTATCATAATAGAAAAAATACGAATGATTTTATTTGGCACACAAATAATTGACGATCTAAAAGATCTGAAAGATGACATTATGCAGTCCAAAGTATCCGGATTAATTTGTTACAAAAACCAGAATATTAGTGTGTCGGGGGGCTATAAAGAATCTATAGAAAAACTGGTAATATCTTTTCTGGATGATATGTCTAGTATTGACGAAGAAAGTAGGCATATATCAGTAGACTTAGCTCTTTCTCATATTAAAAAAACATTTGAAAAGATTGTATCAAAATTATAACATTAAACTATATCTTCATATGCTTTAATTATTTCCTTATATACAGGAGGGAGGAATAATGGCTGCAATTTTTGTGGGAGGCGTATTTTGGATCGCCACATATGTATTATCTATTATAATATCTATCAAAAATCAAAAAATAAACATCCCAATCTCCGCCATTTGTCTAAATATATCTTGGGAGCTTGTTTACTCCTTGAAACTGCTATCAAGGCCTCCAACTATTCAGCTTGCAATTGATATTCTTTGGCTAATTCTGGATTTTATCATCTTAATCTACGTATTTAAGAATCTTATTATTTATAAGAGTAGCTCTATACTTTTGTCGATAGTCATCATGTTGGTTTCATTTATTGCTATTCAGATCTCAATAATTGAAATCTACGGAATTGACTATGGTGGCCGGTACTCTGCATTCCTACAAAATTTATATATGTCCATTGCTTTCATTTTTACTGTAGGTGCTAATTTCTATAAGTCATATCTATTGGCGGTAACGAAGCTTATCGGGTCGCTTCTTTATTTGATAGGATTTTATTATCTAGAGAGGATGAATTTCATACTAATCACTGGAATTTTAACTTTAATTGCGGATGTGATATATTTGATTATGCTAAAAAGATTGTATGCGAAGCCAATGGTGATGCTATCGAAGGCCTGATGCTCGCGCGAGTGCTGCGTGACCTGAGTCCGCAGTTGCCCCTGCGCACCCTCGGCTGGGTGTTCCCGGACGAGACCACGGCCGCGCTGCTGCTGGAAGGCGCGGGCCTGAGCCGCACCAATCTGGTGCTGTCTTACCGGCCGCCGCAACCCGTGGTGTTCCTGTCCCGCGAACGCCTGCGCGGCGACCCCCGCAGTCCCTTTCAGCGGTTCCTGGCGAACCGGGTGCGCGGGGACCTGCTGGCCGCCGAGCAGCTGAAACTCGACCGGGTGATCGCCCTGCACTTCTCCGGTGAGACGGGCTTCGTGGACCAGCCGCCCACCCGCCTGCTGTTCGAGGTGACGGGCCGCAACGCCAACCTGCTGGTCCTGGACGCCGGCGAGGGTTTCGGCGGGCGGATCGTGATGGCTGCGCGCGAGATCACGAACAGCCGCAACCGCTTCCGGACGATCCGCACCGGCGGGCCGTACACGCCCCCACCCCCCTACGACAAGCTCGACCCGCGCAGCCTGAGCCCCGACCAGGCGCGCGAACTGGCCGCGCTGCCCATCGGCCGCTGGCGCGAGCGGCTGGACGGACTGGGGCCGCTGCTCAGCGCCGAACTGGCCCGCCGCGCCGACCTGAGCCCCGACCAGCCGCCGGGCGAGCGCTGGCCGGAGGCGCTGAAGGCCGCGCAGTCGGTCGTCAAGGACCCGACCGTCAGCGAGGGGGTCATGGAGGGCGGCGCGCGTGAGGCCGCCCGCAGCGAGAAGGCCGCGAACCTCCGCAAGGCGCTGCGCGAACCGCTGGAAAAGCGCGTGACCCTGCTGCGCAACCAGCTGGCCGACGTGACCCGCGCCGAGGCCGGCCTGAGCGACGCCGCGCAGGACCGCGAGGAGGCCGACCTGCTGATGGCCTACGCGCACACCGTTCAGCCCGGCGCGGCCAGCGTCCTGCTGAGTGCCTTCGACGGCAGCGGCGAGCGTCCCGTCGCGCTGGAACCGAACCTGAGCGCCGTGCAGAACGCCGAGAAGCGCTACACCCGCGCCCGCCGCCGCGAGGACGTGTACCTGCGCCTCGCCGAACGCGAGGGACCGCTGCGCGCCGAGCTGGCCGAAGCCGAGGCCCGCGTGCACGACCTGGACCTCGCGCCGCTGGAACAGCTGAGTGAACTGGCCGCGCAGGTGCAGAGCGAGAAACCCGAGAAGAGTCCCTACGGCACCCGTTTCACGAGCCCGTCGGGCCTGGAAGTGCTGGTGGGCCGCAACAACAAGGAAAACGCCACCCTGACCCACCGCGTGGGGCGCAGCATGGACTTCTGGTTCCACGCGCAGGGGTACCCCGGCAGTCACGTGCTGGTCCGCAGTGGCCCGCGCGAACTGGACCTGCCGGACATCCTGTTCGCCGCGCGGCTGGCCGCCGCGAACAGCAAGGCGCGCGGCAGCAGCAACGTCCCGGTGGACTACACCCGCATCAAGCACGTCTGGAAGCCGCGCGGCGCGCCCGCCGGACAGGTCCACTACACCGACCAGAAGACCGTGTTCGTGGACGGCACCCTCCCGGACTGATCCGCTCCCCCTCGCCTCCGCCCGGAGGGAATGGTGGTTGCCCGCCGGTCTATCCGGGGCCGGGTCAGTCCGCCCGTCCCTGGCGGGCTGGTGAGCGGGCTCGCTGTTCGCCGCTCCGGGACGGGTACAATGCCCGCTCGTGGAACGCATCATGTTCAGGGCCAAGATTCACCGCGCGACCGTCACCCAGGCGGACCTCGACTATGTCGGCAGCGTCACCATCGATCAGGACCTGCTGGACGCCGCAGACATCCTGGTCAACGAGCGCGTCGACATCTACAACATCACCAACGGCAACCGCCTGAGCACCTACGCCCTCAGCGGCCCGCGCGGCAGCGGCGTGATCGGCATCAACGGCGCGGCCGCCCACCTCGTGCAGCCCGGCGACATGGTCATCATCGCCGCCTACGGCAACTTCAGCGAGGAGGAGGCCCGTCACCTGGAACCCCGCGTGGTGCTGGTCGACGCGCACAACCGCGCCCTGCCTACCCTGCAACCCGCCTGATCCTCTTTCCGCGTTGTCTGGTGTGACGGCGCCGCACGGTCCCGCCTGTTGCGTGGCGGGTGGTGCGGTGACAGGGTTCACGTCAGCTCCCGGTCAGATGAAGCATCGATGAAGTTCACCGGCGCGCCGATCTGAACCACAAGGGGAGCCGGCCACCAGGAGTGCCAGGCAGCCGCCGGGGCGCAGATGCCGTGCTGGCCACCGCCATCCGCTCAGGCTGCCCAGTCCGGCCGGGCCGTCCGTTCAGTCTGGCCGACACCCACGTCGGGTGGTCCTCTCCACTGCCGCTGCGGCCCCCGCGACCTTTAATCAAAGTTCATGCTGGTGCTACACTCCGCGTGTGTCCCGCCCGAACCCCTGGAGTACCCTGCTGCTGCTCTTGGCCGCAGCCCTGCTCGGTTACGCCGCCTACCAGGGTCTTCAGGGACTGATGGCCGCCGGCGCCCTTCTGATGGCCGCCGTCACCATGAACCGCAGCGGCGCGCTGCGCTGGAGCGCCCTGGCCGCCTACTCGGTCGCGTTCGTCGTGTCACTGACACTGCCCGGCTCGTCGGTCACGCCGCTCGACCTGCTGGGCGCGCTGCTGGTGCTGGGCGCCACCGGGTACATGATCCTGCGCGAGCAGGGCGTCGTGCGGGAACTCGCGTGGCAACGCAACACCATCACGGCCCTGCGCGCCGGCAGCGAACGCCTCGCCGAGGCCCGCGACGCCGACGCCATCATCCGCGCCGGCATCGGCATCCTGGACAAGTTGCAGGTCGCGCCGAACCTCGCCTTCGTCGCCTACCGCCAGGGCACCCCGCACATCCTGGCCGCCAAGGGCGCCTTCGAACCGTTCCTGGAACGCCCCATCCACCCCAGCGACAACGACAGCCGCAGCGTCCAGGCCGACCACTGGGTGGCCGAGGAAGCCCTGGCGCTCCTGAAGAAACCCCAGCGGCAGAGCTACCACGTCGCCCCGGTGTACGGCCGCGCCTCCACGCACCTGGGCGTCCTGATCCTCACCCGCAACGACGGCAGCGCCTACGACGAGGTCGAGAAGAGTGTCGTGGCGTCCTTCGCGCGGATTCTGGGCGCGCAGCTCGGCCAGTGGAACGCCATCCGCGACCTGCGCGACGCGAACGACCTGACCCTGCGGTCGCTGGGCGCCGCACTCGAACGCCGCGACGACGACACGGGCGGCCACACCACCCGCGTGGTCAGCATGAGCGTGCGCCTCGCGCGGCGTCTCGGCTGGGACGAGGATCAGGTCAAGGCGCTGCGCTGGGGCGCGTACCTGCACGACCTGGGTAAGCTCGCCATTCCCGACAGCGTGCTGCACAAACGCGGCCCCCTGGACCCGGACGAGCGCAAGGTCATCCAGACGCACACCACCATCGGGTACGACATGCTGCAGGACCTGCACTTCCTGCCCGCCGAGACCCTGGACCTCGTGCGGTACCACCACGAACGCTGGGACGGCACCGGCTACCCCAGCGGCCTGCGCGGCCCCACCATCCCCGACACGGCCCGCCTGTTCACGATCATCGACGTGTTCGACGCCCTGACGAACGCCCGCCCGTACAAACCCGCCTGGACCCGCGAACGCGCCGTGAACGAGATCCGCATGCAGGCCAGCCGTCAGTTCGACCCGCAGTACGTGGACGCCTTCCTGCGCATGATGGCCGAACACGACGACGCCCACCTCGTGCTGTAAGCCCGGCAGGCGTCGAAAGTCAACGGTCGATGGTCGATAGAGCGGGCCTTCCCTCTGTCGACCATCGACTTTCAACCATCAACCCTTATACGGATTCCGTTTGTTTCGCCAACAATCCGGAACTTCACCGGATTGCCGGCTCCACGTCCGGAACCCGTTTCTCTCTTACTCGCATCCGCTCGGATTGAACGGGCTTTGCAGCCCATTCAATCCGAGTCCGTATTACAGGTTCAGGTCGGCCCGTGTGGGGGCGTACGCGCCGGCGTGGGCGCAGGCGGCGGCGGCGGCGGCCAGTCCGACGCGCAGGTGCTCGCTCCACAGGGCTTCGGGGCGTTCGGCGGCGCTGACCAGCAGGCCCGCGCACAGGGCGTCCCCGGCGCCCACGGTATCCACGACCTGCACAGGCGCGGCGGGCAGGTTCGCCTGTCCGGCCGCGTGGTACAGGGTCGCTCCCTGCGCGCCGCGCGTGACGATGATGGGCGCCTGGGCGTTCAGGCCGCGCAGGCGGCGCAGCACGTCCGCCTCGCTGACGCCGGGGAAGAAGAACGCGAGGTCCTCGTCACTGAATTTCATCAGGTCCGCGCGGCGGGCGACCGCCTCGAATACCTTCGGGTAGTCCGGGTGGCGGTGCGTGATGCGGGCGTTCGGGTCGAAGCTGATCTTCACGCCGGCCGCGCGGGCCGTCTCGATCAGGCCCAGCAGCGTGTCCGCCAGCGGCCAGCGCGCCAGGCTGATGCCGCCCACGTGCAGCCAGCGGGCCTCGCGCAGCCACCCGGCGGGCAGGCGCGTCGGGTCGAAGTGCAGGTCGGCGCTGTTCTCACCCAGGAAGCGGTACGCGGGCGGGTTGGCGCTGTACACCACCGCCAGCAGCGTCGGGGCGGGCACGCGCTGCATGAACCGCAGGTCCAGCCCGGCCTCCACGGACGCGCGGATCAGGTCGTCCCCGAAGTTGTCCTGCCCGACCGCTCCGGCAAAGGCGCTGGGCACCCCCAGCGACGCGCAGGCCCGCGCGACGTTCCAGGCCGCGCCGCCCGGATGGGCGTGCCAGGCGTTCCCCCCGGCGGTCACGAGGTCAGTCAGGGCTTCCCCGGCACTCACGATGAACGGTAGTTGCATTCCCCCAAATCTACCGTGCCGCGCAGACGGCCGGGCCGGGTCGCGCACACAGGTGGCCGCTGTCCGGTCATGGGGAGGGGCCGACCTGATCACGGTCTGATCACGGCCCGTGCCGAAGATGAATGCAGGCGAGGTTCAGTGCAACTTCCGGGGGGGAGTCAACGGCCTGAACCCGCCCCCCACCGCGCACCACGCACGTTCACCCAGGAGGAACCAGCATGAAGGACGAGGTCACCATCTCCACAGCCGCCACACCCGCAGCGCCCGCCCCGGCAACCGCCATGACCCGCGTCACCCACGACCTGAAAGGCCTTACCCGCGACGTGGAAGCCCTGCGCGGCGACCTGCGCGCCCTGGCCGACACCCCACACCTGGAGGAACTGCTGCGCCTGATTCCCCGGCCCGGCTGGACCACGCCCGCCGAACTGGAGCTCGTCCGGTCGGGCGTGGCGCAACTGAGCAGTCAGGTGAAGCTGTTGCGGGTCGCCCAGGACGACCTGCTGCGCGGTGCCCAGATGGTCGGGCGCACCTGATACGGATTTCGTCTGTTTCGCTGACAACCCGGAACATCACCGGATTGCCAGCTCCACGCCCGGAACCCGTTTCTCTCCCACTCTGCAGGGCAGCTCTACGAGTCGCATCCGCTCGGATTGAACGGTCTTTGCAGCCCGTTCAACCAGACTCCGTATGACACGGCTGCACCGGATCCTGCCCGTCCACCTGCACCCTCCGCCCCGACCATCCATGGTCACGCGCCACCCAGGAGAACCCACCATGCCCCAGCGCACCCAGTCTGCCCGGCCGTCCCTGTCCACCGCTCCGCTGTCCCGCCGCCCACTGCCTCGCCGCACCTGGGGCGCGCTGATGGGAGCGTCGCTGCTGCTGGCCTCGTGCGGCGGCCCCGCCGGAACGCCCGCTCCGACCACGCCCACCGCCACGACCATGCAACTGAACGGCACGCGCGTCCTCAGCCCCACGCAGGTGCAGTTCGGGGTGACGCCCCTGAGCGGCACGCAGGCCGCCACCGGCACGCTCAGCAACCCGTCCGTGACGTTCAGTACCGCCGGCGTGAGCGGCACGGTCAGCGTGTGCGGGCAGGTCAGCGTGCAGAACACCGTGACGGCCGCCGTCACCCTCGACGCGACCGGCAGCATGCGCAGCACCGACCCGGACGGGAAACGCCGCGCGGCCGCCAAGGCCTTCGTGGCGCGCATGACCGGCGGCAGTCAGGCGGCCGTGCTGTCCTTCGAGGCCACCAGTACGCCGTCGGCCGGCATGCTCGGCAGTGTGCTGCACCAGGACCTGACCGCCGATCAGACGGCGCTGAACACCGCCATCGACAGCGCCACGTACGCCAGTGGCGGCACCAACTTCTACGACGCGGTCGTGGACGCCGTGAAGGTCGCCAGCCGCGCCGGACGGCCCAACCCCATCGTGCTGGCCCTCACGGACGGCATCGACAACAGCAGCAGCAACTCGCCGGACGACGCCATCGCCGCCGCGAAGGCCGCCGGTGTGCCCGTGTACGCCATCGGCCTGGACGCCACGGGCAGCCTCGACTTCACCGAGATGGAACGCATCGCCAGCGAGACCGGCGGCCTGTTCCGCAGCAACGTCGCCGCCGGGGATCTCGACGCGTACTTCTCGCAGCTGTACAACGCCTTCACCGCGCAGGGCTGCCTGGAACTGAACCTCGCCGCAGCCCCCGCCCCCGGCACGACCGTCGCCGGAACCCTGTCCGTGGACGTCACCGACTACGGCAAGGCCACCTCACGCCTGAGCGTTCCGTTCAGTTACGCCGTCCGGGACACCATCGCGCCCAAGTAACGACACCTGTGCAGCGGGCAGCGGTTTCCTTCACGGGAGGCCGCCGCCCGCTGCGGGGACAGGCAGGCGGTACAGGATGACGGTCAGGCCGAACACCTCGCGCTGCCCGCAGCGTTCAAACCCGAACGAGTCGTACAGGTGGTGCAGGGCGGGCCGCGCAGCGTCGGTATCCAGTTTCAGCCAGGGACGCCCGGCCAGGGCGGTCACGCGCGCCGCCTCGCGCAGCAGCGTGTGCGCCAGCCCCTGCCCCTGCGCAGACGGATGCACGGCCAGTTTGTGCAGGTACAGCGCCTCGCCCGGCGGATCGTCCGGCCAGAAGGGCGGGTCGCTGGTCAGCAGGCAGAAGCACCCGACGGCCTCGCGGGTCGCCGCTGCGCCGGTCCAGGCGACGTGCCATCCGCCGGGCGGGTCGTGCCGTTGCAGGTGCTGCGGCGTGAGCCTGTCGGGCGGCCAGAGCGTGTGCCCGCGCGCCTGCAACTGCGTGGCGGTGGCCTGGAGCACGGCACTGGCGGCCTGCACGTTCCCGGTGGTGAAGGACAGGGGGGCGTGGGTGGGCGTCATCCCGTGAAGTCTGGGGCAGGTTCGATCCCGGTGGCCCACAGGTCCGCGCCGCGCCGCTGCAACTGCACGCGTGGCAGCGGGAGCAGCGCCTTGCCGAACACGGCCTCGCCGGAGCGCAGCGGATCGAACACGCTGTAATGGCAGCGGCAGCCCAGTTGCGGGTGCTGCTCCTCGCGCGGCGGACGGTAATTGAACGCGAAGGCCAGGATCTCCGGGTCGCGCACCAGGTTCACGTTGCAGCCCAGGTGCGTGCAGACCCGCGAGTAAGCGATCAGGAACGACCCGCCGTCCGGCAGCGCCCCCGGCACGTCCTGCGGGACGCGCAGCACCGTGCAGGGCCGCCCGGCGAAGGTGAAGGTCTGCTCGGCCCACTCGCCGCTCAGGTCGCTCAGGGCCGCCACGCGCTGCGGGGTCGCAGGCCGGAAGTCGGGTGCGCCTGCCGTGCGTTTCCCGGTCGTGACGCGCGTGGCGTACCAGCCCATATATCCGAACGTGCCGGCCGTGCCCGCCACCGGCAGCAGCCACCAGCGTTCCAGCAGCGCGCGGCGGGTCAGGCGGCGGGCCGGGGTCCTGTCACCCGGCACGTTCAGCGGCTCCCGGTGTCCTGCCAGCTTTCCAGCAGGTCCAGCAGGGCGTTCAGGTCGTCCGTCTTCAGGTCCGGGTAGGCGGGCATGGCGCCCTGGCCCTGCACGATCACCTGCCGCGCGGCCTCGCGGGTCAGGGCCGAGTCGCGCAGGCTGGGGCCGATACCGCCGCCGCCGCTGGGGCCGTGGCAGCTGGCGCAGCTGGCGGCGTACACGCGCAGCGCGGGGTCGCTGTCGTTCTGGCGGGCGCGGATGGCGGTGATCAGGTCGTCTGCGTCGCGGCCACTGGGGTCCAGGGTGCGGTAGCGTTCCAGCGCCGCCAGCGCCTGATCGTCCTGCCCGAAACGGGCCAGTGCGAAGCCCAGCAGCAGCTGCGATTCCGGTTCGTCCGGCGCGAGTTGCGCGCCCGTGCGGATCAGCAGCGCGGCCCGCTGCGCGTCCTCGGCACTCAGGGTCTCGCCGGTCTGCTCGCCGCGCGTGAGGAGCAGGATGCCCAGCCGGCGCAGCGCCTCGGGTTGCCGGGGGTCGAGCTTCAGGGCGTTCCCGTACGCCGTGACCGCCTGATCGTACCGGGAGGAATCGAAGGCCGCCTTGCCCCACGCGAGGTAATCGGCGGCCGCGCCGGTCCGCTCGGCCTGCGCTTTCAGGCCCGGCAGGCGCAGTGTGGCCTGCACGTTCGCGGCCTCGGCCGGTTGCAGGGACGCCAGCTGCCAGCGCGGCACGAAGGTCACGGCGCCCACGGCAGTCAGGAGGAAGGCGGCGGCCAGCGCCCCGAGGGCCAGGGTGCGGGTGCGCGGCGCGGGGCGCGGGCGGGGCGGCAGGGCGTCCAGGGCGCGCAGGGTCAGCGCGGCGCGGCGTTCCAGGTCCGGACGGCGGCGCTGCGACTCGTCGGTGTCGGGCAGCGCGGCCAGTTCCGCGTACAGCGCGTCGCGGTCCTGCTCCAGCCGGGCGCGCGGTTCGGCGTCCGGGTCGCTGGGCTGACCGGACCGCAGGGGTTCCAGCACCAGCCATAGCGTGACCCCCACGACCAGCAGCAGAAGCAGCAGGCTCACGGCGGTCACGCCGGGCCTCCGTCCGTGGGGCCGCCGGGCGCGCGGGTGTCGGTGCCGGCGCGGGTGTCACGGCGCACCTGTTCCAGGAACGGATCGAACGGTTCGTCCGGCAGGCCCGTCACGGGAGCGCTGCTCGGCGCGCGCCGCAGGAACGACCACAGGACCGCCCCGCCCAGCGCCAGCGCCAGCAGGGGCGCGCCCCACAGCAGCAGGCCCTTGCCGGTCCGGGGCGGGTCGAGCAGCACGAAGTTCCCGTAGCGCTGCGCGAAGAACACGTAGATGTCCCCGTCGGTGCGTCCGGCGGCGACCTGTTCGCGCACGGACTCGCGCATCTTCACGCTGATGTCGCTGCGGGAGTCCGCGATGGACTCGCCGGTGTCGCACAGCGGGCAGCGCAGGTTCTTCTGGATGGCGACCGCGCGCTGCTCCTGCGCGGGCGTCAGGGTCGGCGCCCCGGTCTGCTGGGCTCCGGTCTGCTGGGCGCCGGTCTGTTGTGCTGCTCCCCGTCCGGTCAGCAGGGTCAGCAGGCACAACAGGGCGACCAGCACGCCGCGCACCGGGGACAGGGGTGAGGTGGTCATGACCGTCACAGGGCGGGCACGCCGATCTTCTCCAGGCCGACGTTCAGGCGCTCGCGCGTCAGGCCGCCCCGGTCCATGTGCTGCACCACACCCTCGGCATCGATGAACACCGTCTCCGGAATGCCGCTCACGCCGTACTCGACGCCGGTGTCGATGCGGGGGTCTTTCAGGTTCGGGTACGCCAGCGCGTACTCGCGGATAAAGTCCCGCGCGCTCTGCTCGTTCGTCTCCTGAAACAGGATGCCCACGACCGCCAGTCCGTCGCCGCTGCCCTGCCGGGCGCTCAGTTCGCGGAACATCGGCGCTTCCTCGCGGCACGGGCCGCACCATGACGCCCAGAAGTTCAGCACGACCGGACGGCCCCGCAGGCCCTCCAGGCTGACCGGCACGCCGTCCAGGCTTTCCAGGGTGAAGGCCGGGGCGGGCTTGCCGATCAGGGGGCCGCCGGTCGTGGCGTTGCGCGCGGGTTGCAGCAGCGCGGCGCCCAGCCCGGCGACCAGCGCCGCCGCGATCAGCGGGGGCAGGAACCGCCGCCAGGCGGGCGCGGCAGGAGGCGGGGTGGAGGGCTGGGCCGGGGGAGGAGTGTGGGTCATGGAAGTCCTTTTCGGTCTGGCGGGTCGTCACGGGCATTCAGGCGGGGGCCGCCAGGGCAGGGGAGGGGCCGGGACGTGGAGGGGAGTGCCGGGATTCAGTCGGTCGCGGGGGCCAGTCCGGACGGCGCGCGGACGGCCGCCCGGCGCGGCGAGATCAGCGTGAACGACGCGCCCACGCAGACGATCAGCGTGCCCCACCAGATCCACGACACCAGCGGCGACTCGATCAGGCGCACGCTGGCCCACTGGCCCTGCGGGTCCACGCTGGTCATCACGACGTACGTGTCACCCAGCGGGCCGTAACGCACGGCGGGCGACGGGAAGGCCGTGTCGCCGCCCTGCGTGTACGTGTTCAGCCGCGCCTGGAAGGGCCGGCCGTCGATCTGCACGGTCGCCACGTCGGCCGCGCCGTCGCTGCGGCGCACCGTGCGCAGGTCCGTCAGTTGCAACTGCTCGTTCAGCAGGCGCACCGGCGCGGCGTTCAGGTTCAGGGTCACCTGCGCGTCCCGGCGGTACGTGCCGCTGAACGCCAGCCCCAGCGCCAGCACGATCAGGCCCACGTGCGCCAGGTACGCGCCGTAGCGGCGCGGTTGCGCGCCCAGCGCCGCGCCCAGACTGCCGGCCTGCCGGGCGGCGCGGGCGGTCAGCAGCGTCAGGCCGACCACGTTGTACGCCGAGAGGGCCAGGGTCGCCAGCACCCCGGCGTGCCGCACGCCCAGCCCGAACGCCACGGCGGCCGTGACCGCGCCACTCAGCAGCAGCGGCGTCAGCGCGCGGCGCAGGCTCTGGCCGTCCGCGCGGCGCCACGGCAGCAGCGGACCCACGCCCATCAGGGCCAGCAGGCCCAGCCCCAGCGGAATGGCGAAGGCGTTGTAGAAGGCCGGGCCGACGCTGGAATCCCGGCGGCCCTGCACGGCCTCCACGAAAGTGGGAAACAGCGTGCCGACCAGCACCATCACCGAGAACACCACGAACAGCCAGTTGCCAGCCAGGAACGCGCCCTCGCGGCTCAGCGGGGCGGGCGGGTCCGCGTCGTCCCGCAGCGCCGGGGCGCGCCACGCGGCCAGCAGCGTGCCAGCCAGCAGCAGGAACGCCAGGAAGCCCAGGAACACCGGCCCGACCGGCCCGCCCGCGAAGGCGTGCACGCTCTGCACGATGCCGCTGCGGTTCAGGAAGGTGCCCAGCACGGTGCTGGAGTACGCCAGCACGATCAGCCACACGTTCCACGAGCGCATCAGGCCCCGGCGTTCCTGAATCTGGATGGAATGCAGGAACGCGGTGGTCAGCAGCCACGGAATCAGGCTGGCGTTCTCGACCGGGTCCCACGCCCAGTACCCGCCCCAGCCGAGCGTCTCGTAACTCCACCAGCCGCCCGCCACGATCGCGGCGGTCAGGAACGCCCAGGCGATCAGCGTCCAGCGGCGCGTGACGACCACCCAGTGGTCCGACAGGCGGCCCGTCACGAGCGCCGCGACCGCGTACGCGAACGGCACGCTCAGGCCCACGAAGCCCAGGTACAGCAGGACCGGGTGCACCGCCATCATCCAGTGGTTCTGCAGGGCGGGGTTCGGGCCGCGCCCGTCGAGCGGCACGGTCGCCACCGGCGTGAACGGCGAGGCGACCGTGGCGACCACGCCCACGAAGAACAGCAGGCTCACGAACATCGCACCCAGCGCCCAGGGCCGCAGCGCATCGCGGCGCAGCGTGAGGCTCAGAATGAACGTGAAGCCGCCCAGCAGCCACGCCCACAGCAGGATGCTGCCCTCCAGCGCCCCCCACAGGGCCGTCACCTTCACCCAGGTCGGGGAGGCCCGCATGGAATGCTCGGCCACGAACCGCACCGTGAAATCGTCACGCAGCAGCGCCGTCATCAGGACCAGCAGGCCCAGGGTCAGCAACGCGAACACCGCCCAGGTGGCGCGGCGGGCCGCCTCGGTCACGCGGGCGTCGCCGCGCAGGCCGCCCAGCACCGACAGCAGCAGCCCCGCCACGCTGAAGGCCAGCGCGCCCAGCAGGCTCAGCTGCCCCAGCGCGCCCAGCGGACTGGAGGAGAACGAGATCAGGTTCAGCGGATTCACAACGGGTTACCTCTCTGGTGGGGCCGCGCGGGACGGCAGGCCCGGCCCGCGTGGGTGGGCCGGCGATCCGGCGGGGTCGGACAGGGGCGGCGTCAGACTTACTCGGTGGTGTTCAGCAGGTCCTTGAGCTCCGCCTGCGTTTTCGGGACGTTGTACTCCTCGGAGTGCTTGACGACCAGATCCGACGCCTGGAAGGTCCCGTCCTGGAACTCGCCGCGCACGACCACGCCCTGGTTCTCCTTGAACAGGTCGCTGACCGCCCCCTGGTACTGCACCGGGAAGCTGGCCCCGCCGTCCGAGACGACGAAGCGCAGGTTCAGGGACTGCGGGTCGTACTGCACGTCCCGGACCAGCCCGCCGATACGGATGGCGCGGCCCTGCAACTGCGCCTGCTGCTGCCGGTACTCGGTGGGCGTCACGAAGTACTCCAGCGAGCGGTTCAGGTTCCCGAAGGCGATGAAGCCCGTCAGGCCCACCAGGGCCGCCACGCCCAGCACGGTCGGCCAGGGACTGCGCCGGCGCCGGCGCGCCTGCCCCAGCGGGGTGGGGGGCGGCGGGAAGGAGGAGGGGTCGCTCACTGCGGCGCTCCGTCGGCGGGCTCGTCACGCAGGGCGCGCAGTCGCCACCACATCCACCCCAGGTACCCGAACAGCAGCGCGAAGGTCACGACGTACACGATCACGACGTAGGCGGTGTACTTATCCACGGGCCACCTCCGCGCGGGGCTGCGCCGCGCCCAGTTCGTTCATCAGTTCGCGTTCCTCACGGGCTTCCTCGCGGGCGGCCATAACGCCCCGCACGCGCAGCAGCAGCGCGTACAGCAGCGTGAACGCCCCCAGCGAGATGAACAGCGTCGGCAGGTACACCGGCGCGGCGTCCCAGCGGATGCCGTCCAGCAGCTTCAGCGTCTGCGTCTGGTGAACGCCGCGCCACCACTCGACCGCCATGTAGTTCACGGGCACGTACAGCGTCCCCACGATGCCCACCACCGCCGATACCCGCGCCCGGCGTTCCGGATCGTCGATCAGCGTGCGGATCAGCAGGTACCCGCCGTACACCACGAGGCTCAGCGCGGTGGTCGTCAGGCGGGCGTCCCACACCCAGTACGTGCCCCAGGTCGGTTTGGCCCACAGCATCCCGCCCACGATGGTCACCACCGTGAACAGCACCCCGATCTCCGCGCTGGCCATCGCCAGCCGGTCCCAGCGCCGCTGACGCCGGATCAGGTACAGCAGCCCGAACAGGCCCGTCCCGCCGTACGCGAGGTAACTCAGCCACGCGCTGGGCACGTGCACGAACATCAGCCGCACCAGCGACCCCTGATTGATGTCCAGCGGCGCACTCAGCCCCAGCCCGACCGCGACCAGCAGCGTAACCGCAGTCGCGCCGCCCAGCAGTGTTGTCGTGAGGTCTCTTTTCATGTCGCTCCCCATTCTGAACCCCGGACGTGAGTCAGGACCGTGACGGTCGCCGCGCCGGGCAGTCCATACCGAATGCCCGCAGCATCCCGCCCAGACGCCCCGCCGGGCAAGTGCGAGTGTCCCCGCGCGGCGCAGAGCGGCGCGGCCGGAACCCCCGCACAGGGGCTCCGGCCGCGCCGCCAGGCACTCGCCGTTACTGCTTGACGATCCGGTCCACGGCCGCCTTGCCGGTGTACGTGGTCGGGGCGTTCAGGTACCCCTTGAGCACCACGCGCCAGTTCCCCGCGACGGGCCTGGGAATGCTGACCGCCTCACCCGTGCTGGCCCCCTGGGCGCTGGACCCCACCAGTTGCCCGGCCGGGTTGTAGACCTCCAGGTCCAGGTCGAAGGCGGGGTTGCCCCACTCGGTCGAGACGCGCAGGACGCTGGCGCCCGAGGGCACGTTCAGGGTGTAGCTGTCCTGGGCGTTCTGCACGCAGTTCACGGTGGGGGCACACACGGCGGTCTGCACGGTGCCGCTCCAGCCGGGCAGCGCGGTGGTCTGCACCGTGAAGCGGCTGGGGTTCAGCTTGGCTGCCTCGCGCACCGCGGCGTCGGCGTTCACGTACCCGTACCCGACCTCCCACTCCTCGCGCTGCTTCACGACCACCTGGGCGGGATCGAAGCCGTTCGTGGCGGTCGCCACGTAGTACATGTTGCGGCTGGTCTTGCTGAAGATCTTCATGACGCCGTCCAGGTTCAGTTTCGGGTTGGCTTCCAGCATCAGCGCCACCACGCCGCTGATGTGGGGGGTCGCCATGCTGGTCCCGCTGATGCTGGAGTACCGGGGGTTGTCGGTGTCGGGCACCGTGGTCGCGGCCAGACCCGTCAGGGCGCGCGCGGCGCTGATCTTCACGCCGGGAGCGGTGATGTCGGGGTGTACCAGCGTGTCGCCGGGCCGGCCACGCGAGCTGAAGTCCGCCAGGTAGCCCTTCTTGTCGCCGGCGGCCACGCTGATCACGCAGGGGCTGGCCGAGTAGGGGTTCAGGGTGTTGGCGTCCGGGCCCTCGTTCCCGGCGGCGAACACGACCACCATCCCGGCCTCGTAGGCGCGTTTGGAGGCGATGCTGATCGGGTTGTACGGCGCGAACTCGCCGCTGCTGCCCCACGAGTTGCTGATCACGCGGACGTTGTAGGTCTCGCGCACCTCGGGTTTCATCAGGTAGTCGAAGCCCTGCAGCGCGTACAGGATGCTCAGGCCGTCGCCGGCGCCCACGCCCACCAGGGTCGCGCCGGGCGCCACGCCGCGCCGCATCCGGCTGCCGGCCGAGGCCTCGCCGCTGCCGCCGATGGTGCTGGCCACGTGCGTCCCGTGCCCGCTGCTGGTGTCGGTGTTCGGCAGGTCCACGAACAGGTACCCGCCGGCCGGCGTGTCGGTGATCGGCCCCACCAGCTTGACGTTCTTGGCGGTGTGCGCCAGGTCCGGGTGGGTGGCGTCCACGCCCGAATCGATGATGCCCACGCCGATGCCCTTACCGGTCACGCCGTAGGAACTCTGGGCGGTGTCGGCCCCGATGAACTTCACGCTCTCGGCCAGCTTGTACTGCAGCGGCGCGTCCTGGTAGATCGAGGCGAGGCCCGGCAGGTTCGCCTGGAGGGTCTCGACCAGGGCGGGCGTGATCAGGGTCCTGAGCGCCACGATGGGCAGGTGTTCGAACGCACCCAGGCCGCTGCCCAGGTCCACGTCCAGCGTGGAGTCCATCCAGGTGATGGCGCGGCCCTTGCTGGTGTCGTCCAGGAAGGTCAGCAGCAGGGTGCCGGTCTCGCCGTACCGCAGCGAACCGTCCACCTGAACGCCCGTCGGTTCCTGGGCGTACAGGGCGCTGCACGCCGACAGTGTGGGCGTGCCCTGCGCCGTCAGGCCCTGCGGCGCCGCCGCCTGCAGGGAAGACTGCGGGGTGCTCTGACCGCACGCGGCGAGAAGGACCGTCAGACCCAGACCAATCGTGGACACTTTCTTCATCGTGAGCTCCTTGGTGTTACGTGGGGTGGAACCGGTGAGGCGTACCGTCATTGAAGCAGGCGCGCCTCAAAAAAATCGCAAACACCCCCGTCCGGGTCGGTCGCCGCCCCGGCACGGCCGTCCGGGGGAAGCCGCCCTGAAGGCCGCGCCCTATACTTCAGGGATGGCTCCACTGCCCCAGCGGCTGCTTTCCAGACTGGACCGGGCCAGCGGCGTGGTGGCCCCGGTGGACGTCGGGGCGAACCAGCCGGCCCTGCGCACCTGGGCGGCCGAGCGCGGCTGGAGTGTGCAGCGCACCCCGCCCGTCCCCGGTCAGCGAGACTGGCTGTGGTGCCCGGAGCGGCGCGGCGAGCTGGGCCAGCTGCCCGCCGACCAGACCGGCGCGCTGATCCTCAGCGGAGCAGACCTGCTGCTCGCTGAGGCCGACTGGAGCGCCGCGCTGCCGCAACTGAGCGCCGGACAGCACGAAGCGACCCTGGCGTACAGCGGCGGCTGGCCGGCCGCGCTGCCACTCGCCGCCCGGCTGCCCGACGACCCGGCCCCCCACCTGCACCCGCTGGCGACCGCGCTGCTCTGGCCGCTGCTGCCGCCCGAACCGCTTCTCGCCAGCGCCGCCCGGCTGGCCGTGTCCACCCTGATCACCCCCGCGACCGCCGCCCGGCTGAACGTGCCGCGCGCCGACCTGGACGCCCTGCACGGCGGCGGCTGGCTGTGGCCGGACCCGCACGGCTGGACCTTCCCGGAACCGCTGCGCCGCTTCCTCGCCCCGCATCCGGACCCGCATGACGCCCGGCAGGCCGCCCAGGCCCTGGCCGACACCCACCCGGACGCCGCGCTCGACACCCTGGCCCACGCGGCGCTGTGGGAGGAGCACCTGACCCTCCTGGCCCGCGTCGCCCGCGCCGGCCAGGGCGAGGCCAGCCTGCGCGCCGCGCTGCGCCGCCTTCCGGAACCCTGGCGGGCCGCGCCCCCGGCCCTGTACCTCGCCGGACTGCTGGCCCGCGCCGCCCACGACCCCCCGCACGCCGAGACGCTGTACACCCGCGCCCTCAGCGGCCCGCTGGACGCCCCACTGCGGGCGACCGTCCACAACGCCCGCGGGGTGGTGCGCGCCCTGCAGGGCGACACCGACGCCGCGCTGCGGGACTTCGGCCGCGCCGCGCAGGGCCAGGGCGTCACGGCCGGCGAGGCCGGGTACAACCGCGCCACGCTGCTCGTGCAACTCGGCCGGCACGCCGAGGCGGAACGCAGCCTGCAGGGCGCCGTCGCCGCCTTCCGCGAGGCGGGCGACCTGACCCGCGAGGCGCAGAGCCTCGAAACCCTCGGCGCGCTGCACTTCGGGCGCGGCCTGCTGCGCGAGGCCCTCGGCCCCTACCGCCGCGCCCTGCTGCTGTTCACGCCGGACCACCCGCACGACGCCGCCCTGACCCACCTGAACCTCGCCGAATGCCACGTGTACCTGGGAGAACTCACGCAGGTCGCCCACCACCTCGACGGGGCTGCCCGACTGCATGAACAGCACCCGTCGGCCCAGACCTTCGGGTGGCTGCGCCGCGTGCAGGCCGTCATGGCCCTCCAGACCGGCGATCCCGCGCAGGCTCTGGCGCTGCTGGGCCACGTCCAGCACGGCGACCGCAGCCTGCAGGCCGAAGCGGCGCTGCTGCGCGCCCGCGCCCACCGCGAACTGGGCCAGCCGGACGCCGCGCAGGCCGCGCTGCGCGGCGCCTCCCCACTGGGCCTGCGCGCCGAACTCGAAGGCGCCCTCCTGAGCGGCGACCTGGACCCGGTCATCACGGCCGCCCGCCACGAGGAGGCGCGACTGGAACTCGTGACCGCCCTGCTCAGCCGCGCCCACCCCGACGACCTGACCGAGGCCCTCGACCTGATCCGCACGCACGGGTACCTGTCGCTGCTCGGCAGCCGCGCCGCCGCGCCCCTCGCCAGCCTCGCGCAGGACCCCGCCACCCGCGCCCTGTTCCCGCTGCGGATCCAGACCCTCGGGCCGCTGCGGTTCACGCACGCCGGCCGGCAGGTGCAGCTCGGGGATTTCCCGACCCGCAAGAGCGCCGCGCTGCTGGTCGCCCTGGCCCTCAGCGACCACCCGCAATCCCGCGAGACGCTCGCCGACCGCTTCTGGCCCGGCGCCAAGAACCCGCTGGCCAGCCTCCAGACGGCCGTGTACCACCTGCGCGCCACCTTCGGCGTGCCGGTCGTCGGCACCGAACGCGGACTGCTGCACCTGCTGTTCCCGGTCATCAGCGACCTGGCCGAACTGCGCCGCGCGCTGCGCAGCCAGGACCTGACCGGACTGGCCGAACTGCTGCGCCCCCTGACCGCCCCGCTGAGCGTCCTGCCGGACCTCCCGGCCGAACTCGGTGAGGAACGCGCCCAGGCCGAGCGGCTGCTGCACGACGCCCTGCGCGTCCACGCCAGCGCCCAGCCGGACAGCGACGTGCGCCGGCGCGACGCCCTGCGAATCCTGATCGCCGCCGACCCGCTCGACACCGACAGCCGCGAGGACCTGATCCGCTGGCACGAACTGCACGGCGAACACGACCTCGCCGAGAGCGAACGCGCCCACCTGCGCGAAACGCGCGCCGCGCTGGGCCTGGACTGACCGCCGTCACCAGTCGCGGCCAGCGCGGGCCGGAGCGGAGTCCGGATCAGCTCTCGGCGGCGTAGGGGAACAGCAGGGTCGCCAGGATCACGGTCCCCAGGTCGAACGCCGCCAGGAAGGTCAGCCACGTGGCGACCTCGGCGCTCCAGCCGTCCGTGAGCAGCAGGGCGGTGGCCTTCACGGTGGCGATCACGGCCGGCACCAGGATCGGGAAGGCCAGGGCGGGCAGCAGCGCCTCGCGGGCGCGCAGGCTGACCGTCACGCTGCCGTAGAAGGTCGTGCCGGCCGCGAACCCCAGGATGCCCAGCGCGGTCGTCAGGACCAGCGCCGCCCAGGGAACGGCGCGCCCGGCGGCCGTGACCGCCTCGGCCGCGCCGAACAGGATCAGGCCGGCCGGCACCGTGAACGCCGCGACCAGCAGCAGGGGCGGCAGCACGCCCAGCAGCTTGCCCAGGTACAGCGCGCCGTGCGGGCCGGGGTACAGCAGCAGCTGTTCCAGCGCGCCCGCCTCCTGCTCCTGCGCGAAGGCCCGCTGCGCGCCCACGGCGGCCGCCAGGGCCAGCGCCGTCCAGATGGCCCCGGCCGCCAGCGCGGCCCCCTGGTCGGGCGTGCGGACCGAGTTGCTCAGCGCCAGCCCCAGCACCATCAGGACCAGCCCCGCGAAGAAGGCCGTGGCGAGCAGCGTGTCGCGGGTGCGGCCCGCCACGCGCAGGTCCTTGCCCGCCACCGCGCGGATGACCGCCCACGCGCCGCTGCGGGGGCCGGGGTTTCGGGGGCCGGGTCGGGACTGGCCGGTCACGCGGACTCCGGCGAGGCCGGCGTGAGCTGCCCGGCGTGCAGCCGCAGGGCGCGCGGCGCGACCTGACGGGCCAGCGCCGGTTCGTGCGCCGCGACGACCAGCGTGCCGCCCCCGGCGCGCAGCTCGCCCAGCAGGTTCAGGACCAGCTGCCGCCCCGCGTCGTCCAGGTTCGCGAACGGTTCGTCGACCAGCGTGACCGGCCGCGCCAGCAGGTGGGCGCGGGCCAGGGCCAGTCGCTTGCGCATCCCGGCCGACAGGAAGCGCGCGCGGCGGGTCGCGGCCCCGTGCAGGTCCACGCGCCGCAGCGCCGCGCCCACGTCACCCGGCTGGCCGTGCATGGTGAGCGCGAACCTCAGGTTCTCCTCGCAGGTCAGGTCCGGGTACAGGCCGCCGTCGACCGGCATCAGGTGCACGTTGTCCCGCACCGAGCGGCTGTCGCGCAGGTCGAAGCCCAGCACCCGCCCCTCGCCACGCGTGGGCCGCAGGCCCGACCCGAGCAGGCGCAGCAGCGTGGTTTTCCCCGCGCCGTTCTCGCCGAGCAGCGTCACGCCCTCACCGGCCGGCACGTCCAGCGTCACGCCGCGCAGGATGACCTCGCGGCCCAGGCGCAGCCACACGCCCCGCAGTTGCAACGCGAACAGATCAGGGGTGGCGGGCGTTCCCGGCGTGCCGGTCATACGGACTCCGATTGAATGGGCTTTACGGCCCGTTCAATCCGAGCGGATGCGAGTGAGAGAGAAACGGGTTCCGGACGTGGAGCCAGCAATCCGGTGACGTTCCGGATTGTTGGCGAAACAGACGGAATCCGTATCACACCTGCAGCCACTCGGGCATCACCTGATAGAAGAACGTCGCCAGCCGCGTGAACTGCCCGGTCAGCATCAGGATGCCTACCGCGACGAGGACCGCGCCGCCCACCCGCTCGAACACGCCGGAGAAACGGTTCAGGCGCCGCAGGTTCAGCCGGTGCCACAGCAGCGCCGCCAGCAGGAACGGCACGGCCAGTCCCAGCGTGTACGCGCCCAGCAGCGCCACCCCGCTGCTCAGACTGGCCGTGCTGGCCGCCAGTCCCAGGATGCTGCCCAGCGCCGGCCCCAGGCACGGCGACCAGCCGAACGCGAACGCCGCGCCCAGCGCGACCGGCCCGTACCCGCCGGCGTCGGCCAGCGCGCGGGTGTCGCGCATCAGCCATGGCAGGCGGATCACGCCCAGCATCACCAGTCCGAAGAACACGATCAGCACGGCCGACACCTGCCCCAGCAGCGCCTTGTGCGGCGCGAGCAGGCTGCCCAGGCTGCTGGCCGTCGCGCCCAGCGCCATGAACACCAGCCCGAACCCCAGGATGAATCCCAGCGCGCGCGGCAGTGGCGCCCGCGCGCCGCCGATCACTCCCAGGTAACTCGGGACCAGCGGCAGCACGCAGGGGCTCAGGAACGACACCAGCCCCGCCAGAAAGGCCACCGCGAACGTCGGAGAGGCAGTCATATGGCCGGCAGTCTAGCCTCCGGCACGCCCGGCGCGGCAGAGGCGCGCGTCCCGCCGACCCTGGACCGTCACTCGAGCTGACCGGCGAAGGTGCCCTCCCAGGCGTTCAGCACCCGGCCGTCCTGCACCAGCAGCACCGCCGGGTATGTCCCGACCCGCAGCGCCCGCGAGAACCGGGTGGCGCCCTCGCCCTGCCACGCCTTCAGGCCGCCCGGCGCGGGGGTGGTCACCCCCTCGGCGTTCACGGCCCGGACCGGCAGACCGCTGCCCAGCAGCGCCGTCCACAGGTCGCCCAGGTCGCCGCAGTCGTGTGTGTACACGACCACCACCTCCCGCCCGGCCGATACCCAGGGGTGCGCGGGCAGCGGCTCGCCCAGTCGCACGCGCGCCCCGGCCAGCGGGGCACCCAGAATCAGCAGCAGGGACAGCAGCGGCGCGCGGCGCAGAATCATGCCGCCCATCATGCCCCGGCCGGCGCGGCCCCGCATGACGCCCGCATGAGGAAGCGGCCACCGGCGACACGCGACGACCCCCAGCCGGTGGCCAGGGGTCGGTCGTGAACCGCTGCGGTGCGGAGAGGTCAGGGCGGAGAGGTCAGGGAGCGGCGGGCGTGGGCGTGGCCGGACCGGGCGTGGTGGGCTCTGGTGTGGCCGGCGCCGGCGTGGTCTGCGGCGCACCTCCCTGACTCTTCGCGGCCTTCAGCGCGTCCGGGTCCGGCGGCTCGTCCTTCAGCGGGGTGGGGGAGGGGTCCGGGGCGTAGGCGGGCAGCGCCCCGATCTCCACGCGGCGCTCCACGATGTTCTCGGGCGGCGTGAACTCGGTCGCCAGGCGGTTGGTGACACGGTCCAGGCTGACCAGCACGGTGCGGGGATCGCTGCCGCCCGGCGTGAAGTCCGACTCGCGGTACTGCACGGGGGCCGGCGCGTCCGCCTGAAGGTCCGTGTTCGCCGCGTCGCGGTAACGGGGGTCCAGGACGGCCAGTTTCACGCCCGGCAGGTACTGCTGGTCCGGGGCGTCCACGTACTGGATGCCCGGCGGTTCACTGAACTGCCGCAGCGGCTGCCCGGCGTGCGCGAGTTCCATCATGCGCCGCCAGATCGGGGCGCTCACGTAGCCCGAGTAGTAGTAGACGGGCATCTCGCCGCCCTGCTGCCGGCCCACCCACACGGACCCGGTGTACAGCGGCGTGGTGCCCACGAACCAGAAGTCCTTGGGGCCGTTACTCGTGCCGGTCTTCCCGGCGACCGGCCAGTCGCCGAAGCGGGCGCGGGTGGCCAGTCCGCCCTGGTTTTCGTTCAGGTCGTTCACGACGCCGCGGATCATGTCCAGACCCAGCCACGCCACCTGCGGCGTCCAGGCGCGCACGGGCCGCACGGCCTCGCTGGCGGCGTCGTACAGGATCTCGCCGCGCGCGGTCGTGACCTTGCTGAGGTACCGGGGCGCGCGGTACAGGCCGCCGTTCACGAACGGCGCGTACGCCGCCGCCATCCGGATCGGCGTGGTTTCCACGGCGCCCAGCGCGGCGGCCAGTCCGGTGCCGTCGTTCGTCTGCAGGCCCACCTCGCGCAGCTTCCCGAAGAAGGTCTGCAGGCCGATCCGGTCGGCCAGCCGCACGGTCACGAGGTTCAGCGAGCGGTCCAGCGCCTCGCGGATCGTCATGTCGCGGTACGTGGTGGCTCCCTCGAAGTTCTGCGGGGAGTACACGCCGTCGCGGCAGCCGGTGCAGGGGTAACTGACGGGCCGGTCCTCCTCGCGGTGCGACTGGTCCAGCCCGGTGGACAGCGCCGTGGTGTACAGCAGCGGCTTGATGGTCGACCCGATCTGCCGCTGGCCCTGCGCGGCGTTGTTCCAGGCGGCCGGGGGTTCGCTGCCGCGCAGTTTCTGCCCGATCATACCGACGACCTCACCGGTGTAGGGATCGAGGATCGTGGCGGCCAGCGTCGCGCCCGGCGGCAGGCCTCCCGCCTCGCGGCTGGCGGTCTCCACGGCGTTCTGCACGCGCGGGTCCAGCGTGGTGTACACGCGCAGGCCGCCCGAGCCGTACACCTTCTCCCGCCCGAAGCGGCGGATCAGTTCGTTCTCGACCTGCCCCATGAAGTGCGGCGCGCGGGTAGAGGTCACGGCCTTCAGTTCCTTCTGGGTGCGGTCCACCAGCCGGGCGCTCGTGATGTCCCCGGCGGCGTTGTAGGTGACCTTCCAGCCGCGCGGCTGCAGGTTCTCCTTCCAGGCGGCGTCCATCTGCGCCTGCGTGATCCAGCGGTCCTCGACCATGCGGCTCAGCAGGACGCGCATCAGCGGACGCATCTCCTTGTAGTTGAAGTACCGCCCGGCGCTGGGGACCAGCACGGTCAGGTACGCGCTCTGCGCCAGCGTCAGGTTCTTCGGGGTGGTCCGGAAGTACGCCTGCGCCGCCGAGTAGATGCCGTACAGCTCGACCGGGCCGCCGTCCCCCCAGTAGATGGCGTTCAGGTAGTTCTGGAGGATCTCTTCCTTGGTGAACGACCGCTCGACCTGCACGCTCAGGATCCACTCCTTGAACTTGCGGTCCGGGGCGCGCGACTGCTGGTACTCCTCGAGCAGCAGGGTGTTCTTGATCAGCTGGTTGGTCAGGGTGCTGCCGCCCTGCACGGAATCCCCGCGCGCGACCCGCTGGAACTGCCGGCCCAGGCCGTAGGGGTCCAGGCCGTAGTGCTCGAAGAAGCGGCGGTCCTCGTTACTGACCAGCGCCGCGACCATGAACGGACTGATCTCGTTCAGGTTCACGATGGTGCGGCTGATCGCCTGCTCGCCCACCTTGGGAATCAGGCTGCCCAACGGCGTGTTGTCACGCGCGTAGATTTTCGTCTCGGCCCCCAGGGACCGGGTCAGGTTGTCCAGTTCGCGGTAGTCGGGCAGTTCCCGGCCCCACTTGATCGCGAAGGTGGCCGCCACTCCCACCCCGGCCACCAGCGCGGCCAGCAGGAACGACGTCAGGAATTTCAGGAAACGGCCGATGAAGATCATACGGACCCCGGTCGTGCGGCGCGCTTCAACGGCGGCGCGCCTCGATCAGCTGATTGACGCGGCCGCGCAGGTTCTTGCCGGACAGCGGCTTGTACACGATGTCGTCCGCGCCGACCAGCTTGGCGTGGTCACGGGTCTGATCGTCGTCGAAGCCGGTCAGCAGCAGGACCGGCGTGTCCCGCAGCCGCTTGATGCGTTTGACGCGCGAGCAGATCTCGAATCCGTCCATGTGCGGCATCTTCACGTCCAGCAGCATCGCGTCCGGAGTGTGTTCACGCAGGTAATCCAGCGCCGATTTGCCATCAGAAACAGCCACGATGTCGTGCCCGTCCGCCGACAGAATGACCTCCAGCATGGTCCGGATGGCCGGTTCGTCGTCTGCGACGAGAATGGTATACGCCATGCGGCCCATGATAGTGCAGCGGCCATGAAAAGTCCCACACCCACCGGCCGCTCGCCCGGACCGCCCCCGCACGGCGTTCCTCGGCCGATCCGGGGGCGGCGTTCCTCAGCCGATCTGCGTGCGGCGCAGGTCCGCGAGGTGAACGTCGTTGCGGCCCTTTTCCTTGACGGTGTACATGGCCGAGTCCGCCCGGCCCAGCACCCGCTCCGGATCCTCGCCCGGCGTGGCGGTCGCCACCCCGAAACACGCGGTCACGCCACTGACCTTCCCATGCCGCTGGTGGCGCAGTTCCAGTCGCAACGCGTCCAGCATGCCGCGCACCTGCCGGTCACTCTGCTCGGGCAGGATCAGCAGGAACTCCTCGCCGCCCCAGCGGGTCGCCACGCCACCCGGCGGCAGGTGCCCCAGCGTCGCCTGCGCCACGCCCTTGAGCACCAGGTCGCCGGCCGCGTGACCGTGCATGTCGTTCACGCGCTTGAAGTGATCGAGGTCGAACAGTACCAGCGTGTACGGCTGCCCCGCCCGCGTCAGTTCCGCCAGCCGCTCCTCGGCGGCGCGGCGGTTCCCGATGCCGGTCAGGGTGTCGGTGTGTGCCGCCGCGTGCGACGCCAGCAGCTGCATGCGGTGCACGCCCAGCGTGGCCTGCATGACGGTCATGACCGTGCCCATCAGCAGGAACTGCACCGACGCGCCGGTCAGGTGCGTGCGGGTCAGCGGCGAGACCGTGAAGGTCAGGTGATACGCGCAGATCACCGACGACAGCGCCAGCAGCCCGGACGCCAGCCACGTCGCCTGCCGGGGCGGGAACACCAGGAAGGCCGCCGCGTACAGCACCGCGAACCAGTAGGTGTTCTCCATCAGGGTCCAGTTGGTGCGCGGCATCACGCCGAACTGATGGTTCAGCGCCAGCAGCACGTACACGGCCGCCCCCACGAACGCGCCGGTCACGGCCGCCTGAAGCGTGATGCGCTGCGCCGAGAGCAGCAGTTGCAGCCCGATCAGGTTCAGGCTGAGCAGCGGCAGCGCCCAGCGGTCCAGCGGATCGAGGTCCGGGTACTGTGCCAGCAGCGCCGCCCCGCAGGCCGCGCAGGCCAGCCACACCAGCAGCGTGAACATCCTCCGCTGCCCGGCATGCCAGGAGGCCGGTTCAGGCAGCACTTCGGGAGCGGAACGGAAAAAATGCAGGGTACGCAAGGGGTCTCCGTGGCAACACAGACGAACAGGTGGACATCCACGTGCCGGACGGCACACCAGCAGCTCAGGCGTGGCGGGCGCGGGCAGGAACCGGGAAGAGACGGACTGAAGACGGACTGAAGGTAAGGTGCGGGCGCAGGGACGGTGAACCGGGAAACTGTGGGCTGAGTCGCCTGAATTCTACCGGATCGTGCCCCCGGCTGCGGGGGGGCGCAGCTCGTGATGCACCCGGCAGCGCGCCTCGTAGCTTTCCAGCGCGCCGACCAGCACCACCGGGTCGTCCGCGCGGGCCGGCTGACCGCCGATCAGGCGCTGCGAGCGGGTGGCGGGCGCGCCGCAGACCGTGCAGATGGCCGTCAGTTTCTCCACGCTCTCGGCGCGGGCCAGCAGGTCCGGCATGAACCCGAACGGCTCGGCCCGGAAATCCAGGTCCAGTCCCGCCAGGATGACCCGCACGCCCGCGTCCGCGAGTTCCAGCACCAGCGGCACCAGATCCGGGTCCATGAACTGCACCTCGTCGATGCCGACCACGTCCGGCAGGTCTGCCGCGCCCGAGGGCAGCAGCGTCCCCTCGCCGCTCAGGTGCGCGCGGATGTCGGCCGCGCCGCGCACCGCCACCGCGTGAACGCTGCGGCCCGCGTGGCTGGCCACGGCCGACTCGTGGTACCGGTCGTCCAGGGCGGGCTTGAACACCTGCACGTTCTGCCGCGCGATCACCGCGCGGGTCAGGCGGCGGATCAGTTCCTCGCTCTTGCCGCTGAACATCGGGCCGACGATGACCTCCAGGTGACCGCCGTGGTAGGGGGACTTCAACACACGCGCGAGCATACCGCAGTCCGGCCCGCCGCCCCACAGCCCGCCGCCTCCCGGCCCGCAGGCCGCGCCGCTGCAGAAGAGCAAAAACCCCCGTCCACTGGGAACGGGGGCGAGCAGACCGGGAAAGGGTCTTACTTCTTCTTGAGGCGGTAGCTGTCGCCGAAGCGCTTGTTGAACTTGTCGACGCGGCCCTCGGTGTCGACGAAACGCTCCTCGCCGGTCCAGAAGGGGTGCACGCCGCTCCAGACGTCCACATGGATCTCGGGTTTGGTGCTCAGGGTCTCCATGACGACCTTGCCCTGGTAGATGATCTTGGTGGGAACGGCTTTCGGGTGGATGTCTTTCTTCATATGCGCCTCCTCCGCCACGTCTGCCACCACCGGGGTGGGTGTGCGTAGCGGGCAACCCTGGCAGTATACATGCCCGCGCCCCGGCTGAACAGTGCCGTGCCCGCCTGCACTCAGGACATGGGCGGCACCAGCGGCGGCAGGTGCTCCGCGCCGGGCCAGCCGCGCTCCCAGCCGGGCCAGGAGTGCCCCAGGCGCAGGTCCGGGCGCAACCCGGCCGGGACGGTCAGGCCGCGCGCCCCGATCAGCGCGCCCACCACGCAGGCGACCGTGTCGCTGTCGTCGCCCAGCAGCGCCGCCGGTTCCACGCACGCCAGCCAGTCCGCGCCGCGCGCATGCACCAGCGCGGCCTCCAGGGTGTCCAGCACGAACCCGCTCTGCGAACTCAGCTTCCCGGCCAGCCCCTGCCGGACCCGCGAGCGCACCTGCGCGCGCGCCTCCCGGTCCCGCTCGCGGAACGCGCGGTGCGCCGCCTGCGTCTCCAGCCCCAGCACCCCGGCCCCGACCAGCGCGGCGCGGGCGTCCAGGCCCTCCATGACCCGCAGGCCCGCCGCGGCCGCGTCCGGCAGGTCCTGACCGGCCGCCAGCGCCTCCAGGCAGCCGGTCAGGAACACCGAGGCGTGCACGCAGCGCGGGTCGGCGTGCGTCAGGGCCGTCACGACCGCCGCCTCTGTCGCCAGTGCCTCTCCCCGGAACCCGGCGATCCACACCGCCGCCACGCGCATCAACCCGCCGTTCCCGGCGCCGTCCAGGCCGCCCTGCTGCCACGCCAGCGCGCCCCCGTCCAGCCGCCGCGGGTCGTGGGCCGTGACCCGCAGCGCCAGGCGGGTCAGGTTCCCCACGTCCGGCGGGGCCGCCGACAGCCAGTCCCGCAGCGCCGCCAGCACCGCCCGGTGGCGGGACTCCGCGTCGGCCGGGCCGGCCTGCCGGTAGCCGAGCAGCGTGGCGACCGTCATCTGACTGTCGTCCGTCGCCTCGCCCGGCGCGAAGCCGAACACGCTGCCGGGCTGGTAGGTCAGGATCCGCTCGCCGTACTGCGCGCGGATCGCGGCCGGGGACTTGAACTCGGTCGCGGCGCCCAGCGCGTCGGCGGCGCACAGCGACAGCAGCGCCTCGGTGCGGCGGTCGGCTCCGGTGCGGCGGTCGGGGCCGGGCGCGGCCGGAACACGGGAAGGCGGGTCGGTCATGCCGTGATCCTGACACGGCGCCGCCCGCCGCCGCGCCGCAGGTCGCGCCCGACCACCGCTGGGGGGGGAGGGGAACCCGGGCGGGCCGGAGCGCGCTAGACTGAAGCGCATATGGTGCGTGGCGACCTGAACGTGTTCCCCTTCCTGTCCGTGATGCAGATGTTCCTGACCAGCGGACGCTCCGGACGGCTGAGCATCGACCACGTGCGCGGCGGGCAGCTGTGGATCGACCGGGGCGAGATCATTCACGCCGAGGTGGGCCGCCTGCGCGGCGACCCGGCCCTGCAACTCCTGTCCAGCCTGGACGGCGGGACCTTCACCTTCGAAGCCGACCAGCACCCCGCGCAGCGCACCCTGAGCCTGCGGCGCGACTCCGCGCTGCGGCGCATGCTCGAAGACAGCGAGGCCTGGACGCCACTGCTGCGCGCCTTCCCCGACTGGAACCAGCGCCTGCGGTTCACAGCCCGCTGGAACGAGGCGCAGCCCG
Organism: Deinococcus sp. LM3; assembly: GCF_002017875.1. Classification (NCBI taxonomy): domain Bacteria; kingdom Thermotogati; phylum Deinococcota; class Deinococci; order Deinococcales; family Deinococcaceae; genus Deinococcus; species Deinococcus sp. LM3. The sequence goes on along the minus strand of NZ_MUFV01000001.1, from coordinate 325,274 downwards.
TCACCCGCCCCCAGTACCGCATGCTGCACCTGATTTCCGACAGCACCAGCGTCCGCGCGCTGCTGGAACGCACCCAGGAACCGCCGCGCACCGCGCTGGACACCCTGCGACCCTTCCTGCTGGCGGGCCTGATCGAACTGGTCTGACCGGACCGATCCGAACGCCCGCCCGGCACCGCCACCAAAAGTGACTTCCGGTCAGGCATGATGGAAGGCGCAGCGGAGGACCCATGAGCGCGATCACGCGAACGAACAACAGAGGCACCACCCCCGACAGCGACACCGGACGGGACGCCCAGCCGCGCCATGAACAGCGCCACGACCCGGCGGCCCGCAGCGCCGCCACCCTCCCCACCCACCCCAGCTGGCGCTTTCAGGACCGCTTCGAACTGTGGGCCGACTGGCTCGAACGCGACTCCGGCGGCCACTGGAAACCCCACCAGAGCGTCCTGCAACGCAGCTTCCGCACCCGCGAGGACACCCTGCTGCACGCCGAACGCTTCATCAGCCGCGGTGACTTTCCCATGAGCGGCGGCAGCGCCACGCCCGTCACGCTGCTGCGCAACCGCCGCGACGCGCTCCTGGCCGCCTTCCGCGAGGCCGAAGGTGACGGCGTCACCCTGATCCGCGAGGTGATCTTCCCGGTCGGCGAGTACGCCCTGAGCCTGAAAGTCACCCGCGAACGCCTCGCCGACCCCATCCGTGCCACCTTCGGCAGCGCCGCCAACCCCCTGCGCAGCCTCGCCGGGCAACCCGTGAAACTCACGGTCCTGATCGAACACCCCTACGACGTCCTCGAACGCGCCAGCGGCCACCTCGACCTGGGCGACCGGGCCGCGCAGGTCGGCGCGCACACCCAGGAATTCGCGCCCGGCACGCCCGTCACGGGCGTACCGTACCGCCACGCGACCGTCAGCGTCCCGCGCGGCCTGCTGAAAAAACCCCTGCTGTACCGCTACGAGGTCGTGGAACCCGGCCCCGAAGACACCCAGGCCCCCACCGGCCCCTGAGCGTCAGGCGCGCAGTTCACCCAGCGCCCCCAGCGGCACCGACCCCCGGTACAGCACGTGCGGCACGTCCATCCACAGGATCAGCGGCGCGCCGGCCGGCAGAGCGTGCAGGCGCGCCAGCGTCCCGGCCGGGGGCACACGGACGGCCCGCAGCGTCCGGGTGTCCAGGGGCCGCTCGTCGGCCGGGTCGTGTTCCGGTTTCACCCCTCCCGGCCAGGGCCGGGGCAGATGCACGCAGGCCCGCGCCGGGTCCAGATCGGCCGCGTTCAGCGTCCAGAACCGCACGGGCGGCACCTCGCGTCCAGTGGCCCGCACGGCGTCCAGCAGTGGCCCCGGATGCACCGGGGAGAAGAACAGAACGTCGTTCCACAGGCAGTCCAGCCGCTCCACCCGCTCCTGCATCAGGGCCTCTCGGCCCACGTACTTGGCCGCCTCACGGGCGTACACGTCCGGGTGAAGCTCCCGCAGGACATTCAGGGGCTGCAGGGAGTCGCCGCGCACGTCCCGCACCGCCCGGTGGTACAGCGTGAACGGGCGCAGGGCCTCAGGGTCACTCGATTCCGGCATCGACCCATCATGCGGCTCAGCTGTCCCGGTGACCATGCGCCCTCTGGCAGATGCGCCGCCCCCCCGCCCGCCCTATACTGCGGGAGCAGTGACCGGGAAGAGTACCCGCGGAACGCGCCCACAGGAAGCCCGCCCCGAGACTGAGAGGGCGGCGCGGGAGGCACCCGGCGAACGTCGCCCGCGAGCAGGTCGGCAGAAATTCCCCACGCCGGGGGAGAGTAGATCCGTCCGGGTGCGCCCGACACAGCGCGAAGAGCGCCCCGCCCGCAGCGGGGAACAGCGGTGGTACCGCGGGACAGTCACTTGACGTCTCGTCCGCAGGAGGCCTGTTCAGCAGAGGCCCGGCGGACGGGACGTTTTTCTGATTCCCGCCGCCTCGTTCCCACCGGAGGTGCGTTCTCGTATGGTCACGTTCTACCCAACCCAGCCAGAAGCCCGCGCCGACGCCGCCGCGCGCGGCCTGCGCGAGAAGGTCGTGTGCTTCGTAATGCGCGGCGCGGCCCACCCGGAACTGCTGGTGTTCGATCACGTCCCGGACGACAGCGGCGTGCAACTCCCGGCAGGCGGCGTGGAACCCGGCGAGACGCCAGAGCAGGCCGCCCTGCGTGAACTGCGCGAAGAGTCCGGCCTGAACCTCACCGGCCCGGAGTTCCTGACCTCGTACCTGTGGGAGGCGCGACTGCCGCAGCGGTTCACGCGGCAGGTCTGCCACGCGTACGCCCTGACCGCGCCCACTGGCACGCCGGATACCTGGGATCACCTCGCCGAGGGCCGGTCACCTTCCGGTTCCGCTGGGCCTCCCTGCACGCGCCCGCGCTGGACTGGGAGATGGACGCCGCCCTGCCGTGGGCGCACGCGGCCCTGCGCCCCGCCCCATCGTCTGCCCCCCCGGATGGCGCGGAATCTGTCATCCTACCGAATTGACTGCCGACTGGCGCCCGACCTGCCGCCCCTGACCGCCCCCCGTTTCAAGGAGATCCGAGCATGACTGACCACACCCCCGATACCACCCCCGACCTGGACACCACCCCGGATCAGACGCCCGAGAACGACGCCGGTACGCTGGCGAAGGCCTTCGATCCGCAGGCCATCGAGCCCGCCTGGGCCGCCAAGTGGCGCAGCGAACCGTTCCGCGCGGACGCGACGAGCGGTAAGCCGCCGTTTACCATCGTGATCCCGCCGCCCAACGTGACGGGCAACCTGCACTTGGGGCACGCGCTGGACAACACGCTGATCGACACGCTGATCCGCTTCAAGCGCATGGCGGGGTTCGAGGCGCTGTACCTGCCGGGCATGGATCACGCGGGCATCAGCACGCAGGTGGTCGTGGAGCGGCAACTGCGCGATCAGGGCGTGAGCCGTCACGACCTGGGCCGCGAGGAGTTCCTGAAGCGCGTCTGGGACTGGAAGGCCGAGTCCGGCGGGATGATCCTGAACCAGCTCTCGCGCCTGGGTGTCAGTGCCGACTGGACCCGCGAGCGGTTCACCATGGACGAGGGCCTGAGCCGCGCCGTGCGCCACCAGTTCGTGCGGCTGTACCACGACGGCCTCGCGTACCGGGGCGAGCGGATCGTGAACTGGGACGTGGCGGCGCAGACGACGCTCTCGGAACTGGAAATCGACCGTGAGGTCCGCAAGGGCAAGATGACGACCCTGTCGTACAAACTGCGCGACCCACAGGCAGCGGCCAGCAACGGCGAGGCCGGCGAGATCCGCATCGCGACCGTGCGGCCCGAGACGATCTTCGCGGATCAGGCGATCGCCGTTCACCCCACCGACCCCCGGTTCGCGCATCTGGTGGGGCAGGAGGCCCGCATTCCCCTGACGGACCGCTGGGTGCCGATCATCGCCGACGAGGCCGTCGAGATGGAGTTTGGGGTGGGCGCGCTGAAGATCACGCCCGCGCACGACCCCACCGACTTCGAGGTCGGGGAACGCCACGGTCTGGCGCGGCCCAGCGTGATCGACCTGCATGGCAACCTGACGTCCGACGACCTCGTGCCCGAAGCCTTCCGGGGCCTGGAACGCTTCG